>NZ_CP146232.1:3997500-4306250 GCF_037040815.1 Pararoseomonas sp. SCSIO 73927
CGCGACCAGCTGGCCGAGGTCTCCGGCCTGCGGGACCCGGCGCTGCTGGACCGGCTCGTCTCGCTCGGCATCGGCAGCGGCACCGTCGCGGCCCTGTCCATCGTGCCGCTGGTGGTCGTCGCCTGGGCGGACGGGATGATGGGGGACCGGGAGCGCCGGGCGGTCCTGGACGCCGCCCATGCCGTGGGGCTGGATGCCGGCAGCGACGGGCAGGCCCTTCTCTCCCGCTGGCTCTCGTCGCCGCCTCCCGCGGAACTGGTTTCTGCCTGGACCGACACCGTCCACGCCCTGGGCACGGAGGCGCGGGGCGCGCTGCGGCACCGCGTGATGGAGCGCGCGGTGCAACTCGCCGAGGCCAAGGGCGGCCTGCTCGGCCTGCTGGGCGGGATTTCCGCGCCCGAGAAGGCCGCGCTGGCCCGGCTGGAGGCCGCCCTGGCCTCCTGAACCACTTGCCCGGCCGCGCGCCGCGTGCGATATGCGGCCCCGCCGGGCGAGGGACCTCCCACGCCCGGCAAATCCGCACGCGGCGCGCCCTTCCGAGATAAGCGGCAGGGTCCGGTCCCCCGGGTTTTCCGAAGGAAAATCCCGAGGGCACAGCACCGCGGAGGCCCAACCGGATCATATCGGAAGGAAGGACACGCCCGATGGCGATGCCTGAGGTTACCCTGCGCGGCCTGCTCGAGGCCGGCGTCCACTTCGGCCACCACACCCGCCGGTGGAACCCGAAGATGGCCCCCTACATCTTCGGCGTGCGCAACCAGGTGCACATCCTGGACCTGCAGCAGACCGTGCCGCTGATGGACCGCGCGCTCCGCACCGTGCGCGACGTGGTGGCCGGCGGCGGCCGCGTGCTCTTCGTCGGCACGAAGAAGGCGGCGGCGGACTACGTGGCCGAGGCGGCGACCCGCTGCGGCCAGTACTACGTGAACCACCGCTGGCTGGGCGGCATGCTCACCAACTGGAAGACCATCACCGGCTCCATCAAGCGCCTGAAGCAGATGGACGAGCAGCTGGCCGGCAACACCACGGGTCTCACCAAGAAGGAGATCCTGATGCTGACCCGCGAGCGCGAGAAGCTGGACCGGGCGCTGGGCGGCATCCGCGAGATGGGCGGCCTGCCGGACGTGATCTTCGTGATCGACACGATTAAGGAGAAGCTGGCGATCGAGGAGGCCAACAAGCTCGGCATCCCCGTCATTGCCGTCTGCGACTCCAACGCGGATCCCTCCGGCGTGGCCTTCCCGATCCCGGGCAATGACGACGCCATCCGCGCCATCAACCTGTACTGCGACATGATGGCCGCGGCCGTGTTCGACGGCATCTCCGCCGAGCTCTCCGCCTCCGGCATGGATGTCGGCGCCCAGGCCGACCTCCCCTCCGAGGTGCTTCCGGACGAGGACGGCCTGCCGGGCGCCGGCGCCATCCCCGAGGCCCTCGGCGGTGCCGAGCTGGCCGATGCCCCGGCTCTCGAGGGCGCCGTGCAGTCCAGCCCCACCTCGGGCATGGGCGCGGGCGAGATGGAGACGATGGTCCAGGCCAACCGCGACGACGGCAACAACGCCGGCTGATCGCCCGCGGGCCGGGGCGGGGCTTCCCGCCCGGGCTCGCAATGACATGAACGCGCCGGGGTGGCCTTGCTGCCCCGGCGTGTCGCATACAGCGGCGGCACGAATCGCCCGGGGCCAGCCCTGGGTCACGCCGCCCCAAGGACGGGAAGACGAGAGATGGCCGAGATCACGGCAGCCATGGTCCGCGACCTGCGCGAGAAGACCGGCGCGGGCATGATGGATGTCAAGAAGGCCCTGGTGGAGAGCAACGGCGACGCGGAGGCCGCGATCGACTGGCTGCGCAAGAAGGGCCTGTCCGCCGCCGCCAAGAAGTCCGGCCGCGTGGCCGCCGAGGGGCTGATCGGCGTCGTCGCCGCCGGCACGAAGGCCGCCATGGTCGAGGTGAACGCCGAGACCGACTTCGTGGCCCGCAACGAGCAGTTCCAGGGCCTGGTCGAGACGGTGGCCAAGGTCGCCCTCGAGGTCGGCGAGGACGTGGAGGCCATCAAGGCCGCCCCGTACCCCGGCGCCGGCCACACGGTGGCCGACGAGGTCACCCGCCTGATCGCGACCATCGGCGAGAACATGTCGATCCGGCGCGCCAAGGTGCTGTCGGTCTCCTCCGGCGCCGTCGCCACCTATGTCCACTCCGCCGTGAAGCCGGGCCTGGGCAAGATCGGCGTGCTCGCCGCCCTCGAGGCCCCGGACGGCGGCGATGCGGTGCTGATGCTCGGCCGCCAGATCGGCATGCACGTCGCCGCCGCCCGTCCGGAGGCACTCGACATCTCCGTGGTGGACAGCTCCGCCCTGGACCGCGAGCGCGCGGTGCTGACCGAGCAGGCCCAGGCCTCCGGCAAGCCCCCCGCGGTCATCGAGAAGATGGTCGAGGGCCGGATCCGCAAGTACTACGAGGAGGTGGTGCTGCTGGAGCAGGTCTGGGTGCATGACGGCGAGAGCCGCGTGAAGGCCGTGGTCCAGAAGGCCGGCGCGGAGCTGAAGGGCTTCGCGCGCTTCCAGCTCGGCGAGGGTATCGAGAAGGAGGCCTCGGACTTCGCCGCCGAGGTGGCCGCCGCCGCGGGCACGGCGGGCTGACCGGCCGGCCGGGCCCCGTGCCCGGCCGGTTGCCCCGGCCCGCCGGGGCTTCCTTCGCCGGGCGCTCTCTCGCCCGGCGATCGCCTGCCGGTCCGGTGCTTGCCGCGGCCGGCGGCGCCTTCTAATTTCGCCAGCCGCCCGGGACCGCAGAGAAGAATGACCTCCCCTCGCTATAAGCGCGTCCTGCTGAAGGTTTCCGGGGAGGCCCTGATGGGCTCCGGCCAGTACGGGCTGGACAGCACGACCGTGAACGCGATCGCCGAGGACATCGCGGCCGTCACCCGGCTGGGGATCGAGGTCGGGCTCGTGATCGGCGGGGGCAACATCTTCCGCGGCGTCTCGGGCGCCGCTGCCGGGATGGATCGCGCCCAGGCCGACGGCATGGGCATGCTCGCCACCGTCATCAACGCCCTGGCGATGCAGAACGCGCTGGAGAAGGCGGGCGTGCCGACCCGCGTGCAGTCCGCCATTCCCATGGCCAGCCTCTGCGAGCCCTTCATCCGTCGTCGCGCCGTGCGGCACATGGAGAAGGGGCGGGCGGTGATCTTCGCCGCCGGCACGGGCAACCCCTTCTTCACCACCGACACCGCGGCGGCCCTGCGGGCCGCCGAGATGGGCTGCGACGCCCTGCTGAAGGGCACGCAGGTGGACGGCGTCTACACCGCCGACCCCCGCAAGAACCCGGAGGCGGAGCGCTACGAGGTGCTGACCTACCTGGACATGCTCTCGCGCGACCTGGCGGTGATGGATGCTGCCGCAATTTCGCTCGCCCGCGAGAACAAGCTGCCGATCATCGTCTTCAACATCCACGAACCCGGTGCCTTCACCGCCGTCATGAAGGGCGAGGGCAAGTTCACGACGGTTCACGAGAGCTGAGGGACACGCCATGGCCGCCCCGCCGAACTTCCCCGACCTGCGCAAGGACCTGGTGCGCCGCATGGACGGTGCGATGGAGACCCTGAAGAAGGAGTTCTCCGGCCTGCGCACCGGGCGCGCCAGCCCGGCCCTGCTGGAGCCGATCCGGGTGGAGGCCTACGGCACGAACCAGCCGCTGAACCAAGTGGCCGGCATCTCCGTCGCCGGCCCCGGGCTGCTCTCCGTGCAGGTCTTCGACCGCTCCATCACCAAGCAGGTGGAGGTGGCCATCCGCGACGCCAATCTCGGGCTGAACCCCCAGGCCGAGGGACAGGTGATCCGCGTGCCCCTGCCGCCGCTGACGCAGGAGCGCCGCAACGACCTCGCCAAGCAGGCCGCCCGCTACTCCGAGGCTTCGAAGGTCTCCGTCCGCGGCGTGCGCCGCGACGGGATGGAGACGATCAAGGGCTGGGAAACCAAGTCCGAGATCTCCAAGGACGACGCCAAGCGCTGGTCCGACGACGTGCAGAAGCTGACGGACGAGTACGTCAAGAAGGTGGACGCGGCGCTGTCCGAGAAGGAAAAGGACATCAAGGCCGTCTGAGCCGTCCACCTCCATGAGCGCCGCGACACAGCCCGTCATCACCGCCGGGGGCACCGCCCCGCCCGCGCCCGTCCATGTCGGGATCATCATGGACGGCAACGGGCGCTGGGCCGCGGCCCGGGGCGTGCCGCGCGCCCTCGGCCACAAGGCCGGGGCGGAGGCGACGCGCCGCGCGGTGGAGGCGGCGGGCCAGCAGGGCGTCTCCTGGCTCACCCTCTTCGCCTTCAGCAGCGAGAACTGGCGCCGCCCGGCCGACGAGGTGCGGGACCTGACGGGGCTGATGCGCCACTACCTCCGCCACGAGGTGCGCCAGCTCGTCGAGAACGGGGTCCGGCTGCGCATCATCGGTGACCGCGCCGCCTTCGGGCCGGGGATGATGGCCGAGATCGAGCGGGCCGAGGCCGAGACGGCGGGGAATACCAAGCTCAACCTCAACGTCGCCCTCTCCTATGGCGGGCGGGCGGAGATCACCGCGGCGGCCCGCCGCCTCGCGAGCCGCGCCGCCGCAGGCGAGATCGCCCCGGACGCTATCGACGAGGCCGCCCTGGCGAAGGAGCTGGACACGGCGGGGATGCCCGATCCGGACCTGATCATCCGCACCTCCGGCGAGCAGCGCATCTCCAACTTCCTGCTCTGGCAGTGCGCCTACGCGGAGTTCGTCTTCCAGCCCGTGCTCTGGCCTGACTATGATTCCGGCCACATGCGCGAGGCGATCGCCGAGTTCCACCGCCGCGACCGGCGCTTCGGCGCGCGGAATGGCTGACCCGGCGCCGAGGCCCGGCCCCTCACCGCAAGCGAAGCCTGGAAAGGACTGGCGCGACCTCCGCAAGCGGGTCCTTTCCGCCCTGGTGCTGGGGCCGGCGGCGCTGCTCTGCGTCTGGCTCGGCGCTAATGCCTACACGCTGCTGCTCTCCGTCGCGGCGGCGATCCTTACCTGGGAATGGGTGCATCTCTGCGGCCTGCGCACGGCGAAGCTGCCGGGGGCGGGCGTGCCAGCGGCCGTTTTCGTCGCCGGCGCCCTCTCGGTGGCGGAATTGCCGCTTGCCGCCTGCGTCGTGCTCGGCGGCGGCTTCCTCCTCACCTGGGCCTGGGCGGAGCGGCTGCGCGGGCGGGACCGGCCGGCCCAGCCGGCGCTGCGGCTCGCACTGGGCGTGCTCTACATCGGCGTCGCCTTCCTCTGCCTCATCGAGCTGCGGCACGAGAACGAGGCGGGGAGGGCCAACCTCCTCTTCCTCCTGCTCACCGTCTGGGCCAGCGATATCGGCGGCTACGCCGCCGGCCGTGCCTTCGGCGGGCCGAAGCTCTGGCCGCAGGTCTCCCCGGGCAAGACCTGGTCGGGGGCGGCGGGCGGGCTGCTCCTCGCCATGGGGATCGGTGCCGCCGCGGCGCCCTTCCTCGCCCCCGGCAGTTCCTGGCGCGCGGCCGCCGTGGCCGCCGTTCTCGCCATCGCCACCCAGGCCGGCGATCTCCTCGAATCCGCCATCAAGCGCCACTTCAAGGTGAAGGACACCTCCAGCCTCATCCCCGGACACGGGGGCCTGCTGGACCGGCTGGACGGGCTGCTCGCCGCAGCGCCGGCCGCGATGCTCCTCGCCCTGATCCTGGGCTATGGTGGCGCCCTCTGGCGGTAGCATGACCAAAACAGTCACCATCCTCGGCGCCACCGGATCGGTCGGGCGCAGCACCCTGGCGCTGCTGGACGAGGCGGCGGAGGGCGAGTTCGCGGTGGAGGCCCTGGTGGCCGGCCGCGACGCCGCGGGGCTCGCGGTCTGCGCCCGCAAGCACCGGGCCCGCGTGGCCGTGCTGGCCGACCCGGCCGGGCTGCCCGCGCTGCGCGAGGCCCTGGCCGGCAGCGGGGTCGAGGCCGCGGCGGGCGAGGCGGCGGTGCTGGAGGCCGCCTCTCGCCCTGTCGACTGGACCATGGCCGCGATCGTCGGCGCCGCAGGGCTCGGACCGACGCTGGCCTCCATCCGCCGCGGCGGCACCCTGGCGCTTGCCAACAAGGAGGCGCTGGTCTGCGCCGGTGAGATCGTGCTGGCGGCGGTGAGGGAGGCCGGGGCGACGCTGCTGCCCGTGGACTCCGAGCACAACGCCGTCTTCCAGGCGCTCGACGCCCGCGATCCCGCCATGATCGAGAAGATCATTATCACCGCCTCCGGCGGCCCCTTCCGTACGGCCACCGAGGCGGAGATGCGGGCGGCGACGCCCGAGCGCGCCCTGAAGCACCCCGTCTGGTCCATGGGCGCCAAGATCAGCATCGACAGCGCCACCATGTTCAACAAGGGGCTGGAGGTGATCGAGGCCGCCCGCCTTTTCCCCGTGGCGCCCGCGCAGATCGAGGTGCTGGTCCACCCGCAATCCACTGTGCACGGGATGGTGCAGTACGCGGACGGTTCGCTGCTGGCCCATCTCGGCTCCCCGGACATGCGGACGCCCATCGCCCACGCCCTGGCCTGGCCGCACCGCATGAAGGCCGACGTGCCGAAGCTCGACCTCGCCGCCCTCGGCCGGCTGGAGTTCTCCGCCCCGGACGAGGTGCGCTTCCCCGCGCTGCGCCTGGCGCGGGAGGCCTTGCTGGCGGGGGCGGGGGTCCCCACCATCCTCAATGCGGCGAACGAGGTGGCGGTGGAGCGCTTCCTCTCCCGGCGCCTGGGCTTCCTGGACATCGCCCGGGTGGTCGAGGCGACGATGGAGCGGCTGGGGGCGCCCGCCCTGCCCACGCTCGACGCCGTTCTCGCCCTCGACGCTGAGGCGCGGGCCGAGGCCGCCCGGATCGCCGGCCGGCTCGGCCTCGCCGCCTGAACCGGCCCAGCTTCACCGCCCCAACCCCCCCCGCCCTAACCTTTAGGCCCGATCCAGGACCCACCGTGGAATTCCTCCCCGAACCCTTCCGCACCGTGCTCGCCTTCGTGGTGGTGCTCGGCGTGCTCGTCTTCTTCCACGAGCTGGGCCATTACGGCGCCGCCCGCTGGCGGGGCATTTTCGTGGAGAAGTTCTCCATCGGCTTCGGCCGCTCCATCGCGGCCTGGACGGACCGGCGCGGCACGGAGTGGCAGATCGGCTGGCTGCCGCTCGGCGGCTACGTCAAGCTCTACGGGCAGGATGGCGCGGGCGACGTGACCGATTCGGCCGATGTCGCCCCCGCGAACGACCCGCGCGGCCCGCGCTACCACGACAAGCCCGTGGGTGACCGCGCCATCGTCGTCGCGGCCGGGCCGATCGCCAATTTCGTCCTGGCCGCGGTGCTCTTCTCCGCCCTGTTCATCGCGGTGGGGCGGCCGGTGGGGAACACCACTGTCGCCTCCGTGGTGGAGGGCGGGGCGGCCCAGACGGCGGGGATCCTGCCGGGCGACCGGATCCTGGCGCTGGACGAGAGCGCTGTGACCCGCTTCGAGCAGGTGCAGGCCTATATCCAGCCGCGCGCCAACCAGCCCGTGACCGTGCGCGTGCTGCGAGAGGGGCAGGAGCGCAGCCTGACCGCGACCCCCATCCCGCGCCCCGGCACGGCGGAGGGCGCGGCGCCGGTCGGCATGCTCGGGATCGGCGGCGGCGTGCCGACCTACGAGAGGACGGACCCGTTCTCCGCGATCTGGAGCGGGATCGCCTACACGGGTGAGATCACCGTGGGCACCCTGGGCGGGATCTGGCAGATGATCTCCGGCCAGCGCGGCACGGAGGAGATCGGCGGGCCGCTGCGGATTGCCCAGCTTTCCGGGCAGGTGGCATCGCTCGGCCTGCCTACCCTGATCAACTTCATGGCCGTGCTCTCGGTCAACCTCGCCCTCATCAACCTCTTCCCGATTCCTGTGCTGGATGGCGGCCACCTCGTCTTCTATGCGCTGGAAGCCATTCGCGGCCGGCCGCTGCCGCCGCGGGCGGTGGAGTACGGGTTCCGGGCAGGGCTGGCCGTGCTGGCCACGCTCTTCATCTTCGCGACCTGGAACGACCTCTCCAGCTTCGGCCTGTTCCGCTGGGTCAACGGGCTTTTCGGCTGAGGGCACGGCCGCCAGGCGGGGGGCCTTTGGGGCCCGGGACCTCAGCGAATCACCCATCGAATGCCTAAACGCCACATTATCCGGGAGATGTGACTGAAACCTTCACGGGGGTGGCAACACGTAGCCCCCTCCGCTAGGTTGCGGCCCCGCGAACCGGAACCGCCGGCACAGGATCACGCCTTGCACGCCTCGCCTTTCTCCCGGGCCTTCCTCCTGGCCGCCACCTGCCTCGTGCCGGTTCTCTCCGTTGCCGAGGCCGACGCGCAGACCCGCCGCGGCGGACAGGCGCCCCAGCGACCTGCCGCCCGGCCGGCCTCCGGCACGGTCCAGGCCATCGACATCCAGGGCAACCAGCGCATCGAGGCGGACACCATCCGCTCCTACATGCTGCTGCAGCCAGGCGATGCCTTCGAGGGCGACCGGCTCGACCGCTCGCTCCGCACCCTCTACGCCACCGGCCTGTTCCGGGACGTGCGCGTGGCCCGGCAGGGCGACCGGATCCTCGTCACGGTCGAGGAGAATCCGATCGTCAACCGGGTCGCCTTCGAGGGGAACAGCAAGCTCTCGGACGACAACCTGCGCGACGCGACCCAGCTCCGGTCCCGCGCGGTCTTCACCACGCAGGCGGCGCAGGCCGACCGCGCGCGGATTCTCGAGGCCTATGCCCGTCGCGGCCGCCTCTCCGCGACCGTCGAGCCGAAGATCATCCAGCTCGACCAGAACCGCGTGGACATCGTCTACGAGATCGTCGAGGCCGATGTGGCGCTGATCAGCCGCATCAACTTCGTCGGCAACCGCAGCGTCTCCGACAGCCGGCTGAAGGAGATCGTGGCCTCGCGCGAGGGTGCCTGGTACCGGCCCTTCTCCTCCAGCGACACCTACGATCCCGAGCGGCTGAACTTCGACCGCGAGCTGCTGCGCCGCTTCTACCTGCGCCAGGGCTATGCCGACGTGAACGTCACCGGCGCCTCCGCCGAGCTGTCGCCGGACCGCTCCGGCTTCTTCGTGACCTACACGATCAGCGAGGGGCGGCGGTACCGGCTGGGCAAGGTCGAGACGACCTCCTCGCTCCGCAACGTCACAGCGGACCAGCTGCGCCCGACGGTCGATGTCTCCTCCGGCGACTGGTACGACGGCGACGCTGTGGAGCGCATCTCCGAAACCCTCTCGGACCGCGCCAACGCCCTCGGCGCGCCCTTCGTGGAGGTGACGCCACGCATCGTCCGCAACACCGAGGCCGGTACGGTGGACATCACCTTCGAGGTGAAGGAGGGCAACCGCCTCTACGTCGAGCGCATCGACATCACCGGCAACGTCCGCACGCAGGACCGGGTGATCCGTCGCGAGTTCCGGCTCGCCGAAGGCGACGCCTTCAACGCCGCGCTCGTCCGCCGCTCACGCCAGCGCATCCGCGACCTCGGCTACTTCAACGACGCCACCATTACGACCAACCCCGGCTCGGCGCCGGACCGCGTGGTGCTCAGCGCCGGCGTCTCGGAGCGGGCGACGGGCGAGGTCTCGCTCGGCGGCGGCTACTCCACCGATGCCGGCGCGCTGGCCGATCTCGGGCTTCGCGAGCGCAACCTGCTCGGCACCGGCATCGACAGCCGCATCAACGGCGTGATCGCGCAGCGCCGCAGCCAGCTCGACCTATCGGTCACCGACCCGTCCTTCCAGGACCGCAACCTCGCCGTGGGCGCGGATGTGTTTTATATCAACCGTAACCTGACGACCTATTCGGGCTACGAGGAGCGCCGCTACGGCTTCTCGCTGCGCGCGGGCTACGAGTTCAACGAGTATCTGCGGCAGTCCTGGGCCTACACCCTGTCCAACCGCAACATCTACAACATCGATCCCAACTCCTCGATCTACATCCGGGAGCAGGCAGGCTCGACGCTGCTGTCCCAGATCGGGCAGACCCTCACCTATGACCGCCGCGACAGCCGCATCGACCCGCACAGCGGCTACCTGCTGCGGGTCGGCACCGACGTGGCCGGCCTTGGTGGCGACGTGAGCTACGTGCGCGGCCGCCTCGACGGCTCCTACTACATCCCCTTCGAGCGCTGGCTCGGCGACCCGAACTACGTGCTCGCGATCCAGGGCTCCGTCGGCTACCTGGAGCCCTTCGGCGGGAAGGACGAGCGCATCGTCGACCGCTTCTTCCTCGGCGGCGAGAACCTGCGCGGCTTCGAGGTGGCCGGCGCCGGCCCGCGCGATCTGCGGACGCGCGACAGCCTCGGCGGCCGCTTCCTCTATACCCAGACCACCGAGTTCCGCTTCCCCCTGCCGATCCCGGACGAGATTGGGATCACCGGCCGCGCCTTCGTCGACGTTGGTGGCCTGAGCGGCAGCAGCAGCGGGAGCAACATCGCCGACACCTCCACGCCGCGCGTCGGCGCGGGCGTCGGCGTCTCCTGGCGGAGCCCCTTCGGCCTGATCAACCTCGATTTCGCCCAGGCGGTGGTCAAGGAATCCTATGACCAGACGCAGTTCTTCCGCTTCGGCTTCGGCACGCGGTTCTGAGAACGAGAGGACTGGAGTTCCCATGATGTCCGCGCGCCCCGCGCTCGCCGCTCTTGCGGCCCTCCTGATCCCTGCCGGCAGTGCCCTGGCGCAGAACGACCCGGGCTTCTTCATCCCGCCCCAGGGTGGCGGCGGCGGAGGGCAGTCCCGCCCGGCCCAGCAGCAGCAACAGCAGCCGCAGCGTCCGCCGCAGCGTCCGCAGCAAGCCCAGCAGCGCCCGCAGCCGAACCCCGCCCCGCTGCCCCCCGGCCAGCCGCCGCCGGCCGCCGTGGTGGGCATCGTGGACGTGCCGGAGATCCAGCGGAACTCCACCGCCTTCAACGCGGTGCGCGAGGAGATCGAAAAGCGGCGCCAGAAGCTGAACGATGACCTGCAGCGCGAGCAGACCCGCTGGCGCGAGGAGCAGCAGGCCCTTGCCAACCAGCGCGCCACGATGAACCCCGAGCAGCTCCGCACGAAGGAGCGGGAGCTGCAGGAGCGGATCACCGACAGCCAGCGCGTCTTCCGCGACCGGTCCCGCGCGATCGAGCAGGTGGCCCAGGGCGCGCTGCAGGAGATCGAGCAGGCCCTGGCCGTGGTCATCCGCCAGGTGGCGGCCAGCCGCAACGTGAACCTCGTGCTGCCCCGCCCGCTGGTGATCTTCAACGACGCGCCCTTCGATCTGACGGACGAGATCAGCCAGCAGGTGAACCGCGTGCTGCGCAACGTGACCCTGCCGCCGGAGGGCCAGGCCCCGGCCGCAGCGCCTGCGGCCCAGGGCGCCCAGCAGCCCGCGCGCCCCGCCCAGCAGCAGCCGCAGCAGCGCCGCTAAGGGCGTGGCGGCGGATCAGCGCTTCCACCCTTCCGCCGGCCCGCTGCCGCTCTCGCGGCTGGCGGAGGCGGCCGGGGTGGCGGTGCCGGAAGGGGCGGGGGGACGCCTCTTCTCGGGCGTGTCCACCCTCGGGAGTGCGGGGCCGGAGGACATCTCCTTCCTCGACGCGCGCCGCTGGCTGGACAGCCTGAGGGAGAGCCGGGCCGGCGCGGTGGTGCTGGCGGCCGAGAACGTCCACGCGGTGCCGGAGGGCTGCCTCGCCCTCGTATCGCCCATGCCGGTGCTGGCATTCGCCCGGCTCGCCACCCTCCTGCACCCGCCGCCCGTCGCCAGCGGCGTGCGGCACCCTACCGCAGTGATCGGGGAAGGGGCGCAGATCGGCGAGGGCTGCGAGATCGGCCCCTACGCGGTGATCGAGGACGGGGCCGTGCTCGGGCCGCGCTGCATCGTGGGGCCGCACGCTCATATCGGCCGGAACGTTGTCCTTGGGGCGGATTGCCGCATCCATTCCCATGTCACAGTGACGCACTGCCTCGCCGGGGATCGCGTGGTGCTGAACCCGGGCTGCCGCATTGGGAGCGAGGGCTTCGGATTCGCCACCTCCGCTCGGGGGGAGCACGTCACCGTGCCCCAGCTCGGCCGGGTAATCCTCGGGGATGGGGTGGAGGTCGGGGCGAATGCCTGCATCGACCGCGGTTCCGGCAACGATACGGTGATCGGCCCGGGAACGCGGCTGGATAACCTCGTCATGCTCGGGCACAACGTCAAAACGGGGCGCGGCTGCGTTATCGTGGCGCAGGCCGGCATCTCCGGCTCCACCACGCTGGAGGATTTCGTCGTGGTGGCGGCCCAGGCGGGGATGGTCGGGCACCTGACGATCGGCGCGAAGGCGCGGATCGGGGCGCAGGCGGGCGTGATGGCGGATGTTCCCGCCGGTATGGACGTTGTGGGCAGCCCGGCCCTGCCGGTGCGGGACGCGATGCGCGGCTTCAACGTCCTGCGAAAGCTGGGCCAGTCGAAGGCGGCGGCCACGGCGGAGAAGAAGACGAGCGATTGACCATGGCGGACAGCGAAGACAAGGCACCTGAGAGCGCCTCCGGGAGCACGGGGGGCGAAACCCTCACCACCCTCGATATCGGGCGGATCATGGAGGCGATCCCGCATCGCTTCCCCTTCCTGCTGGTGGACCGGGTGGTGGACCTGATCCGCGGCCAGAGCTGCACGGGGATCAAGAACGTCACGATCAACGAGCACGTCTTCCAGGGCCACTTCCCCCGCCACCCGGTCTTTCCCGGCGTCATGATCATCGAGAGCATGGCCCAGACCGCGGGCGTGCTGGTGGTGGAGACCCTCGGGCCGGATGCGCGCGGCAAGCTCGTCTACTTCATGTCCGTGGAGGGCGCGAAGTTCAGGAAGCCCGTGGTGCCCGGCGACCAGATGCGCGTGCACGTGACGAAGGAGCGCCAGCGCGGGAACGTCTGGAAGTTCTCCGCGGAGGCCAAGGTGGACGGCGCCGTCGTTGCCGAGGCCACCTACGCCGCCATGATCCTGGACAGCTGACCTTGCCGGACATCCATCCCACCGCGATCGTCGCCCCCGGCGCGACCATCGCGGAGAGCGTCGCCATCGGCCCCTACGCCACCGTCGGCGCCCATGTGGTGCTGGGCGAGGGCGTGCAGGTGGGCGCGCACGCGGTGCTGGACGGCCACACGGTCCTCGGCGAGGGCGTGCAGATCCTGCCCTTCGCCTCAGTGGGCTTGCCGCCGCAGGACCTGAAGTACCGGGGTGAGCCGACCCGCGTGGAGATCGGCCCGCGCACCATCATCCGCGAGCACGCCACCGTGCACCGCGGCAGCATCGGCGGCGAGGGCGTGACGCGCCTCGGCGCGGAGTGCCTCATCATGTGCGTGGCCCATGTCGGCCACGACTGCCAGCTGGCCGACAAGGTCATCCTGGCGAACAACGTGATGCTCGGCGGCCACGTGAACATCGGCGACAACGTCTTTGTCGGCGGCGGCACTGCAATCCACCAATCCGTCCGTATCGGCCGGCAGGCCGTGATCGGCGGCATGAGCGGGGTGGAGCGGGACGTGATCCCCTTCGGCTCCTGCATGGGCAACCGCGCCCGCCTGATCGGGCTGAACCTCATCGGCCTCAAGCGCCGCGGCTTCGGGCGGGAGGCGATCAACGCGCTGCGCCTGGCTTATCGCAGCCTCTTCCTGGGCCGCGGCACCTTTGACGCCCGCATGTCGCTGGTGATCCAGGACCAGGGTGAGCAGCCCCAGGTGGCGGAGGTGCTGGCCTTCATCGAGGCGTCCAGCCGCCGTGGCCTGATGCGCGCCGGGCGGCAGGTGGACGAATCGGCTGAGGCCGAGGCGGCCTGAGCTCCGTGGGAGGGGAGTCCAGGGCGGGGGAGCCCGTTGCCATCGTCGCGGGGGGCGGCGAGATGCCGCTCCGCGTCGCCGCGGCCTGCCGCGCCACGGGGCGCCCCTTCGTGGTCGTGCTGCTGGAAGGCTTCGCGAATCCCGCGGAATGGGTCGGCGAGAAGGCGATGACGTTTCGCCTCGGCGCAGCGGGCGCGGCTCTCGACTGGCTGAAGGCCAGCGGGGCGCGGCAACTCATCCTCGTGGGCAACGTGAAGCGCCCCTCCATCCTCTCCTTGCGGCCCGACGCGAAGGGGGCGGCGTTCCTCGCGCGCATCGGAATGAAGGCGTTTGGGGGCGACGATTCCCTCCTGTCCGCCCTCCGCCAAGTAATGCGGGAGGAGGGGTTCGAGCCGATGGGCCCCACGCGCTTTCTGCAGGAGGCGCAGTCGCCCCCCGGCCTTCTCACCCGCGCCGCGCCGGATGCGGCCGCGCTGGCGGATATCCGGCGCGGGGTCGAGGTGGTGCGCGCGGTGGGCGCGAAGGATGTGGGGCAGGGGGCGGTGGTGCAGCAGGGCCTCGTCCTCGCCGTCGAGGCAATCGAGGGCACGGACGCTATGCTGGCCCGCGCGGGAGAACTGCGGCGGGACGGCCCGGGCGGCGTGCTGGTGAAGCTGGTGAAGCCCGGCCAGGACCGGGAGGTAGACATGCCCGCCCTGGGCCCGCGCACGGTGGAAGGCGCCATCGCCGCAGGGCTGGCCGGCATCGCCTTCGAGGCGAACGGGGCGCTGCTGGTGGACCGTGACGTGATGGTTGCGAAGGCGGATTCGGCCGGATTGTTCCTTCTCGCCATCCGGCCCGATGACCATGTGGGGCCGGCAAACGCAGGAGCCACCGCATGAGCGACGCGATTCAGGGCAAGTTCCTCCACACCATGATCCGGGTCGGCGACCTGGAGCGGAGCATCGCCTTCTACACGGGCATGTTCGGCATGCGGGAGCTGCGGCGGAACGACGTGCCCGCCGGCAAGTACACCCTGGCCTTCCTCGGCTACGGCGAGGGGAACAAGGAAGGCTTCGGCGAGATCGAGCTGACCTACAACTACGGCGTGGACAGCTACGAGATCGGCACCGCCTTCGGCCACCTCGCGATCGGCGTGCCGGACGTCTACGCCGCCTGCGAGCGCATCAAGGCGCAGGGCGGGAAGGTGGTGCGCGAGGCCGGGCCGCTGAAGCACGGCACGACGATCATCGCCTTCGTCGAGGACCCGGACGGCTACAAGATCGAGCTGATCCAGCGCGCCTGAGCCCGCGCGCGTGGCGCCCGACCCGCTCCGCCTCCTCACCGACGTTGTCTCCCGCAGCGGGGACGCGGCGCTGGCGCTGGCCGGGCGCGAGAGGGTCCGGCTGGCCGTCACCGGCCTCTCCCGCGCGGGAAAGACGGTGTTTCTCACCTCCCTCGTCGCCAATCTCGTTGCGGCGGGGCAGGGGAGGCGCACCTTGCCCGGGCTGGCCGCCACCGGGGGTGCCCTGCGCGCCGCCCGCGCCATCCCGCCGGGCGTGGAGGCGACGCCCCGCTTCGAGGCCGAGGCGCATCTGGCCGCCCTGGCGGCCGACCCGCCGCGCTGGCCGGCGCGGACGGAGGACCTTTCCACCCTCTCCCTCGCGCTCACCCTGCGGCGCGGCGGCTTCTACGGTCAGGTGCTGCCGGACCGTGAAGTCACGCTGGACCTGCTGGATTATCCGGGCGAGTGGCTGCTGGACCTGCCGATGTTCGGCCAGGGCTTCGCCGAGTGGTCCGACGAGACCCTGGCCCGGCTCGGCAAGGGCCTTCGCGCCGCGCCCGCTGCCGAGTTCCTGGCCTTCGTGCGCGCCCTGCCCGCCACGGCACCAGCCGAGGACTCCCTCGCGAGACGGGGCCACGCCCTCTATCGCCGCTTCCTCCTCACGGCCCGGGACGAGCTGGGCCTGCGCTTCCTCCAGCCCGGCCGCTTCCTGAACCCCGGCCCTGGCGGGGACGCGCCGGTCCTCTGGTTCTTTCCGGTCCCGGAGGCGGCGCGAAGCTCCCCGCTGGGCGAGCTGATGGCGCGGCGGCACGAGGCGTACCTGCGCGACCAGCGCGACCGCTTCCTCGACCCGGTCTTCCGCCGCTTCGACAGGCAGGTCGTGCTGGTGGACGTGCTCGGCGCCCTCCATGCGGGGCGGGAAGCCTTCGAGGACACGGCCGAGGCCCTTGCCGCCATCTCCGCCACGTTGCGCTATGGGCGCGGCTGGCTGGACCTGCTGACGGGGAGCGGTATCGCCCGCGTGGCCTTTGCGGCGACCAAGGCGGACCACGTGCCGGAGGTGAGCCGCGACAGCCTCGCCTCCCTTCTCTCGGACCTCGTGGACGCGCCGCGGCGGCGGGCGGAGATCGCGGGCGCGGCCGTCACCGTGCATCCCGTGGCCTCGATCCGCTGCACCGGGGAGGCGACCGCGACCCATGAGGGCCGCCCATCCCCCGCGGTGCGCGGCATCCTGCTGGAGAGCGGCCGCTGGGCAACGGTGGACCCCGGTCTGGTGCCCGCCCGCCGCCCGCCGGAGAGCTTCTGGAACGCCGCCTATTTCGAGATGCCGGTCTTCCGCCCGCCCGGACTGGAGGCGGGAGGGCGTGGCGGCGTGCCGCATCTCGGGCTCGACGCCCTGCTGCAGTCGCTGCTGGGCGACGCGCTGTAAACGGATCGCCTCCGGGCCATATGCCCCGCCATGATCGCGACCGCCCCCCGCCCGCCCCGCATCGTCCTGGAGGAGGAGGCGGGCGCCGCCACGCGGCTGGACCATGACTGGGAGGAGGGCACGGCGCCCGCCGCCCTTCCCGCGGCCGGGATGTCCACCCTCTCGCTGCTCGCCTTCGGCGTCGCCACCCTCATCCTCGGCTTCGCGGCCCTCGCCGCCGCTAACTACGTCGCGGCGCAGTTCGCGCGATCGGCGCCGCTGGGCTGGCTGACCCTGGCGGTCGCGCTGGCCGGCTTCGGCGCCATTCTCTGGGCGATAGTGCGGGAGTTCGGCGCCCTGTTCCGCCTGCGCACGGTGGATTCCGCCCGGGCCGCCTTCGCGCGCGGTGACCTGGATGCGGCGCGGGCGCGCAGCCTGGAATGGGCCGCCCCGATCCCCCTGGCCGCCCCCTTCATCCCGGCGCTGCGGGAGGCGCCGGACCTGCCCGCTCTGCGAGCCCTGCTGGAGACAGGTCCGCTGGCGGCGCTGGAAGAGGAATCCCGCACCCTCGGCCGGGTGGCCGCGGTGCAGGGCTTCGCCGCCACCGCCATCAGCCCCGCCCCCGCGCTGGACGCGCTGGTGATCGGTTGGCGCGGGCTGCGGTTGGTTCGGCAGGTGGCCGCGCTGCACGGGATGCGGCCGGGGATCGCCGCCACCGCCTCCCTCCTCCGCCGCACGGCCTTCGACGCGGCGACAGTGGCGGCCACCGAGGTGGCCACGGACACGGCGGTGCGCGCCATCGTCTCCAACCCGCTGGTCGGGCATGTGGTGGGCGAGGCGGCGACGGGCGCCGTGGCCGCGCGGCGGCTGATCACCCTCTCCCGCGCCGCGGCGGCCGCGTGCCGGATCCTGCCGAAGGGCTGAGCCGCCCGCCTCAGCCGTAGCGCGCCCGCGCCCAGCTCTCCACGCGCAGCGAGAGGAGGTAGAGGGTGAGGGAGATGGCCGCGACGATGAGGCTGGCCCCCAGCGCGCGCTCCGTGTTCAGCTCCGACTTGGCGGCGGCGAACATGGCGCCGAGGCCGGAACTGCCCATCAGATACTCCGCCACCATTGCCGCCAGCAGCGCGTGCGCCGCCCCGATCCGCAGCGCGACGGCGAGGTTCGGCACGGCGGCGGGCAGGGCGAGGAGGGCCAGGGTTTTCCAGCGCGAGGCGCCGAGCACCCGGAACAGGTCGCCGCTGCCTGCCGGCAGCGCCCGCAGCCCCGCCGAGGAGAAGACGAAGGCGGGAAAGAAGGAGATGATGACGGTGATGGCCACCACCGTCCCCGGCCCGTAGCCGAACAGACGCGCGAGGATGGGGATGAGGGTGACGACCGGCACGGAGGAGAAGAGCACCGTGACGGGCGTGAGCATCCCCGCGGCCACCGTGGAGGCCCAGGTGAGGACTCCAAGGGAGAGGCCGAGGGCGAAGCCGCCGATCAGCCCCACCGCGGCCGCGGCGAGGCTGATGCCGAGCGCCGGCAAATAGACCGGAAGGTTCGTCGCGACGTCCGTCACCACGTCCAGTGGGCGCGGCATGACGATGGCATTCAGCCCGGAGAGCACCACCCAGGCCTGCCAGGCGAGCAGCAGGAGGAGGATGCCCCACCAGTCCCGGATCAGGGGGCGCAGCAGGCGGTCCATCAGCGGAACCTCGCATGCACGGCGCGCTCGATGGCGCCGGCGATGAGGTAGGCGGTGAGCGAGATGAGCGCGACGAGGAGGACGGCGCTCCAGAGCAGGACGATCTGGAAGTTCTGCATCCCGTTGACGATCAGCACGCCCAGGCCCCGCGGCGCGCCGAACCACTCCCCGATCACCGCGCCGATCAGGGCCGCCGGCACGGCCAGCCGCAGCCCGGTGGCGATGGAGGGCAGGCCCGCGGGCAGGTCCAGCCGCCACAGCCGCGCGCCGGGGCGGGAACCCAGCACCTGGAACAGGTCGCGATGCGCCGCGCTCGATGCCCGCAGCCCGGAGGAGGCGGCGACGTAGACGAGGAAGGCGACGCCGATCCCCGCCAGGGTCGGCGCGGTGGCATCCGCCGGCAGTAGGATGAGAAAGACGGGGGCCAGGGCCACCGTGGGAATGGCGTGCATGCCCGCCGCCAGCCGGTCCGCCCCGGGGGCGAGGGGCGGCAGGAAGTGGGTGAGCATCGCCAGCGCCACCCCGGCCAGCGCGCCGGCGATATAGCCCGAGACGGCGGAGGCGAGGGTGGAGCCTGCGGCGCGGCCGAAGAGCTCCCACCGGTCCGGATCGGCCAGCATGGCGACCACGCGCGAGAGCGGTGGCCAGGTGAAGCCGCCGAGGCCGGAGGCGCCGACGGCTTCCCACGCCAGGCAGAGGAGAAGGGTGCCGAGCACGCCCAGCACCCGCGGGTCGCGCGCCAGCCGCATCAATCGTGGGCCTCGGGCTCTAGGGCGAGGACGAGGGAATCCTGCATCCGATGGAATTCGTCCTCCCGCATCACCTCTACCGGGCGGGGGCGGGCGAAGGGCACGGGCAGGTCCTGCGCCACGCGGCCGGGCCGCCCGGTCATCACGATGATGCGGTCGGCCAGGAACAGCGCCTCCTCCACCGCATGGGTCACCAGCAGCGTGGTGGTGCGGGTCTCCGTCCAGATGCGCTGGAGCTCCAGGTTCATGTGGCGGCGCGTCACGGCGTCCAGCGCGCCGAAGGGCTCGTCCAGCAGCAGCACTTCCGGCTCCAGCACCAGCGCGCGGGCGATGTTCACGCGCTGCCGCATGCCGCCGGAGAGGTTGCGGGGGTAGGCCCCCTCGAAGCCGGTCAGCTTCACAAGGGCAATCAGGGCGGCGATGCGCCCCTGATCCACGGGCTTACCCGCCACACGGAAGGGCAGGGCGATGTTGTCCCGCACCGTCAGCCAGGGCAGCAGGGCATGGTCCTGGAAGGCCACGCCGAAGCCTTGGCGCCCGGCCACGGCGGCGGGCGCGCTGCCGCCCACGCGCACCGTGCCCGTGCTCGGCGTGTCCAGCCCCGCCGTCATCCGCAGCAGGGTGGACTTGCCGCAGCCGGAGGGGCCGAGCAGCGCCACGAACTCGCCTGGGCGCACGTCCAGGGTCACGCGGTCCAGCGCCAGCACGCCCTCCGGCACCCCCTTTAGCGGAAAGCGGCGGGTGACGTCGTGCAGCGCGATGGCAGCGCCGGTCGGTTCGCTCATGCGACCTCGGTCTCGAAGCGGTGCATCAGGCCGGGGTGACGCTCCCGCAGCAGCGCGGCCATGCGCTCCGTGTCCAGCGCGGTGAACTCGCGCTCCTTCATCACCACGCGTCCGTCCACGATGGCGGTCCGCACATCGCGGCCCACGGCGGTGTTGGCCGCGGTGAACATCGGGTCGTAGACCGGCTGGTGGTCCGGGTCGTCCGCCCGCAGCAGGATGATATCGGCGCGGCGGCCGACCTCCAGCGTGCCGGTGTCCAGCCCCAGCGCGCGGCCGCCGCCGGCGCAGGTGGTGCGCAGCATCATCTCCCCGCTCACCGCGAAGCGCTCATGCCAGGAGGTGCCGGTGATGCACTGCTGCGCGATGCGGCCGCAGCGCGCCACCTGGAACATATCCATCGTGCCCAGCGCCGCCGCGCCGTCGGTGCCGAGGCCGAGCCGCACGCCCTTGTGCAGCATTTCCAGCACGCGGGGATGGCCGATGGCGTAGTTGTTGAAGGCGCAGTGGGCGACAGAGACGTCGTTCCCCACCAGCAGGTCCATCTCGTGCTGCGAGAGCATGATAGCGTGCGCCGCGTGCAGGAAGGGCCCGATGCAGCCGAGGCTGTCCAGGTACTCCGCCGGGCGCTTGCCGAAGCGCTCGAGCGCGAAGTCGATCTCGTAGGACCCCTCGCAGAGATGGGTGTGCAGCATGGCGCCCGTCCGCCGCGCCTCCTCCGCCATCATGCGGATGAGGTCGGTGGTGCAGACCATGATCTGGCGCAGGGACAGCGCGGCCGTCACCAGCCCCTGGCCCTTCTGCTTCCAGCGCTCCACCAGCTCCACGTTGCGGCGAAGCGCCTCGTCCGTGGAGAGCATCATGCTGGGCGGGATGCCGTTGCCCATGTCTACGGTGGAGAGGGCGATCACGCCGCGGATGCCCGCCTCCAGCGCCGCCTCGCCCATGATGTCCGGTCGCGGCCCGCCCGCCTCCGCGAAGCAGGTTGTGCCGTTGCTCAGCAGGTCCGCGTAGCAGAGCAGGGCGGAGAGCCGCACCTCCTCCTCGTCCAGCATGCCCTCGAAGGGGATGTAGTAGTTCTTCCACACCGGGTTGCGGATGCCCGTGCGGCGCGACAGCTCGAAGATCTTGCCGCGCAGCAGCTGCTGGCCCGTGTGCATGTGCGCGTCCACCAGCCCGGGCATGGCGATCCGGTCGCGCCCGTCCAGCCGCTCGCGCGGGGCGAAGCGGGTGCGGACCTCGGCGGCCGGGCCAATCCAGGCGATGGCGCCGCCCTCGATCGCGATGGCGGCGTCGCGCAGTGTGGTGTCCGCGCCGTCGAAGGCCACGACGTCGCAGCCCTCGATCAGCAGGTCCACCGTCCGAGGTTCCATGGGGCGGGGCGGCGTGTTCTCCACGCCCTCAGCCCTGGCGGAGGCCGCGATGGACCTCCTCCATCACCGTGAAGTCGCAGAAGCGCTCCACCGGCGGAACGTTGGTGCGGCCGGTGGCGCGCACCGCCTCCATCATCGGTCCCTCGAGCACGGCGCGGTCCAGCGAGAGGAGCGGCTGGGACGGGTTCTCCGGCGACTGCAGGAAGGAGTTCTGCACCGTGTTCTGCCGGGTCTGCTGGTCCAGGTCGAGGCCGAGGTCCCGCCCGTAGGTCCGCACCGCCAGCCGCGCGCCGACCGCCGGGTCCTTGTTCTCCGCCCAGCCGCGCGCGACGCCGGAGAGGAACTTCACCACCGTCGCCCGCTCCGCCTCCAGGTACCGGCGCGTGGTAAAGACCATGCTGGCGTATGAGCGGTACTTCAGCGCGTCGAAGGAGAGGAAGTGGAAATCCTTGTCGCGCGTCATCCCCATCTTCTCGAGGGTGATGACCTGGTTCGTCTCGAAGGCCGTGTAGCCGTCGCCGGCGCGCGCCAGCAGCGGCTCCGGCGAGAAGCCGGCGGGCACGAATTCCGGCGCGGAGGGCAGGTTGTTCAGCTTCACCACCGCGTCCACCGCCGTGCGCTCGTTCGGCCCCTGCACAAGCAGCTTCTTGCCCGGCAGGTCCGCCGCGGTCCGGATCGGCTTGCCCGGTAGGGAGAGGATGCCGAGCGGCGAGCGCTGGAACACCGCCGCCAGCAGTACGAAGTCGTTCCCGCGCGACACGGCGTCGAGGAAGGGCAGGAGCTGGATCTCGCCCATCTCCGCGCCGCCGCCCGCCACCGTCACGGCGGAGGCCGGGGCGTTCGGGCCGCCCTGTACCCAGCCGAACTCATCCCCCTTCAACCACCCGCGGTCGAGCGCGATCCAGAGCCCGGCGTACTGGACGTTCGGGATCCAGGTCATGGCGAAGCGCGCCGGCCGTGACTGTGCGCGGGCGAGGTGGGGCGCAGCCAGCAGGGCCGGGGCGCTGAGGAGGAGGCGGCGGGAGAGGTGGGTCATGTCGGATCTACCTGCAATGCGAGTGCCAGGATTCGCCGAATGCGGCGGTTGGGAACCGGGGCTCAGGCCCCGACGAGCGAGACGCCTT
Source organism: Pararoseomonas sp. SCSIO 73927 (assembly GCF_037040815.1). NCBI lineage: Bacteria > Pseudomonadati > Pseudomonadota > Alphaproteobacteria > Acetobacterales > Acetobacteraceae > Pararoseomonas > Pararoseomonas sp. SCSIO 73927. The sequence goes on from NZ_CP146232.1 coordinate 4,019,696, forward strand.
CGGCCGCGTCACCGATCCGGGCAAGGCTTTCCTCCTTCCCCAGGGCGGCCAGCACGGCGTCAATCGGCGGGGATTGCAGGCTGCCCGTCAGCGCCGCGCGCAGCGGCTGGGCGACCTGCCCGAGCTTCACGCCCTCGGCCTCCGCGAAGGCGCGCAGGGCCCCGTCCAGCCCGGCCCGCTCCCAGCCCGTGCCGGACAGGGCCTTGGAGAGCCGGGAGAGGCGGTCGCGAACCTCCGGATGGTCCAGCGCCTCGGCGGCCTTCGGCTCGTACTTCAGCGGGCGCTCGGCCAGGGCGAAGCGGGCGCCGTCGGCCATCTCCACCAGGGTGCGCGCGCGGGGCTGCAGATCGGGGACGAGCGCGGCCACCCGGGCGCGCTGCTCCCCCGTCACCTCGCCCAGGCGCCCGAGCACCGGCGCCAGCAGCGCGTCCGCCGCGGCGGCACGAATGTACTGGCCGTTCAGGTGCGACAGCTTGGCGTAGTCCATGCGGGAGGCGGCGCGGCCGACATCCTTCAGGTCGAAGAGCTCGATCGCGCGGTCCCGCGGCACGAACTCCTCGTCGCCATGGCCCCAGCCCAGGCGCAGCAGGTAGTTGCACACGGCGTCCGGCAGGAAGCCCTGGTCGCGGAACTCCAGCGCGCCCACCGCGCCGTGGCGCTTGGAGAGCTTGGCGCCGTCCGCGCCGTGGATCAGCGGGATATGGGCGAAGTGCGGCCGCTCCCACCCCATCGCGTCGTAGACCATGATCTGGCGAAAGGTGTTCGTCAGGTGGTCGTCGCCGCGGATCACGTGGGTGATGGCCATGTCGTGGTCGTCCACCACCACGGCGTGAAGGTAGGTCGGCGTGCCGTCGGAGCGGAGGATGATCATGTCATCCAGCTCGGAGTTCTGGACCCGGACTTCGCCCTGGACGAGGTCGTTGACCACCGTCTCACCCTCCCGCGGGGCCTTGATGCGGATCACCGGCCTCGCGCCTGCGGGCGCCTCAGAGGGATTGCGGTCGCGCCAGTTGCCGTCGTAGCGCGGCGGGCGGCCCTCCGCCTGCGCGCGCTCGCGCATGGCCACCAGCTCCTCGGCCGTGTCGTAGGCCTGGTAGGCTTTGCCCTCGGCCAGGAGTTGCCGCGCGACCTCCGCGTGCCGCGCCTCACGCGAGGTCTGCATCACCGGCTCCTCGTCCGGGTTCAGCCCCAGCCAGTCCAGGCTGTCCTTGATCTGCTGCACGGCTTCCGGGGTGGAGCGGGCGCGGTCCGTGTCCTCGATCCGCAGCAGGTACTGGCCGCCGTGGTGGCGGGCGAAGAGGTAGTTGAACAGCGCGGTCCGGGCCCCGCCGATATGCAGGTAGCCGGTAGGGGAGGGAGCGAAGCGCGTGCGGACGGTCATCCCGCCCCCTTAACACTCCGCCTCCGGCCTGATCACCCCCTCACGCATTCGCGATCAGCCGGTCTAGCATGTTTCCACATGTCCGCTCATGCAGGCCCGGCCCCGATCGCCGCCCCCGCCATCCCCCTCGCCGAGCGAGCCTGGGGATGGGTGGCGGCCGAATGGGGCCGATGGCCTCTCTGGCTGCCGATCGCCATGGGTGCCGGCGTATTCGCCTATTTCGGGCTCCTGTCTGAACCGGGCCTCGCCTGGCTCGCCCTTCCCCTGCCACTCCTCGCCGCCTCGCTCCTGCTGCGGGGAGGCCGGCCTCTTCTCGCCGCTGCCCTGGCCCTGCTCGGCGCCGCGACGCTCGGCTTCGCGGCCGCCCTCCTTCACGCCCGGTTGGCGCCGCCCATGCCGGACCTGCCGCGCACCGCCGCCATCGTCACCGGCCGCGTCATCGCGCTGGACCTGCTGCCGGAGGGCCGGCGCGTCACGTTGGACGCCCCGCGCGTCAACGACGGCCCGGCGCTGGACCGCCATCTCCGCATCCGCCTGCGCGCCAATGATCCCACGCCCGTCCAGCCCGGCGACACGGTGTCCTTGCGCGCCCTGGTGCGCCCGCCGGCGCCGCCCGCCTATCCCGGCGCCTTCGACCTGCAGCGCAACGCCTGGTTCTCCGGCCTCGGTGGCTCCGGCTTCGCGCTGAACGTGGCGGACATCCTGCAGCGGCAGGACCCGCCCCTCTTCGCCGGGCTGCGCGCGGCCATTGAGGCCCGGATCACCGCCGCCCTGCCAGGTGCCACGGGCACCGTCGCGGCGGCGCTCCTCACCGGATCCCAGTCCGGCATCCCTGCGCCGACCCTCGCCGCGCTGCGCGATTCCGGGCTGGCGCACCTCCTCTCCGTCTCCGGGCTGCACGTGGCGATCGTGATCGGGATCGGCTTCGCCGTGTCGCGGCTCGCGATCGCCGCGATCCCCTGGCTGGCGCTGCGGATCGATTCGAAGGGCGGCGCGGCGCTGGCCGGGCTGGCGCTGGGGGCCGCTTATACCCTGCTCACCGGCTCCGGCGTGCCGATGCTGCGCGCCTTCGCCATGGCGGCCCTGGCGACGCTCGCCATCCTGACGGGACGGCGCGCCCTGTCCTTGCGCGCGCTGGCCCTGGCTGCCGGCGCGGTGATCCTGCTGAACCCGGCGGCGGTCACCGGGCCCTCCTTCCAGATGTCCTTTGCCGCCGTTCTCGCCCTGATCGGCGCGGCGGTGGCCATGCGCGGCCCGATGCAGGCGCTGAAGGGCCGGGGTTGGCATGGGAAGCTGGCCGTGGCGGTGCTCGGGCTGGTCGCCACCTCCATCGTCGCCGGGGCGGCCACCACACCTTTCGGGCTGCACCATTTCGGGCGCCTCCAGCTCTACGGCGTGGCGGCGAACGCGGTGGCGGTGCCGCTCACCTCCTTCCTCGTCATGCCGGCCGGGCTTCTGGCGCTACTTCTCATGCCCTTTGGCCTGGAAGGCCCGGCGCTGGCCGCGATGGGGTGGGGTGTGGAGGGGACCATCCTCACCGGGCAGGTCGTCTCCTCCTGGCCCGGCGCCGCGCTGACGGCACCGCCCATTCCGGCCTGGGGGTTGGGGCTTTTCACCCTCGGCCTGTGCTGGTTGCTGCTCTGGCGCCTGCCCTGGCGGTGGGCCGGGGTGCCGGTGATGGTGGCGGGGCTGCTCTCCGGCCCCGCCGTCACGCCGCCCGACCTGCTGGTGGCCGCGGATGGCCGGATGCTGGCCCTGACGACGCCCGCCGGGGTCGCCGTGGAGCGAGGTTCCGGCGCCAACCGCCTCACCCGGGAATCCTGGCTGCGAAGCTGGGGCGAGGACGATGCCGCCCCACTGCCGCGGGAGGGCGAGGCGCCCGGCATCACCTGCACCGCGCTGTCCTGCCTTCTTCGGCCGCGGGCGGACGGCACCGCCGCCATCCTCCTCCGCCAGCCGCCGCGCGAGCCCCGCCCGCGCCGCGGCCCGGCCCCGCCGCCCCCGGTGGTTCACGCCGACGCCGGCTGCGGCAGGGCGGCCGTAATCGTCTCGCTGGAGCCGATCCGCGGCCGCTGCCGCGACACGCCGAAGGTGGACCGCTTCTCCGTCTGGCGGGACGGCGCCCACGCGATCTGGCTGGGGCGGGAAGGGGCCACGATCCTCTCGGACCGCGCCCATCGCGGCGACCGCCCCTGGGTGCCACCCGTGCCGACACCCCGCGCCCAGCCGCAGGAGGAACCCCCGGCGGAGACGGAGTAGGGCGGCTCAGCCCGCTCCCCTCAGCCTGGGCGCACGAGGACGTGGCGCTTGCGCCCGGCGGAGAGCTTCGCCGCCCCGTCGCGCAGGTCCTCCGCCGTCACCTCGCGGGCGATGTCCGTCACCGCCTCGTCGTTCAGCCGCAGCCCGGACTGGCCCACGAGGCGCCGCGCCTCGCCCTTGCTGGCGGCCAGCCCCGCGGCCACCGCCAGGTCCAGCAGGCCGGCGGGCAGGGCGGCGGTGATGGTCGGCAGGGTCTCGGCGGCCTGCCCGGCCTCGAAGGTGGCGCGGGCGGTCTCCGCCGCCGCGTCGGCCGCCGCGCGGCCGTGCAGCAGGGCCGTCGCTTCGGTCGCCAGGACCTTCTTCGCGTCGTTGATCTCGGCACCCTGCAGGGCGCCCAGGCGCTCGCATTCGGCGATCGGCATGTCCGTGAAGAGGCGGAGGAAGCGGCCGACATCCGCGTCCTCCGTGTTCCGCCAGAACTGCCAGTAGTCGTAGGGCGAGAGGCGCTCGGGGTTCAGCCAGACCGCGCCGGAGGCGGTCTTGCCCATCTTGGCGCCGGAGGCGGTGGTCAGCAGCACGGTGGTCGCGCCGAAGACCTCGGCGGCGTCGGCGCGGCGGTTCAGCTCCACGCCCATGATGATGTTGCCCCACTGGTCGCTGCCGCCGAGCTGCAGCCCCACCCCGTGGCGCCGGCGCAGCTCCAGGAAGTCGTAGGACTGGAGAAGCATGTAGTTGAACTCGAGGAAGGAGAAGGCCTGCTCCCGCTCCAGCCGCGTCCGCACGCTGTCCAGCGTCAGCATCCGGTTCACGCTGAAGTGCCGCCCGACCTCGCGCAGGAAGGGGATGTAGGCCAGCCCGTCCAGCCAGGCCGCGTTGTCCAGCATGATCGCGTCGCCGGCGCTGTCCCCGAAGCGGAGGAAGGCGTCGAAGCTGCGGCGGATGCCGGCCTTGTTCACCTCGATCTGGGCATCATCCAGCAGCGGGCGCTGCGTGTCCCGGAAGGAGGGGTCGCCGATCTTCGTCGTGCCACCACCCAGCAGCGCCACGGGCTTGTGGCCGCAGCGTTGCAGCAGGCGCAACAGCATGATCGGCAGGAGATGGCCGACATGCAGGCTGTCCGCCGTGCAGTCGAAGCCGCAATAGGCCGGAAGCACGCCCTGCTGCATCCGGGCGGTCAGCGCCGCCTCGTCCGTCACCTGGTGGATGTAGCCCCGCTCGCGGGCGAGGTGCAGGAACTCGTTCATCGGCGTATCACTCAAGGCCCTTGCAAAGCGCGCGGGCCGTAGCACAAGTGCCGGATGCTGCGAACCATCGGGCTGATGAGCGGAACCTCGCTGGACGGGGTGGACGCTGCCTATGTCGAGACGGACGGGGAGCGGATCGGGCGCATCGGCCCCTCCGTGACCATCCCCTATCCCTCCAGTCTCAGGCGGGAGCTGCGGGCGCTGCTGGACGCCGCCCCCGCCCTGCACGACGAGGGCCGGCTGGCCGATCCCGCCGTGTTGGAGGCCGCCCGACGCCTGACAGAGATCCACGCCCAGGCCGTGGCGAAGCTGAACCGCCCGGCCGACCTCGTCGGCTTCCACGGGCAGACCATCCTTCACCGCCCGTCCAAGGCGCCCGGGCAGCCCGGCCACACCTGGCAGATCGGCGACGCCGCCCTGCTGGCCCGGCTGACGGGGGTGGAGGTGGTGCACGACTTCCGCTCCGCCGATGTCGCGGCCGGCGGGCAGGGGGCGCCGCTGGTGCCGGTGTTCCACCGCGTGCTGGCGGAGGCGCTGCCGAAGCCCGTGGCCGTGCTGAACCTCGGCGGGGTGGGCAACGTGACCTGGATCGGGCCGGAGGGCGAGCTCGTCGCCTTCGACACGGGCCCGGCTAACGGGCCGCTGGACGACTGGGCCCGCCGCTCCCTCGGCGCCGACTACGACCGGGACGGGCACTTGGCCCTCGCCGGCACGCCGGACGGGGCGGTGCTGGGGCGGCTGATGGCCCACCCCTACCTCGCCGCGCCGCCGCCCAAATCCCTGGACCGGCTGGATTTCGACGCCGCGCTGCGCGAGGCGGGCGCCGGCGCGCTCTCTCCGGCCGACGGCGCGGCGACGCTGGCCGCCTTCTGCGCCGTCTGCGTCGGCGCCGCGGCCCGGCACTTCCCGGACCCGCCCGTTCAGTGGCTGGTGGCGGGCGGCGGGCGGCGGAACCCCGCGCTGATGAAGGCGCTCGCCTCCATGCTGGAGGCGCCGGTGCGCCCGGTGGAGGTGGCGGGCTGGGACGGGGACGCGCTGGAGGCCCAGGCCTTCGGCGTGCTGGCAGCCCGCGTCGCCCGGAACCTGCCGCTGACCTTCCCCGGGACCACCGGGGCGCCGCGTCCCCTCACGGGTGGGCGCCGGGTGCCGGCCTACGCGTAAGAAAAAGGGCGGCATCCCTGCGGGTGCCGCCCCCTGCTTTCGGAAAAGCGGTGGATCAATCCGCCGCCATGGCCATGCGCGCGCGGTTCAGCACAGTCATCACGTGGTCCTGCGTGGCGTCCGCCACCTTCTCGGTCTGCTCCGGCGTGAAGACGTGGCCGGCGCCGGGCATGGTCCGGTAGTCGATCTTGATGCCCTTCTGGGTGTTCAGCTTGTCCACCAGCTTCCGCACCGAGGGCTCCGGCACCAGCTCGTCCGCCTCGCCGTGCAGGATGAGGCCGGAGCAGGGGCAGGGGGCCAGGAAGCCGAAATCGTAGTGGCTGGCGGGCGCCGCGATGGAGACGAAGCCGCCCATCTCCGGCCGGCGCATCAGCACCTGCATGCCGACATAGGCGCCGAAGGAGTAGCCGGCGACCCAGAGCATGGAGGCCTGCGGGTTCACGGCCTGGAGGAAGTCGAGCGCGGCGGTGGCGTCGGAGATCTCGCCGATCCCGCCATCGTAGCGGCCCTGGGACTTGCCGACGCCGCGAAAATTGAAGCGCAGCGTGGAGAAGCCCATGGCGCGGTAACGCTCGTAGAGCGCGTGGACCACCCGGTTGTTCATCGTGCCGCCGTGCAGCGGGTGCGGGTGCAGGACCAGGGCAGTCGGAGCATTGGGCTGCTTGGCGTGGTGGTAGCGACCCTCGAGCCGGCCGTCTGGACCGGCGAACATCACCTCGGGCATCATCACCTTCCGCCCCGTAGGGCGTTCTTCTGGGTGGGCCGGGCCCCGTCGGCACCGCCGCCAAGGAACCGCCCCGCCTGTTTCATCGACGCAGGCACCCCGCCCCGGCGGAACGGGATCCGTCCGGGCCCGTAAAGGACTCGGACGGATCCCGTTCCGCCGGACGGAAACCGGGCCGGGATGCGCTAGGCGGCAGGCACCGGCCCGTGCGAAGGGGTCCTTCGCAACGGCCGCGACCTCCAACCGGGCTCCGGGGACGCCATGCGACCCGCGCGGCCTTTCGGTCTGCGGGACCGGTCCAATATAGGCAGCGCCCCGCGAGAATCATAACCAAATCATGGCATGGCCTCACGTTTCAGCGCGCATGGCTGCCCCTGGCGGCAGCCTCGGCCCTCGGGATGCACCCCGGGCGGGGCGCTGGCGGCGCATGGCCGGGCGGCGCTGAGATGCGGCTCTCCACCCGCGGCCGCTACGCCGTCATGGCGCTGACGGAGATGGCCCGCCGCGGCGTGGAGGGGAGCGGCGCGCCGGTGACGCTGGCCGAGGTGGCGCAGTCGCAGATGCTCTCCCTGGCCTATCTCGAGCAGCTCTTCGGGCGGCTGCGGCGCGCGGGGCTGGTGCGGTCCGCCCGCGGCCCCGGGGGCGGCTACCGCCTGGCGCGCCCGGCGGGCGAGATCACGGTGGCCGAGGTCGTGGACGCGGTGGAGGACACCATTGCCGGCGCGCCGGAAGCAGTGGAGGCGCCGGGCGTGCCGCCGGAGCAGCGCGGCCTCTGGCGCGAGCTGGGGGAGCAGGTGCGCCTCTTCCTCTCCGCCATCACGCTGCAGGACGTGGTGGATGGCCGCACCCTCGGCCGGGCCGTGCCCGTGCCTCCGGCGCCTGCCGCTGGAGGCGGGGGCGGGGGCGGGGGTGCGGCCGGGGGCGGCGCCGGAGCGGGCGGGTGAGCCTCTACCTTGACGCCAACGCCACCGAGCCGCTGCGCCCGGAGGCGCGGGAGGCCGCGATCGCCGCCATGGAGCTGCCGGGCAATCCCTCCTCCGTCCACGCGGACGGGCGGGCAGCGCGGCGGGTGCTGGAAGCGGCGCGGGCGCGGGTGGCGGCCCGGTTCGGGGCCTCGCCCCGGGACGTGGTTTTCACCTCCGGCGGGACGGAGGCGAGCGCGCTGGCGGTCGCGTCGCTCCGCCGCGGGCGGCGCGTCCTCGCCGGCGCTACGGAGCACCCGGCGGTGCTGCGCGCGGCCTGGGGCCCGGAGGAGGGCGCGGCGCCGCTGCCGGTGCTGGCGGACGGGACCCTCGACCTCGCCGCACTCGAGGCGGCCCTGGCGGCCGGCGGGCCCGCCCTGGTCCTGCTCATGGTGGCGAACAACGAGACGGGGGTGATCCACCCCGTGGCGGAGGCGGCGGCGATCTGCCGCCGGCACGGCGCGCTGCTGCACCTGGACGCGGTCCAGGCCGCCGGGCGCGTGCCGCTGGACGCCGCGGCGCTGGGGGCCGAGACGATGGCGGTCTCCGGCCACAAGATGGGCGGGCCGAAGGGCGCGGGGGCGCTGATCCTGCGGCCCGGGCTGGAGCTGGCGCCGCTGGTGGCAGGCGGCGGGCAGGAGAGGGGGCGGCGGGGCGGCACGGAGGCGTTGCCGGCCATCGCCGGACTGGGTGCCGCCGCCGAGGCGGCCGACCCCGCGGCGGCCCTCCGGCTCGGCCGCATCCGCGACGCGATCGAGGCCGGGCTGGGCCTGCCCGTGGCGGGCGCCGGCGCGCCGCGCCTGCCGAACACGAGCTGCGTGGCGCTGCCTGGGGCGAGTTCCGAGACGCAGGTGATCGCGCTGGACCTGGCGGGGGTGCGGGTCTCCGCCGGGGCGGCCTGCTCCTCCGGCAAGGTGGCGCGCAGCCCCGTGCTCGCGGCGATGGGGCTGGAGAGGCTGGCGGGCTCGGCGATCCGGGTCTCGCTGCCCTGGAACGCGCCGGAGGACGCGGCGGAACGGTTCCTCGCGGCCCACGCCGCCATGCGGGCGCGGCTGCGGGGCGCGGGCGGGGGGTGATCGCCGGGGCTGGCGACGTGGATAACCTGGCGGACTGACCTGGACGCGCGGCGGATGCGCGTCGCGGCATCTCCCCTCCCGGCCATCGATCCCCCATCTTTCCGGGATGAGGGACGCCGCCAACCGCCAGGCCTACCTGGACAACCACGCCACCACGCCCTGCGACCCGCGGGTGCTGGCGGCCATGCGGCCGTGGTGGGAGGCGAACTTCTCCAACCCCGCCAGCATCGAGCACGCGATGGGCCGGGAGGCCGAGGCGGCGGTGGAGGAGGCGCGCGCCCATGTGGCCGCGCTGATCGGGGCGGAGCCGCGGGAACTGGTCCTCACCTCCGGTGCCACCGAATCGAACAACCTGGCGATCAAGGGCGCCGCACGCTTCGCCGCGGGGCAGGGAACGGACCGGCGCCGCGTGATCACCGTGGCGACCGAGCACAAATGCGTGCTGGAGAGCGTGCGGGACCTCTCGGCGGAGGGCTTCGAGCCCGTTTTCCTGCCGGTGCGTCCCGACGGGCTGCTGGACCCGGAGGCGCTGCGGCGGGCGCTGGAGACGCCGACGCTACTGGTCAGCGTCATGGCCGTGAACAACGAGATCGGAGTGGTGCAGGACATCGGTGCCCTGGCGGCGATGTCGAAGGCGGCGGGCGCGCTGTTCCACACGGACGCGGCCCAGGCCGCCGGGCGGATCCCGCTGGACGTGGAGGGGATGGGCATCGACCTCCTCTCCCTCTCCGCCCACAAGATTTACGGGCCCAAGGGGATCGGCGCCCTCTACGTCCGCCGGCGGCCGCGGGTCCGGCTTGTGCCGCTGTTCTCGGGCGGCGGGCAGGAGCGGGGAATGCGCTCCGGCACCTTGCCCGCGCCGCTGGTAGTGGGCTTCGGGGAGGCGGCGCGGATTGCCCGACTGGAGATGGCGCTGGACGAGGGGCGGTTCCGCCAGCAGCGGGAGCGCTTCCTGGCCGCGCTCGGCGCTGAGGTCCCGGGACTGCAGGTGAACGGCAGCATGGAGAGCCGGGTGGCCGGCAACATTAACGTCACCCTGCCCGGCGGGGTGGACGCGCAGGAGTTGATGCGGGCGGCGCCGGGCGTCTGTGTCTCCACCGGCAGCGCCTGCTCCTCGGCCAGCATCGAGCCCTCCTACGTGCTCAGGGCGCTGGGCCTGCCGGAGGCGGAGGCGCGTTCGACCTTGCGGATCGGCATCGGCCGCTTTACCTCGCCCGCCGAAGTGGACCGGGCGGCGGCCGAGCTGGCGCGCGCCTGGCATGGGCTGCGCCGCGCGGCCGCCGAGTAGGGCCGGGCGCTTGAGGAGAGATCGATGCCGAAGATGACCTTCGTCGAGCGGGACGGCACGCGCCGCGAGGTGGATGCGCCGATGGGTCTCTCGGTGCTGGAAATCGCGCACAAGCATGGGGTGGACATCGAGGGCGCCTGTGAGGGCAGCCTCGCCTGCTCCACCTGCCACGTCATCGTGGACGAGAGCTGGTTCGAGCGCCTGGAGAGCCCGACCGAGGACGAGGAGGACATGCTCGACCTCGCCTTCGACCTGCAGGAGACCTCCCGCCTGGGCTGCCAGCTCATCATGACGGACAAGCTGGACGGGCTGGTGGTGAAGCTGCCCGCCGGCAGCCGCAACGCGGGCTGAGCGCGATGGACGCGCCCTACGGCCGCGAGGGCGGGCTGTTCCGCGCCCTGCGCACCGGGGCGGCGCGGGAGTGGGATGCCTATTGCTGGCACCCCTTCGTCCAGGGGTTGGCGGACGGCACGCTGCCGCTGGCGGCCTTCCGCCACTACCTCGTGCAGGACTACCTTTTCCTCGTGCAGTTCGCGCGCGCCCAGGCCCTGGCCGTGGTGAAGGCCGAGAGCCTGGAGGCGATGCGCGAGAAGGGCCGGGTGGTGCAGGCCATCCTGGACGAGACGAAGCTGCACCTCGTCTACTGCCGGGAATGGGGCCTGGACGAGGCCGCCGTGCTGGCCGAGGCGGAGGCGCCGGAGACGGTGGGCTACACCCGGTGGGTCATGGACCAGGGCTTCCGCGGCGACATCCTGGACCTTGAGGTGGCGTTGGCGCCCTGCACCGTCGGCTACGGCGAGGTGGCGCGGCGGATCGAGGCGCATCCCGGCCGGGTGCGGGATGGGAACCCTTATGAGAACTGGATCGTCCAGTACGCGGGCGCCGAGTACCAGGCCGTTGCCGCGGGCGCGGCAGCCCGGCTGGACGCGCTCGGCGAGACGCATGGCGGGGCGGCGCGGATCGCGGCGCTCACGCGGGTCTTCGCGGAGGCGTCTCGGCTGGAAGCCGATTTCTGGCAGATGGGGCTGAACGCCTCATGAGAGTGATGGTCGCCATGTCCGGCGGCGTGGACAGCTCGGTCGTGGCCGGGCTGCTGGCGGAGCAGGGCCACGAGGTCATCGGCGCCACGCTCCAGCTCTACGATCACGGCGCGGCGGTGCAAAGGAAAGGGGCCTGCTGCGCGGGCCAGGACATTCACGACGCGCGCGACGTGGCCGACCGCCTGGGCATCCCCCACTACGTGCTGGACCGGGAGAGCCGCTTCCGCGACGCCGTGATCGCCGATTTCGCCGACAGCTACGCCCGCGGCGAGACGCCCATCCCCTGCGTGCGCTGCAACCAGACGGTAAAGTTCCAGGACCTCGTCGCCCTGGCCCGTGAACTGGGCTGCGAGGCGCTGGCGACCGGCCACTACGCCCGCCGGGCGGAGGGGCCGGGCGGCCCCGAGCTGCACCGGGCGGCCGATCCGGCGCGGGACCAGTCGTACTTTCTCTTCGCGACCACGCGGGAGCAGCTGGCCTTCTCCCGCTTTCCGCTCGGCGACATGCCGGACAAGGCTTCAGTCAGGCGGGAGGCCGCGCGGCTGGGCTTGGCCGTGGCGGAGAAGCCGGACAGCCAGGACATCTGCTTCGTGCCCGAGGGGCGCTACCACGAGCTGGTGGCGAAGCTCCGCCCGGAGGCGGCGGAGGCGGGCGAGATCGTGGACGAATCGGGCCGCGTCCTCGGCCGGCACGAGGGAGTGGCGCGCTACACGGTGGGGCAGGGGCGGGGCCTCGGCCTCTCCCGTGATCCCGGGATGCGGGTGGCGGCACTGGACCCTGCGCGCCGTCGCGTGGTGGTGGCTCCGGCCCGCGCGATCCCCGTGGCGGAGGTGCCGGTCGCCGAGGTGAACTGGCTCATCGACCCGCCGGAAGCCGCCTTCCGTGCGGAGGCGAAGTTCCGCGCCCGCGAGGTGCCGCAGCCCGTGACGGCGCGCTGGGATCCGGCGCTCGCAGGGCTGATCGTCACGCCCGATGTCCCGGTGATCTCCGCCCCCGGCCAGGGCTGCGTGCTGTACGACGGCGACCGCGTCCTGGGCGGCGGCTTCATCCGCGCCGGCCGCGCCGCAACGGTTGACGCGGAAGCGCCGGCGGCCTAATTCGCGGCTCCCGGCGGACGGCGCTCTGGCGGGGTAGCTCAGCTGGTTAGAGCACAGCACTCATAATGCTGGGGTCACCGGTTCAAGTCCGGTTCCCGCTACCAGTCCTCGCCGTCCGCCGGTTCCCCACAAAATCTCCTGTGACCTTCGCTTGTTCGCGTGGCCGTTTACCGGTCGGCAAGGCGACGCGCGATAACCTGCCGCCGCAACGAACGGCGCGCTGGAGAAGGCCCGGTGCGACCGCGGAAGTCCGGGGTGGAATGTACCCGTGGCACGCGGCACAACCTGTGCGGGAATAAAAACCTAATTGCTACAACTACTTAACCTCAATATGAGCGAAGGTGGCTGAGAGCGGCACGCGCCGTGACCCTTGAGGAGGCGTGCTTGATCGTCACGGAAGAACTGCTTCGCCTCTTCGATAAGGCCCGCATCTTCACGGAGAAGGCGGGGCCACGACGCTTCCGCCTGGGTTCCAGCCTCATCGTGGCCCGCGGCGCCCGCCTGGAGGGGTACTCGGAGATCTTCTCCGGCAACGTCCTCCCGGCCAGCGCCGGGGCCTTCTCCTACTCGCATTCGCCCTTCAAGGCTTTCGCCAATCTCGGGCGCTACTGCTCCATCGCGGGCGGAGTCACGGTCATGGGGGCCGACCACCCGCACGAGTGGGTGACGACATCCCCGTTCACCTACCGCCCGACCGGGCACCCGGCCGTCGTCGCCGCGTATGAGGACCACGGCCGGCCGATCGAGACCGCCCGCGCCTTCCGCTTCCGCGGCGCCAAGAACAGCCTGAACATCGGCCACGACGTCTGGATCGCCGGGGACGTCCTGCTGCGGCAGGGGATCAGCATCGGCCACGGCGCGGTGATCGCCGGCGGGTCGGTCGTGACCAAGGATGTGCCGCCTTTCGCGATCGTCGGCGGCGTCCCGGCCAGGGTTATCCGCCTGCGCTTCCCGGAGGCGATCGTGGAGCGGCTGTTGGCGCTGGAGTGGTGGCGCTTCCATCCGGCCGTACTGCAGGAACTGCGGACCGACGACGTGGCGGCCTTCCTCGGCAATCTAGAAGCGGCACTGGACCAGGGCAGCATCACACCCTTCGACCCTGGCTACCTGGAATTCGCCGACCCGGACGGGCTGCCCATCCTGCACCCCGCCTCGGCCGTGAACCACAGCGCGGCCGAGATCGCGGCCTGACGACGGGCGGAGCCCGGCGCCCGCGCGGGGCGCCCAGCTCCCGCTACATCCGGCGCCCGGGCGGCACCAAGGCCGGCCGCGGAATCGCTACAGGATGAAATCCGCCGCGGTCAGCGGCGCGGCGCTGGCGACCAGTAGGACAAGGTCCGCCGGCCCGCCATCGACGGACACCTCGACCCGCCAGGCCTCGTCCAGCTCCAGCACCCGGACCTGCGGGCCCGAGGCGGCGAAGCCGGCCCCGCCGATGAAGGCGAGGCGCCCATCCGCCAGGGCGGAGAGGTCCATACGGTCACCCTCCGCGCCGTTGAAGTCGGTCACGCGGTCGATCGGGCTGCCGCGCGGGCTGTCGGACGGGGTGGTCCAGCGGAAGCGGTCGGCCCCGGCACCGCCTGTCATCGCGTCCGTTCCCGCCCCGCCGGCCAGCACGTCGTCACCGGCGCCGCCGAGCAGCCGGTCCGCCCCCGCGCCGCCGAGCAGGTGGTCCGCGCCCTCGCCCCCGTCCAGCCGGTCCGCGCCGGCGCCGCCGATCAGCAGGTCGTCTCCCGCGCCGCCGGCGAGGGTGTCGTTCCCCTCCATGCCGGAGAGAAGGTCGTCGCCGTTGCCGCCGGCCGCGCGGTCGTCGCCTGCCCCGGCGAAGACCCGGTCGTTCCCGCCGCCTGAGGCGATCCGGTCCGCCGCGTCCCGGTCCACCCCGTCCACCGTGCCGGCCGGCGCGCCCGTGGAGATCCGGGTCAGGGTGCCGTCGATGCCGACGGCGAAGAGGGAGCCGTCCCCGTCCTCGGCGAAGGAGACGAGGGCCTGGCGGGCCACGGCGCCGCCGTCGTCGATCTCCCGCCGGTCCAGGTCGCCGTCCCCGTCCGTGTCCGCCAGGGTCCAGAAGCGCGTGCTGACGAAGTCACCGAAGAGGTATTGGCCGTAAAGCCCCGTCTCCGGCCCGCGGCTGACATAACCGCCGATGATGGAGCGGTCATCGGCCGAATGGTCGTAGGAGTGGACGGGGAAGGTGAACCCCTCGGCCGGGCCCGCGCCGCCCTCATAGGTGTTCCAGCCGAAATTGGCCCCGGGCGCCCCGATGTTGACCTCCTCGAAGGCGTCCTGACCGACATCGCCGATCCACAGCTCCCCGGTGCCGATGTCGAAGCTGGCACGGTAGGGGTTGCGAAGGCCGTAGGCCCAGACCTCGGGCGCGCCACCGCCGCCCGCGAAAGGATTGTCCGCGGGAATGGCGTAGTTGCGCGCCGGGTCGCCGGGAAAGTCGTCCCCGTTCACGTCGATGCGGAGAATGGACCCGCGCAGGTCGCTCCGGTCCTGCCCTCCGCCGGTCGGGTCGTTGGCGCCGCCGCCGTCGCCCGTGGCGATATGCAGCATCCCGTCCGGGCCGAAGCCCATCCAGCCGCCCTTGTGGTTGTTGAAGTTGCCGGGCTGGGGGATCGTCAGGACCTCGCGCGCCGTGCCGGTGGGCACCGTGTCCGGGTCCGCGGGATCGATCGTGTACTCCCGCACCTGGCTCTCGCCGTCCCGACGGGAGAAGAAGACGTAGAACCGGCCGTTGGTTCCGAAGTCCGGATGGAAGGCCATGCCGAGCAGGCCCTGTTCCCCGGCCGTGGAGACCTCCGCGCTCATGTCGAGGAAGGGCGTGGCCCGCACCGCCCCGGTCGCGGTGTCCACCACGCGGATCACGCCGGTCCGGTCCAGGACGTAGAGCTGCCCGGCATCGCCCGGCGCCGCGGTGGCAAAGACCGCCGGGCCTAACCCCGTGGCGATCGTGGTGAAGACGGGGGCAGCGGCCGGCGCGGCGAGGGGGCCATGGCCCTCGATCAGGTCATCCCCACGCGTGCCGTTCAGCGTGTTCCCGCCGAGGCTGCCCGTGATCCTCGCCATTCTCGTTTCCTCGTCCCTTTTCCCGATCATGACCGGGCGCGGGGCGCGGCGGGACCGGTATCCTCGCTCCACAAGCCCTTGTTATCGATCGCACGGGGGCGTGAGCCGTGGGCCGGTTCCATCCGGCCCGCGCCACGCCCTTGTTTGCTCTGTCCGTAATCGGAGGAGAGACCAGGATGCGCCCGACCCTGACCGCCCTGATCGCCGGCCTTGCTCTGCCCGTGGCCGCGCTGGCGCAGACCGCGCCGCCCGATACATCCCGTGCGGCCCCGGTCCCGGGTGTGGCGCCCGGCACGCGGCCGGGCCAGGCGGCGGAGCTGCCACGGCTCGTCATCGGCGCGCCGGGTCGGTGCGAGCTCTCGTCCGGCGGCCAGTCGCAACCCTGCAGCAGCGGGCTCGTCTACGTGCACCACCGCAACGGGGCGGTGCTGATCTCCGTCCAGTCCACGCCCACCAGCACCATCGGCTTCCAGGGCAACGGCGACACCCAGCCCGTGCGGGAGGAGTACACGCTGGAGCTGAGCCGGATGCACACCTCCATCGATGGGCGCACCGCGGCGAAGACGGTGCGGGGCACCTGCCAGATCAGCATGACGGCGGATGGCCTGACCTGGCACCGCGCCACCTGCCGCGCGACGGACGGGAACGGCCTGGTGACGGTGATGAGCTTCAGCGGCGACGGCCGGCAGGTCACGGTCGCGCGCCCCGGCGAGGAGGGCGGCGGAACCGGGCGCGCGCCTTCCGGAGCAGCTGGAGGCGCGCCCTCCGGCGGGACGAGCGGCAAGCCCGCCCCCGCCGCGCCCAAGGGCTGATCCGCCCCCTTTGCCCGGGGCTCGGGAGGCCGCATCGTCGGGTCAGGCATCGGACGGGAGTCGCGCGTGAGGGTCCTCGTTCTCGGAAGCGGCGTCATCGGCGTCACCACCGCCTGGTACTTGGCGAAGGCCGGGCACGAGGTGACGGTCATCGACCGCCAGGACGGCGCGGGGAAGGAGACGAGCTTCGCGAATGCGGGGCAGCTCTCCTACGGCTACTCCTCGCCCTGGGCGGGGCCGGGGGTGCCGATGAAGGCGGTGAAGTGGCTGCTGATGCACCACCGCCCCTTCGTCCTCTGGCCGCGCCCGGACTGGGACATGCTCTCCTGGCTCGCCCGGATGGCCGCGAACTGCACGGAGCGCGCCTATCGCCGCAACAAGGGCCGGATGGTGCGCGTGGCCGAGTACAGCCGCGTCGCGCTGGCCGAGTTGCGCGCCGAGACAGGCATCGAGTTCGACCACCGCGCGCGCGGCACGGTGCAGCTTTTCCGCACGCAGAAGCAGCTGGACCACGTGGGCGGCGACACCGCCGTGCTGGACGGGTACGGCGTGCCCTGGGAACTGCTGGACCCGGCGGGCTGCATCGCGGCGGAGCCGGCGCTCGCGCGGGTGCAGGGCAAGTTCGTCGGCGGACTGCGCCTGCCGCAGGACGAGACGGGGGACGCCTTCCTCTTCACCCAGCGCCTGGCGGAGCTCGCGCGCGGCAAGGGCGTGGACTTCCGCCTCGGCGTCGGCGTCGCCTCCATTCACTGCGAGGGCGGGCGCGTGGCGGCGGTGGAGACGGACCACGGCGACTTCACCGCCGATGCCTACGTCGCCGCGCTGGGCAGCCACACCCCGGCGGTGCTGCGGCCGCTGGGGCTGCGCCTGCCCGTCTATCCCATCAAGGGCTACTCCCTGACCCTGCCGGTCACGGAGGAGGAGGCCGCCCCCGTCTCCACCGTGATGGACGAGACCTATAAGATCGCCATCACCCGGCTGGGCGACCGGATCCGGGTCGGCGGCACGGCGGAGATCGCCGGCTTCTCCACCAGTCTGCGCAGGCCGCGGCGGGAGACGCTGGAGCACTCCGTGCGCGACCTTTTCCCCGAGGGCGGGGACCTCGCGGCGGCGCGCTTCTGGACGGGGCTGCGGCCGATGACGCCGGACGGCACGCCGATCATCGGGGGGACGAGGCTGCCCAACCTCTACACCAACACCGGCCACGGCACGCTGGGCTGGACCATGGCCTGCGGATCGGGGCGGGTGCTGGCCGACATCGTCTCCGGACGGCCGCCGGAGATCGATGTCTCCGACCTCGGGCTCTCGCGTTACGGTTGAGACAGGCTCCTTGGAAGGCCGGTTCGCGGTCCCGACATCCGGGGTGAGACGGAGCGGGGCGGGGCGCCTTGGCCGGTTCTTTCACGCCGTGATAGCGTTGTGGAATTGAGAATTCTACGGAGGAAGCCTGTATGACGCTTCAACTCGGACAGACCGCCCCGGACTTCGAGGCCGACACCACCCAGGGCCGCATCCGCTTCCACGAGTGGCTCGGCAGTTCCTGGGGCGTGCTGTTCAGCCACCCGAAGGACTACACGCCCGTCTGCACGACGGAGCTGGGCTACACCGCCAAGCTGAAGCCCGAGTTCGACCGCCGCGGCGTGAAGGTGATCGGCCTCTCCGTCGATACGCTGGACCGGCACGAGGGCTGGAACGCGGACATCGAGGAGACGCAGGGCACTGCGGTGAACTTCCCGATGATCTCCGACCACGACCGGAACGTCGCCACCCTTTACGGCATGATCCATCCCGAGGCCGACGCGGCCGTGACGGTCCGGACCGTCTTCCTGATCGACCCGAGCAAGAAGATCCGCCTGATGCTGATCTACCCGCCGAGCGCCGGGCGGAACTTTGACGAGATCCTGCGCGTGATCGACAGCCTGCAGCTGACGGACAAGCACAAGGTCGCCACCCCCGTGAACTGGAAGAAGGGCGACAAGGTCATCGTCGCCGCCAGCCTCTCGGACGAGGATGCGAAGAAGCACTTTCCCCAGGGCTGGACGGCCGAGAAGCCCTACCTGCGCTGGGTTGACCATCTGGAGTGGACCTGAACCCACCATGCCCATTCTCGCCACTGACTTCTGGGACGCGGTCGGAAACACGCCCCTTATCCGGCTCCGCCGCGCCTCCGAGAGGACGGGGTGCGAGATCCTGGGCAAGGCGGAGTTCATGAACCCCGGCGGCAGCGTGAAGGACCGCGCCGCCATCGGCATTCTGGGGGAGGCCGTCGACCGCGGCCTCCTCACCCCTTTCCAGCCGGGAACGGTGGTGGAGGGGACGGCGGGGAACACCGGCATCGGGCTGGCGCTGGCCGCGAACGCGCGAGGCTGGAAGTCCGTGATCGTCGTGCCGCGCACGCAAAGCCGGGAGAAGCTGGACTTCCTGCGCATGATCGGCGCGGACCTGCGATTGGTGGATCCGAAGCCGTTGGCCGATCCCGACCACTACGTGAACTACTCCCGCCGGCTAGCGGAGGAGATGGGCGCGGTCTGGGCCAACCAGTTCGGCAACTCCGCGAACGCGACGGCGCACGAGGCGACGACGGGCGCGGAGATCTGGGAGCAGACGGGCGGGAAGGTGGACGCCTTCACCTGCGCCTGCGGTACCGGCGGCACGCTGCACGGGACGGCGCGCGCGCTGAAGGCGCGTAATCCCGGTGTGCGGATCGTGCTGGCGGACCCGCACGGCTCCGGCCTGTATTCCTGGGTGAAGACCGGCACCGTCTCGGCCGAGGGCAATTCCATCACCGAGGGGATCGGGCAGGCGAGCAAGGTCCCCGCCGTGCTGGAGGGCGCGCCGATCGACGACGCCGTGCGGATCTCCGACTCGGAGGCGCTGGAGCAGTGCTTCTCCCTCCTCGTCGAAGAGGGGCTGAGCGTGGGCGGGTCTGCGGGGCTGAACGTGGCGGCGGCGATCCGGGTCGCCGAGGATCTCGGGCCGGGGCACACGGTCGTCACCGTGCTCTGCGACGGCGGGGCGCGCTACCAGTCCAAACTGTTCAACCCCGACTTCCTTCGCGAGAAGGGGCTCCCCGTGCCGGGCTGGCTGGCATGAGAGGCTTCTCGTGATCGGGGAGGCGCTGGAGATCGCGCGGGCCATCCGGGCGCGCGATCCGGCGCGACCGACTTTCGCGGAGTCGCTCCTCTGCTATGCCGGGCTGCACGCGGTGCTGTGGCACCGGATGGCGCACCGCCTCTGGCGCGGGGGCTTCCGGGCTCCGGCCCGCCTCGTCTCTCACCTCTCCCGCTTCCTCACGGGAATCGAGATCCATCCCGGCGCGACGATCGGGCGTCGGCTCTTCATCGACCACGGCATGGGTGTGGTGATCGGCGAGACGGCGGAGATCGGCGACGACGTGCTGATCTACCACGGCGTGACGCTGGGCGGGCTGACCCTGCGCCCGGGCAAGCGCCACCCGACGCTGGAGAGCGGCGTGGTGATCGGCGCCGGCGCGCAGGTGCTGGGCCCGATCCGCATCGGGCGGAACGCGCGGGTGGGAGCGAACGCGGTCTGCGTCGATCCCGTGCCGGACGGGGTGACGGTGGTGGGTATCCCCGCCCGCCCGCCCGGAAAGCCCTGCGAGGAGGCGACGACAGGCTACGGAATCGGGCCCGGCGCGCTGGAATCCGTGGCGGAGGAGGTGGCGGCGCTGCGCGCCGAGATCGCGGCGTTGCGGGAACGCGATTCGCTCCGGGCCTGACCGCCGATGAGGCTTCGACATCACCGCCCGAATAAGAGAAGGGGCGGGACCCTTCGGTCCCGCCCCCAACCTGTCACCCGTGAAGCGACCGGGCTGCTCAGCGCAGCACGATCTCGACGCGGCGGTTCTGCGGCTCACGCACGCCGTCGGCCGTGGCCACCAGGGGGCGGCTCTCGCCGAAGGCCTGGATGGACATGGCGGAGCGCGGGATGCCCCGGCGGCTCAGCTCCGAGGCAACGGCCTCGGCGCGGCGCATGGAGAGGCGCTGGTTGTACTGCGGCGTGCCGGAGCGGTCGGCGTGGCCGGCCACCTCGATCCGGGTCGTGCCCGTGGAGGACGCGGCCTGGGCCGCGTCCGCGATGATCTGGCGGGCGCGGTCCGTCAGATCGGCGCGATCGAAGTCGAAGAACACGAGGTAGGTGCGGGACGGGGCGGCGGGCTGCACGGCGGCCGGCGCAGCCACGGGGGCCGGGACCGGGCGCGGCTGGTTGAAGGCGTAGCGCAGGCCGAGCATGATGGAGTGGTTGTAGTTCTCCACCTCCGTCTTCCGCCGCACCACGGTATTGGCGGCCGGGACGTAGTTGGACGGCACCTGCTGGTCCAGCGTGCCGTAGAAGCGGTACTCCGCCGTCAGGCTCAGCCCGGGCACCGCCCGGATGGGGATGCCGACGCCACCGATGGCCTGGTAGGCGAAATCGCCGCTCGTGCCGAAGACGTCGACGCGCGGCCCGGCCGCGCTCTGCACCCGCACGTTCTGGTAGTTCACCCAGCCATAGCCGGCACCGAGCCCGACATAGGGCTGCACGGGCCAGCTCGGCGCGGCGAAGTCGTAGAAGACGTTCGCCATCACGCCGTACTGCAGCACGTGGCCGGTGGTGCGCCTCGGCGGGGCGATGAAGCCCATGCGGCCGCTATCCACGTCATTGCGGCGGACATTGCCCTCGATCTCGGCGCGCAGCCCATTCCCGAAGCCCCAGCCGAGGCTGCCAACGAAGACGTAGCCCGTCTCGAAGTCGATGGAGCCGCTGCCGAACTGGGCGCGTGGGACGCTGTTGCTCGCCTGGAAATCGCTTTCCTGCGTCCAGTTCACACCGCCGCCGCCGGCGATGTAGAGGCCCGACACGGGCTGAGCCCCGGCCACCACGGGCAGAAGGGTGACCGCCGCGGCAAGAAAGGCGGGCTGCATGCTTTTCACGAGCGTCTCCCAAGGTTGCTGGGACGCGGCGCACCCGCCGGGATAAACGGCCGCCACGTCTCATTTGCACCATCAGGTGAAACAGGTTGTGATCTAGACGTAAAAACACAACCGCGTGCTCGTTGAGTGCCCGTTAACACAAGTTTATCGCGACAGCGTACTCACCCTGCAACCTTTGAGCGAAATACGGCCCGACCGGGCCTGCGGTTCTCCTATCAAGCTACGCCTGATCTACGCCATCTATCCCGGGCCCGGCGGCCCGCTGCGGGCGCGTCAGAGGACGGAGGGCTCCCGGCCATGACGGCCGAAAGCCTTCCGCATTGCAGCAATCGATGAGGCGGGGCGGTGCCTAGCCGGCCTTCGCCTCGCGGCGGCGGCGGTGCAGCACGAACTCCGTATAGCCGTTAGGCTGGGCCGCCCCCTCGAAGACGAGATCACAGGCGGCTTGGAAAGCCACGCCGCCGAAACCCGGGGCCATCGGGGTGTAGAGCGGGTCGCCGGCGTTCTGCTCGTCGACCACGGCCGCCATGCGGCGCAGGGTCTCCTCCACCCGCTCCCGCGTGACGATGCCGTGGCGAAGCCAGTTGGCGATGTGCTGGGCGGAGATGCGGAGCGTCGCGCGGTCCTCCATCAGGCCCACGTCGTGGATGTCCGGCACCTTGGAGCAGCCCACCCCCTGGTCGATCCAGCGGACGACGTAGCCGAGGATACCCTGGGCGTTGTTGTCCAGCTCCGCCTGGATGTCCGCGTCCGCGAAATTCGTGTTCTCCGCCAGCGGGACCGTCAGCAGGTCCGAGAGCTTCGCGCGGGCGCCGCCGGAAGCGAGCTCCGCCTGCCGCCCCGCCACGTCTACCGTGTGGTAGTGCAGGGCGTGCAGAGTGGCGGCGGTGGGGGAGGGGACCCAGGCCGTGCTGGCGCCCGACTTCGGGTGCCCCACCTTCTGCTCCAGCATCGCCGCCATCGCGTCCGGCGCCGCCCACATGCCCTTGCCGATCTGGGCGTGGCCGCGCAGCCCGCAGGCTAGGCCGACATCGACGTTGTTGTCCTCGTAGGCGCCGATCCAGGCGGCCTTGCGCATGTCGTTCTTGCGGACGACGGGGCCGGCCTCCATCGAGGTGTGGATCTCGTCGCCCGTGCGGTCCAGGAAGCCGGTGTTGATGAAGAACACGCGGGATTTCGCCGCCTCGATGCAGCGGGCGAGGTTGACGGTGGTGCGCCGCTCCTCGTCCATGATGCCCATCTTCAGCGTGTTCGCGGGAAGGCCGAGTGCCGCCTCCACCTCGCCGAACAGCGCCACGGCCCACTCCACCTCAGCCGGGCCGTGCATTTTCGGCTTCACGATGTACACGCTGCCGGCGCGGCTGTTCATCCGCCCGCCGCGCAGGTCGTGCAGGGCGATGAGGCTGGTGACGTAGGCGTCCAGCACCGTCTCCGGCACCTCCGCGCCGTCCAGCGTCACCGCGTCCGTCATCATGTGGTGGCCGACGTTGCGCACCAGCATGAGGGAGCGGCCGTGCAGCGCGATCTCGCTCCCGTCCGCCGCCTTGTAGGTGCGGTCCGGGTTCAGCCGCCGCACCAGCGTCTCGCCGCCCTTGTCGAAGCTGGCGGAGAGGTCGCCGCGCATCAGGCCCAGCCAGTTGCGGTAGACCACCACCTTGTCGTCCGCGTCCACGGCGGCGACGGAATCCTCGGCGTCCATGATGGTGGAGAGCGCGGATTCCAGCAGCAGGTCGGCGACGCCCGCCTTGTCCGTGCGGCCGATCGGGTGGCCGCGGTCGATCACGATCTCCAGGTGCAGGCCGTTGCGGGCCAGCAGAATGGCGGTCGGCTCGGCCTCGGTGCCGTTGTAGCCGCGGAACCCCGCCGGGTCCTTAAGCCCCGTGGTCCGGCCGCTGGCCGTCACGGCCGCCAGCTTGCCGGCCTCGATCCGGTAGCCGGAGACATCCGCGTGGCTGCCGCTCTCCAGCGGCGCCGCGGCGTCCAGCACGGCGCGGGCGCGGGCGATCACGGCCGCGCCGCGGGCGGGATCGTAGCCCCGGGTCTTCGGCCCTTCTTGCGGGATGGCGTCCGTGCCGTAGAGCGCGTCGTAGAGGCTGCCCCAGCGCGCATTGGCCGCGTTCAGCGCGTAGCGGGCGTTGTTCACGGGCACGACGAGCTGCGGCCCGGCCATGCGCGCGATCTCGTCGTCCACATCCGCCGTCTCCACGGCGAAGGGGGCGGGCGGGTCCAGCAGGTAGCCGATCTCGCGCAGGAAGGCCTCGTAGGCGGCGCGGTCCAGGGGGCGGGCGGGGTTGGCGCGGTGCCAGGCGTCGATCCGAGCCTGCAGCGCGTCGCGCTCCGCGAGGAGGGCGGCGTTGCGGGCGCCGAGGCCGCGCAGCGTGGCTTCCATGGCGGCCCAGAAGGCGCCGGCCTCCACGCCCGTGCCCGGCAGGGCCTCATCCTCGATGAAGCGACGGAGGACCGGGGAGACCTCCATGCCCTGACCCGTTCCAGCCATGCCGTGTCCCTCCTCGTTTGTCCCTTCGCCCAATAGTCCGCCGCCGGGCGCCGGGCAAACCGGGCTGCTGGCCCGGTAGCCCTGCCGGTACGGGCCTGTCGCCGCGCCGTTCCAGCAGCCTTGCCCGCGCGCCGTTCCGGCAGCCTTGCCCGCGCGCCGTTCCGGCAGCCTTGCCCGCGCGCCGTTCCGGCAGCCTTGCCCGCGCGCCGTTCCGGCAGCCTTGCTCGCGCGCCGTTCCGGCGCGACGCTCCCCACCTTTCCCGCAGGTGCCCGATGCCCGAGCTCTCCGCCTATGTTCCCCCGCCGCACACCAGCCAACACTGGAGCCTAGCGAAGCCCGGCGCCTCCGGCCGGGGCGGGATCGTCGCCTCCCAGTCCCGCGCGGCCGCGGAGGCCGGTGTGGCGGTGCTGGAGGCGGGCGGCAACGCGGCGGATGCGGCGGTGGCCGCTGCCTTCGCCCTGGCCACCGCGGAGCCGTGGAACAGCGGGCTGGGCGGGATCGGCTTCGCGATTGTCCACAGGCCCGGTGCCGCGCCGAAGGTGGTGGATTTCGGACCGGTGGCGCCGGCCGGGGTGGACCCGGCCGCCTATCCGCTCACCGGCAAGTGGAAGCAGGACCTCTTCGCCTGGCCCGAGGTGGTGGGGGACGTGAACATTCACGGCCCGCTCTCCTTCCTCATTCCCTCCTCCGTCGCCGGCTACGACCTGCTGCGGACGGAGTTCGGTACGGGAATGCGGCTGGACGCCCTGCTGGGGCCGGCGATCGCGCTCGCCCGGCGCGGGCTGGCACAGGACTGGTACACCACGCTGAAGGTCTCGGCCTCGGCCAAGGTGCTGCGGCTGTACGAGGAGAGCGCGCGGATCTACCTGCCGGACGGGCTGCCGCCCAACCCGCCCTACCAGGGCAAGCCCGGCTTCCTGCCGCAGGGCGCCCTCGCGGAGACACTCACCCGGCTGCGCGACAACGGGCTGCGCGACTTCTACGAGGGCGCGCTGGCGGCCGACCTCGTAGCCGACTTCCAGGCCATGGGAAGCGTGCTCGGCGCCGCGGATCTGGCCGGCTGCCGCGCTGTGGTTCGGGACGCCATGCCGATCGACTGGCGCGGCACCCACACGATCCACACCGCTGGCGGGCTGACCGCCGCGCCCACCATGGCGGCGGTGGTGAAGGAGATGGCGCGCCTGCCCGTCTCGGCGGGGCTTGGCGCCGAGTGGTACCGCGGCTTCGCGCGCGCCATGCGCGGCGGCTACGCCGACCGGCTGGCCGGGCTGGGCGCGGGGGAGGGTGCGCCCGGGGCGGCGAAGGAGACGGCGGAGACCTGCACCACCCACCTGACGGTCTGCGACGGGGAGGGAATGATGGTTTCCGTTACCACCACGCTCCTCTCCTCCATGGGCAGCCGCGTGGTGCTGCCGCGCACGGGCGTGCTGATGAACAATGGTATGATGTGGTTCGACCCGACCCCCGGCAGCGCCAACGCCATCCGCCCGGGCGCCCGCCCGCTGTGCAACATGAGTCCGGTAACCGTGACGCGCGCGGGGGAGGACACGAACCCTATCCTGGCCGGCGGCGCCTCCGGCGGGCGGCGGATCCTGGCGAGCGTGATGCAGATGCTCGCCTTCCAGCTCGACTTCGGCATGGGGCCGGAGACGGCGGCGCATACGCCACGCATCGACGTCTCCGGGCCGGACTCCGTCACGGCGGACCGGCACCTGGGCGAGGAGGTGCTGGACGGGCTGGCCCAGGACGGGGAACTGGAGGTGGTGGAGCACGCGGTGCTGCCCGTGAACTTCGCCTGCCCGAACTTCATCGCGCGGAATGGCGATGGGACGGCAGAGGGCATCACGGACGTCATGTCGCCCTGGTCGGCGGCGCTGGCGGCGGGTGCTTAGCGGGGCGGGGCGGCACGAGGATTGCAAGTCCGCAACGTGACGGGGCAGGCCCGCCCCGTGACGAAGGACCGACCATGCTCCATCGCCGCTCCCTCCTGGCCGCCGGCGCGGCCGGCATCGCCCTGCCTGCAGTCGCCCAGCCCGCGTGGAAGCCCCGCCAGCCCATCCGCCTGATCGCCACCTTCCCGCCGGGCGGGCTGGCCGACGTGGTGGCGCGGCTGGTGGCGCCCGTGATCGGCGCCAATCTCGGCGCCACGGTGGTGGTGGAGAACCGCCCGGGCGCCGGCGGCACCATCGGCGCCGACCTCGCGGCCAAGGCGGCGCCGGACGGCCATACCCTCGTCATCAGCCACGCCTCGCCGCACGGGATCGCCTCCGGCGTCTATCCCAGCCTGCCCTACGACCCGGTGGCCGACTTCACCCATATCGCCATGCTCTGCGAAACGGCGAACGTGCTGCTGGTGAACAAGGGATCGGCCACCCCCACCCTGGAGTCCTTCCTGGACAAGGCGCGCCGGGACGGGGCGCGCTACGGCTCCTCCGGCATCGGGTCCATCACCCACCTTCTGGGCGAGGTGCTGATGCGGCAGGCGAGCGTGCCGAAGCTGGACCACGTGCCCTATCGCGGCAGCGCCCCGGCCATGCAGGACCTCTTCGCCGGCCACATCGAGAGCGTCTTCGATCCGCTGACGACGAACGTGGCGATGATCCGGGAGGGCACGGTGAAGGCGCTGGCCGTCTCCTCCGCCGGGCGGGTGCCGGCCACGCCCGACGTGCCCACCTTCGCGGAGCTCGGCCTGCCCGCCCTGACCTGCACGGCCTGGATCGGCGTCTCCGGGCCGAAGGGCCTTCCCGCGCCGGTCGCGGCGGCGGTCCAGGAAGCGGTGCTGGCCGCGGTGGCGGGGGCGGATGTCCGCGCGAAGATGGCCGACCTCGCCTCCTATCCGCCGGAGAGGCCCTTGGTCGGCGCGGACTACGCCGCCATGATCGCGCGCTACGCGGCGAGCTGGAGCGCGGTGGCGAGGGGGGCGGGCATCACCGCCTCCTGATGCCGCGGTCCGGCCGCGCGCCGGGGTGAATCTGCCATGCTGACGGTGCCGGAGGAGGTCCTTCTCCTCAGTCTCGACGACGCGACAGGTCGGCCGCTGGATCTTCCGGCGGCCGCGCTCTCGCTCGCGCTCTCCGGCGCGCTGCTGATGGAGCTGGCATTGCGCGGGCGGCTGGACAGCGACCCGGACCGCCTCTTCGTGGCCGATCCGACCCCCTGCGGCGACGCGCTGCTGGACCCCGTGCTCGCGCGGATCGCGGCCGCGCGGGAGGCGCAGGACAGCCGCTGGTGGATGGGCCATCTCGCGCCCGAGGGGCCGGCGCTGCGCCGCGCCCTGCTCAAGCGACTGGTGGATGGGGGCGTGCTGCGGGAAGTGGCGGCGCGGCGCCTCTGGATCCTGCCCGACCATCGCTACCCCAAGATGGAGGGGGCCGGGACCGGCAGCGCGCGGGAGAGGCTGCGGGCCGTGCTGCTGGCGGGCGAGATGCCGGAGCCGCGGGACTGCCTGATGGCCGGGCTCTGCCGGGCGACGGGCCTGACGGCCCTCCTGCTCTCGGATGAGGAGGCGCGGGCGGCCGCGGGGCGGATCGCGGCCGTGGCCGCGCTGGAAGAGATGAGCCGGTCCCTCGTGGCCGAGACGCGGGACCGGCTGGCGGCGGAGCACTGACGGGCAGGGGTTCCGCCCGGCGGCGGGCGGGTCCATACCCCCGGCCAGCACAGGTTCCAGGCCCCGCATGACCGCCACCGACCCCGCGCTGATGGACGCGGAATCCCTGATCGCCCTCTACGCCCGCCGCGCGCTGAGCCCTGTGGAGGTGCTGAAGGCCGTGATGGAGCGGATCGCCCGCTACAACCCCGCCATCAACGCCTTCGCCGCGATGAACCCGAACGCGCTGCGCCAGGCCGGGGAGAGCGAGGCGCGCTGGGCGGCCGGTCGGCCGCTGGGGCTGCTGGACGGCGTGCCCGCCACGGTGAAGGACGTGCTGGACCTGGCAGGCTTCCCCACCCGCCGGGGCAGCCGCACCACCGATCCCCGCCCGCAGGCCGCGGACGCGCCGGCCGTGCTGGGGCTGAAGGCGGCCGGCGCCGTGATCGTCGGCAAGACCACCACCACGGAGTTTGGCTGGAAGACCCCGGGCGACTGCCCGCTGCACGGCATCACCCGCAACCCCTGGAACAACCGGCGCACCACGGGCGGCTCCTCCTCCGGCGCCGGGGCGGCGGCCTCGGCCGGGTTCGGGGCGCTGCATGTCGGCACGGATGCGGGCGGCTCCATCCGCATCCCCGCGGCCTTCTGCGGCGTGGTCGGCTTCAAGCCGAGCTATGGGCGCGTGCCGCAATGGCCGCACGGCGTCTTCTCCGCCGTCTCCTGCGCCGGGCCGATGACGCGCACGGTGCGGGATGCCGCGCTGATGCTGAATGCGATCGGCCGGGCCGACGCGCGAGATCCGCTCTGCCTGCCCGACGAGGTGCGGGAGTGGCGCGCGGGGATCGAGGACGGGGTGCGGGGCATGCGGATCGCCCTCGTCCGCCGCTGGGGCTTCGAGCCGCCGCTGGACGCGGACGGCGAGGCCGCCCTGCAGCGCGCCGCCGAGACCTTCCGGGCCGAGGGCGCGCTGGTGGAGGAAGCCGATCCCGGCCTGCCCGACACGCGCCACGCCTTCGGCCGCGTGTGGGGCGTGGCGCTGGCGCGGCTCGTCGCCATGGTGCCGGAGGCGCAGCGGGGCGAGCTGGATTCCGGCCTGGACGAGGTGGCCCGGCGCGAGGGCGGGCTGCCCGCCACCGATTTCCTCTTCGCCGACGCCATGCGGGTGGAGGCGGCGCACCGCATGGCGCTGTTCCACCTGAAGTATGATCTGGTGCTCACCGCGGCCACCCCCACCGCCGCCTTCGCCGCGGACGGGCCGACTATCCGCCCCACCGAGGCGCTGTGGCGGGACTGGGCGCCCTGGACCTTCGCCCAGAACCTGACCCGCCAGCCCGCGATCACCGTGACGACCGGGCTGGACGACCACGGAATGCCGCGGGCCGTGCAGGTCGTGGCCGCCCAGGGCCGGGACGACCTGTGCCTGCGTGGGGCACGGGCGCTGGAGCGGGCGCTGGAGATGCCGGAGACCGATCCGCTGGGCGCCTGAGCCTTGCGCGGCCCGCGCGCCGGGTTCATCCCAACCTGCCTGCCCCCAAACCTGCCTGCCCCCAAACCTGCCTGCCCCCAAACCTGCCTGCCTTGGAGTGAGACGATGAGCGCCACCACCGAAGCCCGCGTGCTGGACTGGCTGGCCGGCCGGCAGGACGAGATGCTTGTCGCGCTGGAAGCCATGGTGAACACCGATGGCGGTTCCTACGACAAGGCCGGTGTGGACGCGGTGGGCGAGCAGGTCCGCGCCTTCTTCTCCGCCCACGGCATTCCCGTGGAGACAGTGCCGGGGAGCCGCTTCGGCGACTGCATCCGCGCCACGCTGGATGCGGGGGAGGGCGCGGAGGCGAATGAGGGCAATGCCCGCCGCAACATCCTGCTGATGGGCCACCGCGACACGGTCTTCCCCAAGGGCGAGCCGGAGCGCCGGCCCTTCAAAGTGGAGAACGGCATCGCCACCGGCCCCGGCGTGGCCGACATGAAGGCCGGGCTGGTGATGAACATGTTCGTCATGGCCGCCTTCAAGGCCGTGGGCGGCGCGCCCGGCCCGATGGTCGCCCTGTTCACCGGCGACGAGGAGATCGGGTCGCCCGAGGGCCGCCCAGTGATCGAGACGGAGGCCCGCCGCGCCCGCGTGGTCTTCAACTCCGAGCCCGGCCGCGCCAATGGCGGGGTGGTGACGGGCCGCAAGGGCGGCGTCTTCATGGCCGTGGAGATCGAGGGCCGCGCCGCCCATTCCGGCGGCAACTTCGAGCAGGGCATCAGCGCCATCGGCGAGCTGGCGGAGAAGGTGCGCGCCATCCACGCGCTGACGGACCTGAAGCGCGGCATCACCCTGAATGTCGGCCTCGTCAGCGGCGGGCAGAGCGTGAACACCGTGGCCCCCCACGCGCAGCTGCAGATCGACCTGCGCTACGTGGAGCCCGGCGACCGCGACGAGATCATGGGCCGCATCCACGAGATCGTGGCGAAGTCCTTCGTGCCGGGCACGCGGGCGGAGATGACGATCCGCGGCGAATTTCTGCCCCTGACCCAGACCCCCGCCGCGGCCCGGGTGTTCGAGATGTACCGGGAGGCGGCCTCGGAAGCGGGCCTGTCCATCACCGGCGACTTCTCCGGCGGCTGCGCTGACAGCGGCTTCACCGCCGCCATGGGCGCGCCCACCCTCTGCGCCGTGGGCCCGGTGGGCGGCAAGGCGCACTCCCCTGAGGAGTATCTGGAGGTGGCGAGCATGGTGCCGCGCGCCCAGGCCCTGGCGCGCGCCGTCCTGCGGCTGGACCGGGCGGGGCTGTAATCGCATTCCCGGCGCGGCGGGACACGCCCCGGCAGTGCGTGGCGTGCAGAATCAGGTTCGTCCCGCCGGAGCCGCCACCCGCATGACCCGCACCCGGCGCAACGCCCTGGTCCTGCCGATCCTGGCCCTGGCCGCCCTGGGGCCGGCCCCCGGCCCGGCCTGCGCCGCCACCGGTGCGCCGCTCGCGCAGGACCGGCCGGAGCCGCCGCGCCGGAGCTGCGCGGGCGGGCGGGAGACGGTGGCCTTCGGGCGGCTGCTCATCCACTACGGGCTGCAGACGCTGCAGTACGGGATCGGCATCGTCCTCGTCTTCCTCGGGCTCGTGGTCGCGGCGCTGGGATACCTGCTGCTGTTCATTGAGCTGATCCTCTGCTGGAGCTGAGGCCGTGCACCCCTTCCGCATCCTTGCGAACTCCCGTCACGGCGTGCCGGGCGTCGTCGTGCTGCCGGAGGGCGGGTGGCGCCGGGCGCGGGCGGCGATCACCGCATGGCCGGGATACGCGCCCACGCCCCTGCGCGCGCTGCCGGAGGTGGCGGCGGCGCTCCGAATGGATTCCGTTTGGCTGAAAGATGAATCCGGGCGCTTCGGCCTCGGTTCCTTCAAGGCGCTCGGCGGGGCCTATGCGGTCGCGGGCGTACTGACGCGGGAACTGGCGCGGATGGGCGTGGCCAACGCGGCCACCGCCGCCGAACTGGAATCCGGCCGCCACGCCGCGGCAACTTCCGGCATCACCGTGACCTGCGCGACGGATGGTAATCACGGCCGCAGCGTGGCCTGGGGCGCGCGGCGCTTCGGGGCGCGCTGCGTCATCTTCGTCCATCCCGGTGTCACCGCCGGCCGCCGCGCGGCCATGGAAGCCTTCGGCGCCGAGGTGAGGGAGGTGCCGGGCAACTACGATGACAGCGTGCGCGCCGCCGATGCGACCGCGAGGAAGAGCGGCTGGCACGTCGTCTCCGACACCTCCTGGCCCGGCTATACGGAGGTGCCGCGGGAGGTGATGCAGGGCTACCGACTGATGGCGGAGGAGGCGCAGGACGCCATGCCCGCGCCCCCCACCCACGTGTTCATCCAGGGCGGGGTCGGGGGGGTCGCGGCGGCCGTTTCAGTCGCGCTGCGGGCCCGGCGCGCGGAGGCGCGGCTGGTGGTGGTGGAGCCGGAGCGGGCGGCCTGCCTCCTCGCCAGTGCGGAGGCCGGTGCGGTCACGAACGTTCCGGGCGACCTGGACACGGTCATGGCCGGGCTGGCCTGCGGCGAGCCGAGCCTTCTCGCCTGGCAGGAGCTGGAGCGGGCCACCTTCGCCTTCATGGCGGTCCCGGATTCGGTGGTGTCCCCGGCCATGCGCCACCTGGCCTGGCGGGAGGAGCCGGTGGTGTCCGGGGAGAGCGGGGTGGCGGGGTTGGCGGCCCTGGTCCTCGCGGCCCGGGACGGTGCCGCCCGGACGGCCCTCGGGCTCAATGACGCCTCGCGCGTGCTGCTTTTCAGCACGGAAGGATCGACCGACGAGGGGTTGTACCGATCGGTCATCTCTGCGCCCGCAGTTGACATAAAGGGCGCGTCTCCCCTTCTGGGGGCTGATCCATTGCATCCAGTTCAGGGAAAACGCCTCGTATGATCCAGCGCCGCAACATCTTGGCCGGGGCCGCCGGCCTGGCCGCTGCGCCGCTCGCCGCGCCGGCCGTCCATGCCCAGGGCACGGGCTGGCCCAACAACCCCGTGCGCCTCGTCGTGCCCTTCGCCGCGGGTGGCCCCACGGACATCCCGGCGCGTCTCCTGGCGGACGAGCTGTCCAAGACTCTGCCCCAGCGCGTGATCGTGGAGAACCGCACGGGCGCCGGCGTCGTCGTCGGCTCCGACGTGGTGGCGAAGGCGCCGAAGGACGGGCAGACGCTGCTCTACACCACCATCGCGCACTCCACCTTGCGCTCCATCTTCCCGCGCCTGCCCTTCGACCCGATCGCGGACTTCACGCCGGTCGCGCTGACGGGCGTGATCCCGATGGTCGTGGTGGTGAACAAGGACCTGTCGGTGAACAACCTTCAGGAGTTCATCGCGCTGCTGAAGGCGAACCCCGGCAAGTACGACTACGGCTCCACCGGCAACGGCGCCGCGCTGCACCTGGCGAGCGAACTGTTCCTGCGCCAGGCCGGCGGGCTGCGCGTGAACCACGTGCCCTATCGCGGCGAGGCGGCGGCGATGCCGGACCTGCTGAACGGCACCATCGCCATGATGGTCAGCATTGCCAACTTCGCGCTGCCTTTCGTGACGCGCGGCGAGGTGAAGGGGCTGGCCGTCACCTCCGCCCAGCGCATCCCGCAGCTGCCGGACCTCCCCACGGTGCAGGAGGCGGGCGTGCCGGGCTACGAGGCCTATACCTGGCACATGGTGATGGCGCCCTCCGGCACGCCGGAGCCGCTGGTGCGCCAGATCAACGAGGTGGTGAACAAGGTGATGGCGATGGAGAGCGTGAAGCAGCGCCTCTCCGACCTCACCCTCACCACCCGTTCCGACACGACGCCCGCGACGGCCAAGGCGTTCCTGGACGCCGAGATCGCGAAGTGGGAGCCGATCATCAAGGCCGCCGGGATCAAGGCGGACTGACCCGGGCGGGGCGGGAGGCGTTCCTCCCGCCCCGTTTAGTCCTACACGCCCTGGCCCATTGCCCGGATCGGCGGTGCCAGGTCCTTCGGCAGCGGGCTCTCATAAGGCTTCCCGCCCGTCCGCTCCCGGAACTCTGCCTTCGCCTTCTCCACCAGCGCGGGGTCGCGGATCGCGTCCACCGCCGTGCCCGCCATCACTTTCGCCACGTGCACCATGCCCTTGTGCGCGTAGGACGACTTCCCCTGCGCCGTGAGCTGCCAGGAGTGGAAGGGCGTGCCGATGGCGCAGGTCGCGCCGCGGGCCTGCACGGTCGGCACCGCCCAGGAGACGTCGCCGACATCGGTTGAGCCAACGCCACCGCCATCGCCCTTGCTCTCCAGCGGCACGACGAGGTCGCAGAGCACCTTGCCCGGCTCCACCCTCAGCCCGTGGCGGCGATGGGCGTTGAGGATGTCATCCTCCGTCAGCGTCGCCTGGATCTGCGCCGCGTAAACCCGGTCCGCGTCGTCGAATTGCGGCGGGCCGAGGCGCTGGAAGTTGTCGTGCATCGCCTTCTCCAGCGGCGCGTTGCCGAGGAGGTTGGAAACGGCGGAGACCACGGCGGTCTCCACCCGGGTCTCCGTCATCAGGGCGGCGCCGTCCGCGATCTTGCGAACGCGGCCCACCAGCATGTTCAGCTCCGGCAGGTCGCGCGCGCGGATGAGGTAGCGGACCTTGGCACGGGACTGCACGACGTTCGGCGCGATGCCGCCGCCATCCAGCATGGCGTAGTGGATGCGCGCGTGGTCGGGCATGTGCTCGCGCATGTAGTTCACGCCGACGTTCATCAGCTCCACCGCGTCGAGCGCGGAGCGGCCCAGCTCCGGCGCGGCGGCGGCGTGGGCGGACTTGCCGTGGAAGGTGAAGTCGATGCGCGTGTTGGCGAGCGACACCGGGTCGTTCACGCCGGAGAAGGAGGCGGGGTGCCAGGAAATGGCGATGTCCACGTCGTCGAAGACGCCGTCCCGCGCCATGAAGCCCTTCGCCGCGCCGCCCTCCTCGGCCGGGCAGCCGTAGTAGCGCACGCGGCCGGGGATCCCGTTCTCCTTCAGCCAGTCCTTCACCGCGGCGGCGGCGAGGAGGGAGGCGGCGCCGAGCAGGTTGTGCCCGCAGCCATGGCCGGGCCCGTTCGGCACCACCTCCTTGTGCTCAGCGATGCCGGCCTCCTGGGAGAGGTTGGGAAGGGCGTCGTACTCGCCGAGAATGGCGATCACAGGCCCGCCCTCGCCCCATTCCCCCATCACGGCGGTGGGGATGCCGGCCAGGTCGCGCGTTATGCGCGCGCCCTCCCTCTCCAGCATCTCGATGTGCTCGGCCACCGAGCGCGTCTCGGTATAGGCGATCTCCGGCATGTCCCAGACGCGGTCGGAGAAGGCGGCATAATCCTCCTTCCGATCGTCCACGGCACGCCAGACGAATTCGTCGTTCCTCATGGACCGCTCCTCTCTGCTCCGTTCCCAGGCGGGTCCGTTCCCAGGCGGGCGCGGGGCATCGCCACCGCTGCCGCTTCCGGATGGACCGTGACGAGGCGCCCGTCCTGCCACTGCATCAGCCAGGGCCGGGCGCGCGTGTTCTGCCCGCGCTCGTCGAAGGCAGCGCCCCAGCCGGTCGGGGTGGTGCCCTCCGGGACATCGGTGGCGAGCATCGCGGCGCGCAGCCTGTCCTTCTCCGCGCTCCCGGCGCGCGTGACCGCGTCCAGCGCGATCCGGCCGCCGAAGAAGTTCGCGAGCGAGTGGCCGGAGCGCGGGTCGGCGCCGTAGCGGCGCTTGTAGGCCTCCGCGAAGGCGGCATTCCCCGGCGCAGTCCGGTCCGCGATGGCGAAGCCGGTGAAGCCGATGTTCATCACGCCCTCGAAGGCGGGGCCGACGGCGCGGGCGGTGTCGGCGAGGCTGTAGCCCCCGCCGGACCCGATGATGGCGCGCGGCCGCCAACCCGCCTCACGCAGGTTGCGGAACAGCAGGATCACGTCGTTCTGCCCGGCCGCGTGCAGCAGCACGTCCACGAAGGCCTCCCGCAGCCGCTGCACGGCCGGGGCCAGGTCGGCCGGGCGGGAGGGGTAGGGGATGCGCTCCACCACCGGGGTTCCGGCCTCGGCCAGCCGCATCGCCTGCAGTTCCGCGATGGAGCTGCCATACGGGCCCTCCTCGTGCAGCAGCCCCACCCGCAGCGCCTCTCGCGGGCGCCCCAGCAGAGAGGGCAGGACGGAGGAGACTGCCTCGGCCGCCACGCCGGCGAAATCGGCCGCCCGCGGGCAGGTGCGCCAGAAGTTCCGGAAGCCGCGCTCCGTGAGCCCCTCCGCCGCGGCGCCGAGCTCGAAGTAGGGAATACCCTGCGCGTCGCTGGCCTGGCTGGCCGCGAGGGAGACGGCTGAATCGCTGCTGCCGACGAGAAGGGAGACCTTCTCCGCCCCGATCAGCCGCCGCGCCTCCGCCACCGCGGCGGCCTGGTCCGTGGCGTCAGCGCGCAACAGGCGGACCGGGCGGCCCAGGAGACCCCCGGCGGCGTTGCGCTCCTCCACCGCCATTTCCAGCCCGCGGAAGGACTCGTCGCCCAGCAGGCCGGGCGCGCCGGAGAGGGGGTAGATTGCCCCCACGCGCCACTCCGCCCCGGCCGGGGGGGCGGCCTGCGGGGCGGCCTGCGGCGCCGGCGCCTGGGCGCGTGCGGCTCCGGCCGCGAGCGGCAGGGCGAGCATGGCCAGGAGGCTGCGGCGCGGCGCGGCCGGACGCATGGTCCCTCTTTCCCTCGCATTCCGTGGAACGGCCCGATGGTCGCGCCTCGAACCGCCCGGCGCAAGGCCGCCGCCGGCTCGATCGGGTCACGCATCGGTGGCCCGCCGCCCGCGCTTGACGCGCCGTGTCCCCGCGCCGACCTTCCGGCCCCGCCCGGAGACCGCCCGATGCCCGACCTGCCCGAGAGCATGACCTTCATCGACCACGGCGCGGGGGGCGGGCCGGAGGTGCTGGTGGTCACGACCGGGCCGGTGCCCCGTCCGGCGGCGGGCGAGGTGCTGGTCCGGGTCATGGCCGCCGGGGTGAACCGGCCGGACGTGCAGCAGCGCAAGGGCCTCTACCCGCCGCCGAAGGGCGCGAGCCCCGTTGTCGGCCTTGAGGTGGCCGGCGAGGTGGCTGCGGTTGGTGAGGGCGTGACGCGGTTCCGCGCCGGGGATCGCGTCTGCGCCCTGGCAAATGGCGGCGGCTACGCCGAGTACGCCGTGGCCCCCGCCACCCAGTGCCTGCCCTGGCCGGAGGGCTACGACGCCGTGCGGGCGGCGGCCCTGCCGGAGACCTTCTTCACCGTATGGGCCAACCTCTTCGGCCATGGGCGGTTGCGGCGGGGGGAGATGATGCTGGTGCATGGCGGCACCTCCGGCATCGGCTCCACCGCCCTGCAGCTTGCCCGCGAGTTCGGCGCGCGCCCCTTCGCCACTGCCGGCAGCCCGGAGAAGGTGGCGGCCTGCGTGGAGTTCGGGGCCGAGGAGGCCTTCGACTACAAGACCCAGGACTTCGCGGCCGAGATGAAGCGGGTGACGGACGGGAAGGGCGCCGACGTCGTGCTCGACATGATCGGCGCGGAGTACTTCCAGCGTAACCTGCGCGTGCTGGGGCAGGACGGGCGGCTGGTGATCATCGCCCTCATGGGCGGGCACGAGGTGGAGAAGGCCGACATCCGGCCGATCATGCTCAAGCGCCTGGTGGTCACGGGCAGCACGATGCGCCCGCGCACCGCGGCGGAGAAGGGCGCCATTGCCGAGGAGCTGGAAGCGAAGGTCTGGCCCGTGCTCTCCGCGGGGCGCTGCGGGCCGCGCATCCACGCCACCTTCCCGTTGCGCGAGGCGGCGGAGGCGCACCGGCTGATGGAGAGCAGCGCGCATATCGGCAAGATCGTGCTGACGCTCGGCTGATCCCGGCGGAACCCGGGGCTTGAACCCGCGCGACCTCTGGCTGCTCGCCGTCGCCGTCGTCCTCTTCGGCGGCGTCTGGCCGATCGCGAAGGACGCGCTGGGGGACGCCACGCCCGTCTGGTTCGGCGCCAGCCGTGCGGGGCTGGCGGCGCTTGCCTCCGGCGTGGTGCTGCTGGTCCTCGGGCGGCTGCACCTGCCGGGGCGGCGGGACTTGCCATCCGTCCTCGCGCTCGGCCTGCTGCAGATCGGCGGCTTCTTCGCGCTGACCCATATCGCACTCGGCGTGCTGCCGGCCGGGCGCATCGCCGTGCTGTCCAACGTGACGATCTACTCCCTCGTCCCGCTCTCCGTTCTGGTGCTGGGGGAGCGCGTGTCGCCGCTGCGCTGGGCGGCGGCGGGGATGGGGCTGGCGGGGGCGCTGGTTCTTGTCGGGCCCTGGGCCGTGGACTGGTCGGACCCGGCTGTTCTGGCGGGGAACGCGCTGCTCGTCGGCGCCTCGGTGCTCTGGAGCATTGCCATCGTGATCACCCGCCGCTTTCCGCCGCAGCGGCCGATGCTGGAACTCCTACCCTTCTTCTTCGGCCTCGCGACGCTGCTCCTTCTCGCGCTGGCGGCCTGGCGGGAGCCGGGCGGCGGGATCGGGTGGGGCGCCCTGCCGCACGCGGCCTTCATCGGTCTGGTCGCCGCGCCGCTGGGCACCTGGAGCGTGATCGAGGCCGGGCGGCGCCTGCCCTCCACCGTGGCCTCCGTCGGCTTCATGCTGGTGCCCGTCCTGGGCGTGACGCTCGGCGCGCTCTGGCTGGGCGAGCCGGTGGGGTGGGACATCCTGGTCGGCGGCGGGCTGGTGTTCCTGAGCGTCATCCTCGCGGTGCGCGGATGAGGAGGGCGCGATGATCCTGAACGCGGTCGAGGCGGGGGAGGGGCCGCCGCTGGTCCTGCTGCACGGGCTGTTCGGGCAGGCCCGCAATTTCGGGGCGCTGCAGCGGCGGCTGGCGGCGAACGGGCGGCGCGTGGTCGCGCTCGACCTGCCGAACCACGGGGCCAGCCCGCACGCGCCCTCGATGGACTACCGCGTCATGGCCGACTCAGTGGCGGAGACGCTGGAGGCGAAAGGGATCGCGCGCGCGGCGGTGATGGGCCACTCCATGGGCGGCAAGGCCGCGATGATGCTCGCGCTGACGCGGCCGGAGGTGGTGGCGCGCCTGCTGGTCTCCGACATCGCGCCCGTCGCCTATCCCTCCCGCTGGGTGCCGCTGGTGGGGGCGATGCGGGCCGTCCCGCCCGGCGCGGCGCGCGCCGAAGTGGACGCCGCCCTGGCGCCCGCGGAGCCGGATCCGGGGGTGCGCGCCTTCATCGTCGCCAACCGCAGGCCGGACGCCTCGGGCTGGCGCATCGGGCTGGAGGGGATCGCGGCCTCCCTGCCGGCCATCATGGGGTGGGAGGATGCGGGCGGCGCCACCTATGACGGCCCGACCCTCGTCGTGGCAGGGGAGCGTTCGCCCTACATCCGGGCGGAGGACCGGCCGGGGATCCGCGCCCTCTTCCCCCGCGCGCGCTTCCTGACGGTGAAGGGCGCCGGGCACTGGGTCCATGCCGACCAGCCGGACGGCTTCGCGGCGGTGGTCGAGGGATTCGCGCCGGTCTGACGGAAGGGGCGCCTCAGATCGCGCTCGGCGCCTTGAAGCTGTTCGTCTTGTTCAGGTCCGCCGCCCGCCAGAGGTACCAGGCGGCGGCCGACCGGAACGGTGCCCAGCGCGCGCCGATGGCGGCCAGTTCCTTCGGCTTCGGCTGCGCCTCCAGCCCGGCGGCCACGCGGTAGCCCTCCCGCACGCCGAAATCATCCACGGGCAGGATGTCCGGGCGGCCGAGAGTGAACATCAGCAGCATCTCCACCGTCCAGCGGCCGACGCCGCGCAGCGCCACCAGCCGCTCGATCAGCGCCTCGTCGGACAGGCGTGCGGCGGCGCGGCGGGTGGGCACCCAGCCCGCGGCCGATTTGTGCGCGATGTCCAGGATGGCGGCCTGCTTGGCGCCGGAGAAGCCGCAGGCGCGCAGCTGCCCCTCCTCCAGCGCTAGGACGCGCGCCGGCGGCGGGAAGGGGTGGTCGGGGGTGAGCGCGATCAGGCGGTTCAGCATCGCCTCCGCTGCGCGCCCATGCACCTGCTGGTGGGCGATGGCCCGCACCAGCGCCTCGTAGGGCTCCCGATCCTTGACGGGCTTCAGCCCCATGGCCCCGACCTGGGCGATGACGGGGCCGAGGACAGGATCGGCGGAGAGGTGCTTGCGGGCGGCGCGGGCGCTCATCCCCACGGATTACGCCAGCGCGGGCAGGATCGCCACGGCCGCCCAGCCGATGAGGAGGGCGATCAGGATCAGGGGCCACACGCCGCGCCAGATGGCGGGCGGCCGCGTGCCGTCCGCCAGCAGCCCGCACACCATCGCCGTCATCGCGAACGAGTAGGCCGCGCCGGCGCCGGAGGCGAAGCTGTGGATGCCCGGCGCCAGCCAGGGCGGCAGCCCGGCGGCGAGGCCCAGATCCGCCTGCACGCTCATCATGGAGGAGGCGGCGCCGACGCCGCTGCCGGTCAGCAGCCCGCCGACGAAGCCCAGCGCCGGGATGGCGAAGGGCGCCAGCGGGCCGAGCCCCGCCGCGATCCCGTGCGCAAGCCCCGTCGCCACGCCCGAGCCCGCCAGCCAGCGCCCGAGGAGGACGTAGAGGAGCATGGCGGCCGCCGGGCGGCGCATCCGCAGCATCGCCTCCCGGAAGCGGGTCGGGCCGTCCTGGCGCAGCAGGAGGAAGCCGAGCGAGACGCACCACAGCACCACCGCGACGTGGGTCAGCTGGAAGGCCGGAAGGTCGGCATAGGGCCGCCAGCCCGGCGCGGACTGCCAGGCGCGGGCCACCAGAAGCACAAAGGTGAGCAGCGCCCAGGGGCCGATCGCCGCCAGCGCCCGGTCCCGCGACGCCGCGTCGCGCGGCGGGGCGAGGTGCCAGAGGGCGGGCAGCAGCACGAGGCCGGAGGAGAGGAACCCCACCGTCTCCGGCGGCATGAGCCGGCCGAGCAGCAGCACAAGGCCCGCGACCGCCGCCTGCATCCCGAGCTGCGCCAGCCGCTCCCCCCTCGGCACCGGCAGGCCGGCACGCGCGAGGAGGGCCCAGAGCACGGGCGGCGTGGCCAGCAGCCAGGCGGCGTGCGGCATGGCCGTGACGAAGGAGACCTCGTGCGGCGGCCGGTGCGCGAGCGCCGCCCCGAGCGCCAGCCCCGGTCCCAGCCCGCCCCAGGGCGCCAGCCAGAGGGAGAGCACGGCCATGCCGCCCGCCGGCGCGCCCCCGATCCCCATGGCCCGCAGCGCGCCCACGGTGAACATGGCGCCAACGCCGAAGCCCGTCACGCTCTCCACGAAGGAGCCGGCGAGGATCATGAGGTAGGCGCGGCGGGGGGAGGGGGGCACCGGCTCCGTCGCGCGCGGCGCGGCGGCGAGGCTGAAGAGAAGCCCGCCCGAGAGGGTGGCCACCGGCAGCAGCCCGAGGAACAGGGCGCGCAGGCTCTCGGAGGCCAGGAAGCGAGGCAGCGCCAGCCCGGAGGGCAGCGCGGCGGAGACGGCGGGGAAGGAGGCGGCGAGGGCGGCGAGGCAGGCCGGCACCGGCGCCACCCGCCCGGAACCCAGCAGCACGAGCAGCAGGAGAAGGGGGAGGGCCTGGAGGAAGATGTCCATGCGCCCGCGTAAAGCCCCTCCGCCACCCTGGCCGCCCCGTGACAGATGGGCCGTGCCCCGCGTATCACGCCCCCAGCATATCGCAGTGCGGCAGGAAACCATCCCCGCCCACCCCGTTCTACGCCCGACGCCCAACCTTCGTTAAGGCGTCCCCCTTTAAGGCTTCGGCCGGGAGATCAGCTTGCACCGCCGCGCCCTCATCGCCGGATTAGCCATGGCCGGGCTCATGCCCCGGATCCCCGGCACGCTCTACGAGCGCGCGGAGGCGGCCGACGACCCGGCCCGGCCCTTCGACGACACCACCGTCCGCAGCATGGCCCGGGAGCTGGCGGCCAAGCCCTACGCCGCGCCGGATGAGCGCCTGCCCGCGCCCTTCGCCGACCTGAGCTACGACGCCTACCGCACCATCCGCTTCAACGCGGGGCGCGCGGCGTGGCGGGCGGAGGGGCTGCCCTTCCAGATGCAGCCCTTCCACCGGGGCTTCCTGTTCAAGGCGAAGGTCGCGCTCTTCGAGGTGGCGAACGGGCGGGCGACGCCCATTCCCTACGACCCCACCGCCTTCACCCTCTCGGAGCTCGGTGGGCCCGTCCCCTCCCCGGTGCCGGACCTCGGCTTCGCGGGGTTCCGCCTGACCAACCCGATGAACCGGGCGGACCATTTCGACGAAGTGGCCGCCTTCGTCGGCGCCTCCTACTTCCGCGCCATCGGCAAGGGGCATGTCTACGGCCTCTCCGCGCGCGGGCTGGCCATCGCGACGGCGGAGCGCTCCGGGGAGGAGTTCCCGCTGTTCCGCGCCTTCTGGCTGGAGCGGCCGCGCGCCGGGGTGAATTCCACGGTGGTCCACGCCCTGCTCGACAGCCCGAGCACCACGGGCGCCTTCCGCTTCACGATCCGCCCCGGCGAGGAGACGGTCTTCGACGTGGAGTCCCGCCTCTATCCGCGGGTGGAGATGCCCACCGTCGGCGTGGCGCCGCTGACGAGCATGTTCCTGCACTCCGCCCTGGACTACCAGGGCGCCGACGACTTCCGGCCCTCCGTGCACGACTCGGACGGGCTGATGCTCTCCACCGGCCGTGGGGAGGCGCTCTGGCGGCCGCTGGCCAACCCGCGGGAACTGCAGGTGAGCGTCTTCGGCGACGTGAACCCGCGCGCCTTCGGCCTGATGCAGCGCGCCCGCGCCTTCCGCGACTACCTGGACCTGGAGGCGCGGTACGAGCGCCGCCCCGGCGCCTGGGTCGAGCCGATCGGCGACTGGGGCGAGGGCGCGGTGCACCTCGTGGAGATCCCGACGCGGGAGGAGATCCACGACAACATCGCCGCCTTCTGGCGCCCCAAGGCCCCGCTGCGGCCGGGGCAGGAGTACAGCTACGTCTACCGCCTGCACTGGACGAGCGGCGCGGCCTTCGGCGCGCCCAACCGCCCGGCGCCCGCGCAGTTCAGCGGCGGTCGGCAGGGCGCCAAGCCCTCCGTCCAGGGCACGCGGCTCTTCGTGCTGGAGGCGGCCGGCGGGCGGCTGGCAGGGCTGCCGGAGGGGGCGATGCCTGTCCTCGACGTGACCGCCAGCGCCGGGCGGATCGAGAACGCGGTGGTGCAGCGCAACCCCGAGACGGAGGGCTGGCGCCTCTCCTTCGAGCTGGTGCCGGGCGGAGAGAAGCTCGTCGAGCTCCGCGCCCTGCTGAAGAATGACTCAGGGCCGCTGACCGAGACATGGCTGTTCCGCTGGACACCCTGACCCGCCCCGACCCGCCCCAGGGGACGCCCCATGGGTCGCCTCCTGAGGCGGCGCTCCCCGGCGGGTTCGCTGCCCTGCCGGCGGAGACGCCGCTGGACATGCCCGTGCAGGAGTTGCGCGCGCGGCCGCAACCCGCGCGACGGCCGGAGACGGCGCCGCGCGGCATGGGCTGGCGCCGCCTCCTCGTCTTCGGCGCCGCGTTCCTGCTGACCGTGCTCGGCACGCGGGAGATGGCGCTGGTGCTGGACGTCACCACGCCCTTCACGCCGGGTGCGATCGTCCTCGCGCTCTTCGTGCCGCTCTTCGCCTGGATCGCGCTCTCCTTCGTCTCCAGCCTCTGCGGCGCCGCGAGCGTGGCGCTGGGCGGGGGTAGGGGGCTGGGGATCGACCCGAACGCGCCGCTGCCCGCCCTTCTCGGCCGCACCGCGCTGCTGATGCCCGTGTACAACGAGGACCCACGCCGCGTTCTGGCGGGGCTTGAGGCGATGGAGGCAGCGCTGCGCGAGGCGGGCGCGGCGGACGGCTTTGACATCTTCATCCTCAGCGACACGACCGATCCGGACGCCTGGGCACGGGAGGAGGAGGCTTTCCTCGCGCTGCGCTCGCGGGCCGGGGCGGGTGCCCGCATCTTCTACCGCCGCCGCGCGAAGAACGTGGACCGCAAGGCCGGCAACATCGCGGACTGGGTGCGGCGCTTCGGCGGCGCCTACCCGCAATTCCTGATCCTGGACGCCGACAGCGTGATGTCGGCCGAGGCGCTGATCCGCCTCGCCGCCGCGATGGAGGCGCATCCCGGCGTGGGGCTGATCCAGAGCCTGCCGGTGATCGTCAACGGCCGCTCCCTCTTCGCGCGGATGCAGCAGTTCGCCGGCCGGCTCTACGGCCCGGTCATCGCCCATGGCATCGCCTTCTGGCACGGGGCGGAGGGGAACTACTGGGGCCACAACGCGATGATCCGCACCGTGGCCTTCGCGGAGGCGGCGGGGCTGCCGCACCTGCCCGGCCGCAAGCCCTTCGGCGGCACGATCATGAGCCACGACTTCGTGGAGGCCGCGCTGATGCGGCGCCAGGGCTGGGCGATCCACTTCGTCCCCGCACTGTCCGGCAGCTACGAGGAGAGCCCGCCGGCCCTCTCCGACCTTGCCATCCGCGACCGGCGCTGGTGCCAGGGCAACCTGCAGCACATGGCGGTGCTGCCCACGCGCGGGCTTCACCCAATCTCCCGCTCCCACCTCCTTGTCGGGATCGGTTCCTACATCACCGCGCCGCTCTGGCTGCTCTTCCTGGTCGCGGGCGTGCTGCTGTCGCTGCAGGCGCGCTTCGTGCTGCCCGTCTACTTCCCGCAGGGGCCGGCGCTGTTCCCGAACTGGCCGGTGGTCGATCCGGTCCGCGCGAAATGGGTCTTCAT
The DNA here is from genome assembly GCF_037040815.1 of Pararoseomonas sp. SCSIO 73927. Classification (NCBI taxonomy): domain Bacteria; kingdom Pseudomonadati; phylum Pseudomonadota; class Alphaproteobacteria; order Acetobacterales; family Acetobacteraceae; genus Pararoseomonas; species Pararoseomonas sp. SCSIO 73927. The sequence continues at coordinate 4,063,011 of NZ_CP146232.1, forward strand.
CGCCACGATGGGCCTGCTGTTGGTGCCGAAGCTGCTGGCCTGGGGCGCCATGCTGCTGGACGGGCCCTGGCGGCGCGGCCATGGCGGCGGGCTGCGCGCCCTCGTCAGCATGCTGGTGGAGACGGTGCTGGCCGGCCTGCTGGCGCCGGTGACGATGCTGACCCAGTCCGTGGACGTGTTCTCCATCCTGCGCGGGCGGGACTCCGGCTGGTCGGCGCAGACGCGGGACGATGGCAGCCTGCCGATCGGGCAGGTGGCGCGGCTCTACTGGCGGCACACGGCCTTCGGGCTGGCCTTCGGCGTCGCGGCCTTCCTCGTCTCGCCCTACCTCGCGGCCTGGATGTCGCCCGTGGTGGTCGGGCTCGCCCTCGCCATTCCGCTCGCGGCCTGGACGGCGGGGCGCGCGGCCGGGCAGGGGCTCCGCCGCGCCGGGCTGCTGCTGATCCCCGAGGAGCGGGATCCCCCGCCGATCCTGCGCCACACCCTGGCCCTGCGCGCGGAGTGGGAAGCGATGGCGCCGGAAGGCGAGGCCCTGGCGCGGCTGCGCGCCGATCCCGCCCTGCTGGCCGCGCATCGCGCCATGCTGCCGCCCCCGGCGCCGGCGCGGGTGGACGCGCTGGACTCCAGCCTCGTCATGGGCCGTGCCCGCGTGGCGGCCGCCGGTTCCGCGGAGGAGGCGCTGGCGGCGCTGACCCGCGCGGAGAAGGCCGCCCTTCTCGGTGATCCGGATGGGCTGGACGCACTGCTGGCGCTGCCCTCGCGCTGATGGAGCCCGCGCCGCTGATCCTGACGCTGCGCTTCGACGACGCCGCCTTCGCACGGCTGGACGCCATGCGCCGTGCCCATTTCCCGCCGGAGCGGAACCACATTCCCGCGCACCTCACCCTGTTCCACGCCCTTCCCGGGGCGGCGCTGCCGGAGATCACGGAGAACCTGCGCGTCGCCTGCGCCGGAACGCCGCCCATGGCGCTGCGGGTGACCGGGCCGCGCTCCCTCGGCCGGGGCGTGGCGCTGGGAGTGGAGGCGCCGGCACTGGTGGCGTTGCGCCGTCTCCTCGCCTCGCACTGGCGGGAATGGCTGACGCCGCAGGATGCGGGCGGCTTCCGCCCGCATGTCACCGTGCAGAACAAGGTGGCGCCGGAGGAGGCGCGGGCGCTGCAGGCGGAGATGGCCGTGGGATTCCAGCCCTGGGAGGCGCGGGGCGAGGGGCTGCTGCTCTGGCACTATCGCGGCGGACCCTGGGAGGCCGCCGCGGAGTTCCCCTTCGCGGGCTAGACCCGCCTAGCGCCGCGCGCGGCGGCGCGGCTGGGCCGGCGCCACGGCCTGCCCCCGCGCCGCGGCGGCACGCTGGCGCACCGCCTCATTCCGAGAGAGCGGCGCCCCCTGGGCGTTGAAGTCGGAACTTGGTGCCTGCCCGCGGGACCAGCCCGGGCGCGAGATGGAGCCGGTGGCCCCTTGCGCCATGGCCGTGCCGGCGACGGCAACCCCGCCGAGCGCGAGGATGGCCAGGGCGATACGCTTCTTCATCGACATGCCTCTCCCTATGAGACGGCGGATTGATTGCGCGACGGAACGTGCCGCGCAAGCACCGTTCCGGCTTTTCCCGCGACGGTGTTTCAGGAACGGTCGTCGCGCGCTCCCGCGGCCGCGCTCCGCTCCGCGGCCATGGCAGCGGCCGAGCGGCGGCGGATAATCTCGGTCCGGGTCAGCGGGCGCCCGTCGCGGCCGACCGGCATGCCCTGGCGGTCGAAGTCGGAGGTCGGCGCCTGGCCTACCGACCAATCCCCGTAAGACTCGGCGCCGGTGGCACCGCCCACGGGGGCGCGGCTGGTGCTGAAGACGGACTGGGCGTGCGCGGCCGGCGCGGCCATGAGCAGGCCGGCGAGTGCGGCGGGAAGGGCAAGGCGGCGGGGCATTGGGCGGGTCATGCCCGGACTAACGCCGGGAGGCCCCGCCCGTTCCGTCAGACGCTCGCCAGGAGACCGGCGAGCAGCTTTGCGCGTGGCACGAGACTGTCCTCGCGGATGTACTCCCCCAGGGTGTGGTACCCGGCGCCGAGCACGCCCAGCCCGTCCAGGGTCGGGATGCCCATGGCGCCCGTGAAGTTCCCGTCGGAGCCGCCGCCCGCGCTCTCATGCGGCAGAGGGTAGCCGAGGCGGGCGGCGAGGGCCTTCGCCCGCTCGTGCAGCGCCATCACGGCCCCGTCCGGCTCCCACACGGGGCGGGTGACGCCGCGGCGCACCTCCACCAGCACGTCCGGCGCGCCCGGCTTCAGCGCGAGCATCCGCTCCACCGCCTCGTCCAGGTCGGCCTGGCGCCTGGCCATGCTCAGCGCCTCGGCGTCGCAATGGGTGGCCACGCAGTTCACCCATTGCCCGCCCCCGATCACGCCGACGGAGAAGGTGGCCGCCTCCGTCGTCATCGCCTCGATCGCCAGGACCTGCCGGCACATCTCCCGGATGGCGGAGCGGCCGTCCGAGAGCTTCGCCCCGGCGTGGCTGGGGCGGCCGGTGGTGCGGAGGTTGAAGCGGGCGATGGCGTAGCGGCCGGTGACGACGCCGCCCATGCTGCCGCCCTTGGGGCTCGCCTCGTCCGTCGGACGCCCGGGCTCGGGCACCAGCACCACGGCGTGGCGCGCGGCCTCCGCCTCGATCACGTCGCGGGTGGAAGGGGTGCCCACCTCCTCGTCCGGGGTCAGCAGCACCGTCACCGGGCGGGAGGTGGCGATCCCCGCCCGGGCCAGCTCCCGGATCGCCTCCAGCGCCAGCAGCGTGCCGCCCTTCATGTCGCAGATGCCCGGGCCGTAGCAGCGCCCGTCCTCGCGCCGGAAGGGCAGCGCCTCCAGCGTGCCCACCGGGTGCACCGTGTCGAGATGGGCGAGGACGAGGATGCCCGGCACGTCCCCGGCCGGGTGCGGGAAGCGGGCGCGGACGCAGCCGCCGAACCCCATCCGGCCGGGGATGCGCTCGATCCGCGCGCCCATCATCGCCAGGTCCCGCGAGGCCAGGTCCATCATGCGGTCCACCGCCGCCGCGTCGAAGGTCGGGCTCTCGCACTCCACCCAGGGGCGGAGCCGGCCGAGGATGGCCTCCGCGTCGAAGGGCAGGTCCAGGGCGGGGTGGGAGGGCAGGGCGTCCAAGGCGTGCATCCTTCCGTCAGAGGGGCGCAGCCTGCGCCCGCGGCGGACCGGAGTGAAGCCTGGGGAGGGAAGGGCTTGCGGCATGTTTTTGGCGCGGGCCGCCGGGGGCGCTACCCTGGGGGCGATGAGTGATCCCCTGAACATCGCCCCGCGGCGCCTGGTGCCGCTGGCCGGCCCCATCCTCTGGTCCGCCGCGGAGCTTGCGCCGAACGAGCAGATGATCCCGCTGGGCGCGGAGCACGCGGCCGAGCTGGCCGCACCGGAGGGCGCGACCCCGCGCCTGGATGCCCTGGCGCAGGAGCTGCGCGGCCGACTGGACCACGGCCGGGGCTTCGCCCTGCTGCGCGGCCTCCCCGCCTCCGGCGATCCGGAGGCCGCGCCGCGGGCTATCGCCGCGCGGCTGGGCCAGGCCGTCTCGCCCGCGCCCGCCACGGGCAACCGCCATACCGAGGCCTGCGACGCGCTGCTGCTGCGCGTGGCGGAGCCCGCCGTCGCGCGGCTGCGCTCCGCGGCCTGCATCCACAACACCCTGCTCCGGGCGGACCGCGCCGGGCTGGCCGCGCTCTACGAGGCGCGCGGGGAGCCGGCCGTGCCCGTCTTCTCCTACGAGGGCGGGGTGTTCGCCGCCCGCTGGGACGATGCCGCCCTGCCGGAGGACCGGGTGCCCGCCGCCATCGGCGAGGCGCTGGGCGAGCCGCTGTCCCTCAGCTTGCGGAGCGGGGACATCCTGGCCTTCAACCCCTTCCTCGTCTGGGTGGACCGGCTTCCCGGCGCCGCCGTGGCCGCGGCGCGGGAGGAACCCTCCCGCCTGGACAGCCCGGGCTTCGCCGGGCTCCGCTAGCCCGCATGCGAATCCTCGTCGCCAACGCGAACACCACCGAGGCCATCACCGCGCGCTGCGCGGAGGCGGCCCGCGCCGCCGCCTCGGCAGGCGTGGAGATCGTGCCGGGCACGCCGCGCTTCGGGCCGGCCGTGATCTCCTCCGGGCTGGAGAACGCCATCGCGGCGCACGGGCTGCTGGACCTGCTGGCGGAGCACGCGGGGGCGGTGGACGCCGTGGTTCTCGCCGTCTCGCTCGACACGGCGCTGGAGGCGGCGCGGCAGCTCATGCCCTGCCCGGTGGTCGGGATGACGGAGGCGGCCTGCTTCGCCGCGTGCATGCTCGGCAACCGCTTCGGGCTGGTGACCTTCGGGGGCACGGAATCCTACCGCCGCCTGATCGACGCGCACGGGCTGACGGCGCGGTGCGCCGGGCTCGTCGGCGTGGACTTCACGCCGCAGCGGGCGCTGACGGATCCCGAGGGCGCAGTCCGCGCCGTGGGTGAGGGTGTCTCGCGCCTCGCCGCGGGCGGCGCGGATGCCGTGGTGCTCGGCGGCGCGGCGCTGGCGGGGATGGAGCCGGCGCTGAGGGACAGTTCCCCCGTGCCGCTGCTGGACGGGATCGCCTGCGGGGTGCGGATGGCCGAGGCGCTGGCGGCGATGCGGCCCGCTCGCCCGCGCCAGGGGCCGCTCGCGCCGGTGCGGGGCCGGGACTCCCTCGGCCTCTCCCCGGCGCTGGCCGCGCTGCTGCGCGGGGCGTAGCGCGCTCCAACTCCGGCGCCCAACTCCGAAGTCGGGGACGCGTTCCGCTCGCGCACACGGAGGAGGCCGCATGAGCAAGGTCGTCGTCGTCACCGGGGCCGGGGCGGGCATCGGCCGCTCCACCGCGCTGGAGTTCGCGCGGGCGGGCTGGGACGTGGCCCTGCTCTCGCGGGATCCCGGGCGGCTGGAGAGCGCGGCGGAGGAGGTGCGGTCCTTCGGCGTGCGCGCCCTGCCGGTCCCGACCGACGTGGCCGATGCCGCGGCCGTGGAGGCGGCGGCGGAGCGCGCCGAGGCGGAGTTGGGGCCGATCGACGCCTGGGTGAACGTGGCGATGGCGACGGTCTTCGCCCCGGTTTCCGAGCTGACGCCGGAGGAGGTGCTGCGGGCCACCCAGGTGACCTATCTCGGCCAGGTCCACGGGATCATGTCGGCGCTGAGGCGCATGCGCGCGCGCGACCGTGGCACGATCGTCAGCGTCGGCTCCGCGCTCGCGCACCGCGCCATCCCGCTGCAGGCCGCCTATTGCGGCGCCAAGTTCGCGACGCGCGGCTTCATCGATTCGCTGCGGTCCGAGCTGATCCATGACGGCAGCAAGGTCCACGTCACCACCGTGGACCTGCCGGCCTGCAACACGCCGCAGTTCGACTGGTCCATGAACAAGATGGGGCGAAAGGCGCAGCCGGTGGAGCCGATCTACCAGCCGGAGGTGGCGGCGCGGGCCATCCTCTACGCCGCCATGCACCGGCGGCGGCAGGTCTGGGTGGGGCTGCCCACCGTCGCGACGATCGTGGCGGACCGGATCGCGCCGGGGTTGGTGGACCGCTACCTCGCCGACGCGGGCTACAAGGGCCAGTTGACGGAGGAGAAGCGGGCGGCGGACGCGCCGGCGAACCTGTTCGAGCCCGTGCCCGGCCCCTACGGCGCGCATGGCCGCTTCGACGACCGGCAGCCGCGCACGGCCGGCTGGGAGGTCTTCACCAGCCGTCAGCGCGACGCCTTCTGGCTGGGGGTGCTGGCGACCGCGGCCGTCGGCGTGAGCGCCCTGGCCCGCCGCCTGCGCCGCTGATCAGAGGGCCGATTAGTTAGAGGGGCAGCGCGTCCAGCTCCCGCGAGAGCAGCGCGAGGTCCTGCGGGCGGGAGAGGCGGTGGTTGCCGTCCTTGATAAGGGTGAGCACCGTGTCCGGCCCCGGCAGGGCCTCGACGATCCGCAGCGCGTGACGCCAGGGCACGTCCGGATCCGCCATGCCCTGGAGGAGGCGTACCGGGCCGTCGTAAGGGATGGGGCCGGGCAGGAGCAGGTGGTTCCGCCCCTCCTCCAGCAAGCAGCGCGTGATGGGAATCGGCTCCCCGTACTGCGAGGGGCGGCGCAGTACGCCGTCGCGCTCCAGCGCGGCCCGGTCCGCCTCCGAGAACTCGCCGGGCATCAGCGCCTCCGTGAAGTCCGGCGCCGCGGCGAGGCCGATCACCCCGCGCACGCGCTCCCGGCCCAGGCGCCGGGCCAGCAGCAGCGCGATCCAGCCGCCCATGGAGGAGCCGACCAGGACCAGCGGGCCGGGCGCCCGCGCCTCGATCACCTGGGCCGCGTCCTCCGCCCAGGTGCCGATGGTGCCGTCCTCGAAGGCGCCGCCGCTGATGCCGTGGCCGGAATAGTCCAGCCGCAGGAAGGCGCGGCCCCGCGCGGCGCAATGGTCGCGCAGGTGCAGGGCCTTGGAGCCCTCCATGTCCGAGCGGAACCCGCCGAGGAAGACCACCGTGGGCCCTTCGCCCGGCAGCGCGGCCCAGGCCAGGGGGGTGCCGTCCGGGCGGGTGAGGGTGCCGCGTTCTTCGCTCATGCGCCCGGGCCTAGCGCCGAGGGGCGGCCGGCGGCAAGCGCCCCACGGCAAGCGCCCCACGGCAAGCGCCCGGCGTAGCAGGGCTGGCGTGACGGGGCAGCCGCCGCGGGGTAAGGGGCGGGGCCATGCCAGCCCCCCCGCCCACCGTCCTGCAGGTGCTGCCCGCCCTGGGCCAGGGCGGGGTGGAGAGGGGCACGGTGGAGATCGCCCGCGCGATCGTGGAAGCCGGCGGGCGCGCCCTGGTCGCCTCCGCCGGCGGGCCGATGGTGGCGGAGCTGGAAGCGGTCGGGGCGCGCCACCTCGCCCTGCCGCTGAACCGGAAGAATCCCGTCGCCCTCCTTGCCGGGGCGGTTGCCCTGGCGCGGCTGGTCCGGGCGGAGCGCGTGCGGATCGTCCACGCCCGCAGCCGCTTCCCGGCCTGGTCCGCGCTGATGGCGGCGCGGGCCACCGGGGCGCGCTACGTCACCACCTATCACGGCAGCTACAACGAGGGCTTTCCCGGCAAGCGGCTCTACAACTCCGTCATGGCGCGGGGGGACCGGGTGATCGCAATCAGCGACTATATCGCCGGGCTCGTCCGCGCGCGGCACGGTGTGGGGCCGGACCGGCTGCGGGTGATCCCGCGGGGCGTGGACCCCGCGCGCTTCGATCCTTCGGCGGTGGAGCCGGCCCGCCTCGCCGCGCTGCGGCGCGCGTGGGGGCTGCCGGAAGGCCGCCCGCTGATCCTCATGCCGGCGCGGCTGACGCGCTGGAAGGGCCAGGCCGTCCTGCTGTGCGCCGTGCGTATGCTGGACGGGCCGCGCCCGCACATCGTGCTGGCGGGCGACGACCAGGGGCGGGCGGCCTACCGGGCGGAGCTGGAGGGGCTGGCGGCGGAGAGCGGCGCGACGGTGCGCCTGCCCGGCCCGGTCGCAGATATGCCCGCCGCGCTCGCCCTGGCCGACATCGTCATCCACGCCAGCACGGACGCCGAGGCCTTCGGCCGCACGGTGATCGAGGCCCAGGCCATGCGCCGCCCGGTCATCGCCTCCGACCTCGGCGCCCCGCGGGAGACGGTGGAGGAAGGGGTGACGGGCTGGCGTGTGCCGCCCGGCGATCCGGCCGCGCTGGCCGCCGCCATGTCGCGCGTTCTATCCATGCCGACCGAGGCGCGGGACGGGGTGGGCAGGGCGGCGCGGGCGGCCGTGCTGGAGCGCTACACCACCCGGGCCATGCAGGACGCGACCCTGGCCGTGTACCGGGAACTGGCATGAGCGGGCAGGTTCTCGTCATCAAGCTCGGGGCGCTCGGCGACTTCGTGCAGGCCTTCGGGCCCTTCGCGGCCATCCGCGCCCACCACCCCGGGGCGCGCATCACCCTCCTGACCACGCCGCCCTTCGCGGAACTGGCCCGGCGCAGCCCCTGGTTCGACGAGGTCTGGACGGAGGGCCGCCCGCGCTACACGGACCTCCGCACCCAGTTCCGCCTGTTCCGGAGGCTGCGGGCCGGGCGCTTCGGGCGGGTCTACGACCTGCAGACCTCCCCGCGCTCCTCGCGCTACCGCCTGTTCGTGGGGCGTGATGCCGAATGGTCCGGCGTGGCGCGCGGGGCGAGCCATCCGCACGCCAACCCGCACCGCAATGCCATGCACACGGTGGACCGGCAGCGCGAGCAGCTGGAGATGGCGGGAATCCCGGACTTCCCCGCCCTGGAACTGGGGTGGCTGGACGCCGACCTCTCCGCCTTCGACCTGCCGCCGCGCTTCGCCCTGCTGGTGCCCGGTGCCAGCCCGTCCCGGCCGGGCAAGCGCTGGCCGCACTTCCCGGAACTGGCCTTGCGGCTGGACGTGCCGACCGTGGTGACGGGCGGCTCCGGGGAGCGCGCCCTGGCTGAGGCGATCCAGGCCGCCGCGCCGGGCGCGCTGGACCTGACCGGCCGCACGAGCCTTTTCGAGCTCGCGGCGATCGCGCGCCGGGCGGCCGTGGCGGTGGGGAACGACACCGGCCCGACCCACCTGGCCGCGGCGGCAGGCTGCCCGACCCTCGCCCTGTTCGGGGAGGAGAGCGACCCGGCCCGCTGCGCCCCGCGCGGCCCGGCCGCCACCTTCCTGCGGCAGGAGCCCCTCTCGGCCTTGGCGCCCGATCGGGTGGCAGAATCCGTGCGGGGCCTTCTCCGCCTGCCGTCTTAGGCGGCACTCCCGGTTCGGCGGGGCCGGATCGGCCTCGCACGCTCCCTTGCGTCCCACTCCCCCCGGTGCCGATGATGCGCGCCGGAATCGAACGTCCAGTATCGAACGTCCCACAGGCGGAGCAGGCCCATGTTCACCCGACGGAACCTCCTCGCGGCCGGCACGGCCGGTGCCGCCGCCCTCTCCGGGGCCGGCAGTGCCCGCGCCCAGGCTCGCTGGCAGTTCGCCACCCCCTACCAGGACACGAACTTCCACACGAAGAACGTGAAGGCCTTCGTGGAGGACGTGGCCAAGGCGACCAACAACGCCGTGCAGTTCCAGCTGCACACCAACGCCTCCCTGCTGCCGATGGCGCAGATCAAGGCGGGCGTGCAGCGCGGCCAGGTGCAGATGGGCGAGGTCCTCACCTCCGCCTACGGCAACGAGGACGCCTTCTTCGAGGTGGACGGCATCCCCGTGCTGGCGCCGACCTACGACGACGTGCAGAAGCTGGCGCGGCTGGCGCGGCCCTACCTGGAGGCGCGCTTCCAACGCCAGGGCATGATGGTGCTCTACACGGTGCCCTGGCCGCCGGGCGGCTTCTACAGCAACGCGCCGGTGACGAACCTGGACGTGTTCAAGGGCACGCGCTTCCGCACCTTCAACACCATGACCAACCGGCTCGCCACGCTGATGGGCGCGAACCCCACCCTGGTGCAGGCCACCGAGGTGCCGCAGGCCTTCGCCACGGGCGTGATCCGGGGCATGGTCACCAGCGCGGCCACTGGCGTGGACACCCAGGCCTGGGACTATTGCAAGGTCTATACGCCCGTCGGCTTCAGCTACACGAACAATGCCGTCTTCGTGAACCGCCGCGCCTTCGAGGCGCTGCCCGCGGGCCAGCAGGCCGCTATCCGGGAGGCGGCAGCCACGGCCCAGACGCGGGGGCTGCAGATGTCCCGGGACGCGGAGAAGGAGACGACCGACACGCTCGGCGCCCGCGGCATGCAGGTGCTGCAGCCGAGCGACGTGCTGAAGCAGCAGCTGGCCGCGATCAGCCGCACCATCACGGACGAGTGGGTGGCCCGGACCGGCGAGGACGGCAGGAAGCTCATCGAGTCCTATCGCGCCTGAGGACACGGGAATGATCAGGCGGGCGCTGGACGCGCTCTACGCGGCCAGCGCCGGCCTCGCGGCGCTGTGCCTGTTCGGCATCTTCGTCGTGATGATGGCGCAGGTGGGGCTGCGCTTCGTGAACATGCAATTCCCCGGCGCTGACGACATCAGCGCCTATCTCTGCGTGGCCACCACCTTCTTCGCCCTCGCGCTGACTTTCCGGCGCGGGGAGCTGATCCGGGTGGGGCTGCTGATCGAGCGGCTCTCCCCCGGCCCGCGCCGCGCCTTCGAGATCGGGGCGCTGGCCTTCGCCGCCACCGGGTGCGCCTACGCCTTCTACTGGACGCTGGACGACGTCCTCTTCTCGCTCGAGATCGAGGACGTGGCGCAGGGCGCGCTGGCCGTGCCGCTCTGGATCCCCAAGATGGCCATGCCTGCCGGCGCGGCGATCCTGCTGATCGCCGTGCTGGACGAGCTGGTGACGGTGCTGCGCGGCGGGCGACCCCACTACGTGATCGCGGCCGAGGAGCGGGCGGCGCGCGGCGACTTCTCGGCCGAGGTGTAGCGACATGGGCCTTATCGAGCTCGCCGGCCTGCTCCTTCTGCTGCTGGGCCTGTTCCTGGCCGGCGGTCTCTGGATCGGGATGAGCCTCGCCTTCGTCGGCTTCGTCGCCATGACCTTCGTGCACCCGCAGCCCGGCACCTACCTCGCCACCTCCTTCTGGGAGGCGACGGGATCCTGGACGCTGGCGGCGCTGCCGATGTTCGTCTGGATGGGCGAAATCCTGTTCCGCACGAAGCTGTCGGAGGAGCTGTTCAACGGCCTCGCGCCCTGGGTACGGCGCATCCCCGGGCGGCTGCTGCACGTGAACATCCTGGCCTGCGGCATCTTCGGCTCCGTCTCCGGGTCGTCGGCCGCCACCTGCGCCACCGTCTCGAAGATCGCGCTGCCGGAGTTGAAGCGGCGCGGCTACGACGAGGACGTGGCGATCGGCAGCCTCGCCACCTCCGGCACGCTGGGGATCATGATCCCGCCCTCCATCATCATGGTGGTCTATGCCGTGGCGGCGGAGGTCTCGATCGTCCGGGTCTTCATCGCCGGCTGCATTCCCGGGTTGATCGTGATGGCGCTGTTCAGCCTCTACATCGCCGTCTGGGCGCTGCTGAACCCGCGAAAGCAGCCGCCGATGGAGCCGCGCCTCCCCTTCGCGGAAAAGATGCGGCAATCCGCGCAGCTCATTCCCTGCGCGCTGCTCATCATCGGCGTGATCGGCTCCATGTTCGTCGGCTGGGCGACGGCGACGGAGGCGGCGGCCTTCGGCGTGCTGGGCAGCCTGCTGCTGGCCGCCGTGACGCGCTGCCTGACCTGGGAGAGCTTCCGGGACAGCCTGACGGGCGCCACCCGCCTCTCCTGCATGATCATGTTCATCCTGGCCGGCGCCGCCTACCTGACGAAGGCCATGGCGCTGACGGGCATCCCCGCCGCACTGGCGGCCGCGGTGGCCTCCCTCGGCCTCGGCCCCTACGGGATCATCGCGATGCTGACGGTGGTCTACGTGATTCTCGGCGCGGCGCTGGACGGGACCTCGATGATCGTCCTTACCACCTCCATCGTCATCCCCATGATCCAGGCGGCCGGCTTCGACCTGGTGTGGTTCGGGATCTTCATCGTGCTGCTGGTGGAGATCGCGGAGATCACGCCGCCGGTGGGCTTCAACCTTTTCGTCATGCAGACCATGACGGGGAAGGAGCAGACGGCGGTGGCGAGGGCCTCGCTGCCCTTCTTCCTGATGCTGGTGGTGACGGTGGCCGTCATCACCGTCTGGCCGGCGACCGTCACATGGCTGCCGGATGTCGTGCTGAGCCGCTAGAGGAGGGGGCGCCGTGGAGGTCCAGCGGCGCCCCGCCCACTCACATGACAGGGCGCAGGGAGCCGTCGGCGCCGCGCTCGTACACCGCGCCACCGCCCATGTAGGCCGCGTCGGAGCCCTGGGCCCGGGAGGCGGCGCGGGCACGGCGCGCCTGGCGCATGGAGCGGCGCTCGCCGCGGTAGCTCTGGCGCGCCATCGGGGCGGAGGAGCCCGCGGCGGATCCGCCCACCGCCGTGCGGCCGGCCGGCGCCATCGAGCCGTCCGACATCGCCGGCGCGCGGGTGGAGCCGCCCGGCAGCGGGGCGCCCGGCGGGATCATGTCGCTCTGGGCCTGGGCGAAGGCGCCGGGGGCAGCGCCGAGGACGGCGCCGAAGGCGCAGACGGCGGCGAGAAGCGCGAACTTGCGGGACATGCCTGTCTCCTGATCTCTGACTCCACCCTCCGGCCGGATTGGCCGCCGTGGCGGATCGGCAACGCAACGTGGCTTCCGGGCACAGGGTTTCCGCGGGGCGCGGCGGGGCGGCAACCCCGGCAGGGAAGCGTCGTTGCGGCAGGCATGTGGGAACCGGTCAAAGCCTTCCTCCGCAGCTGGGGGCTGGTCATCGTCATCACCGTGGTGGGGCTGGCGATCGCCTGGCGCTTCGTCTCGCCGGCGCCGCCGGAGACTGTGCGGCTCGCCGTGTCAGCCAATCCGCAGAGCGTCTACTCCGAGACGATGGAGGCCTATGCGCGGCGGCTCGAGGCCGAGGAGTTCAAGGTGGAACGGGTGCCCACTCAGGGTTCCGCCGACAACGCCCGGCTGCTGCGGGAGGGGAAGGTGGACCTCGCCCTCGTCCAGGGCGGTGTCGCGCCGGCGGTCGGGGCGGATCGCCTGGTCTCCCTCGGCCAGGTCTTCTTCGAGCCGGCCTGGTTCTTCATCCGCGCGCAGCAGGGCGGCGGCAGCCCGGTGCAGGCGCTGCGCGGCCAGCGCGTGGCCATCGGGCCGGAGGGCAGCGGCACGCGCATCCTCGCCCTCGCGCTGCTCGCGGCGAACGGGCTGGGCGCGGACGCGATCCAGGCCGATCCGCTGGCGGGCAACGAGGCGGCCGAGGCCCTCGCTTCCGGCCAGGTGCAGGCCGTGGTCCTCGTCTCGGCCCGGCCGAACGACGCGATCAACAGGCTGATGCGGACGCCGGGCGTGACCCTGCTGAACTTCGCCAGCCGCGCGGACGCCTACGCCGCGAACCTGCCCTATTTGAATCCTGCGCGCCTGCCGAATGGCGGGCTGAGCCTGCAGGAGGACTTGCCTCGGGGCGACGTGGTGATGATGGCCCCTGCCGCCTCCGTGCTGGCGCGGGACGACCTCAACCCGCAGATCGCCGTGCTGATGACGCAGATACTGAGCGACACGCACAAGCGGCGCACCCTCTTCTCGGCCGAGGGCCGCTTTCCGTCCGGGCTGAACCACGAGGTGCCGCTGCAGGAGGATGCGGAGCGCTTCTACGAGCGCGGCCCGAGCTTCCTGCAGAGCTACCTGCCCTTCTGGCTGGCGGTCACGGTGGACCGGCTCTGGGTGCTGGCGATCCCCCTGGTGACGCTGCTGCTGCCGCTGATCCGCATCGCGCCCTCCATCTACACCTGGCAGATGGACCGGCAGCTCTGGGCCATCTACGAGAAGGTGCGGAAGGTGGAGGACCAGAGCGAGAAGGGCCTGTCCATGCAGACCGCGGCGAAGCTGGATGCGCTGGACAAGGAGGCGGAGAAGCTGAAGCTGCCCGACAGCTACTCCGACAAGATCTATGAACTTCGCCGCCACATCGCCTTCGTGCGCGAGAGGCGGGCGGCCTGAACGATGGACCTGCCCCTCCGCAAGCCCGGCTGGCTCGACGACTTCCGGGCCTTCATCGCCCGGGGGAACGTGATCGACCTCGCGGTCGGCGTGGTGATCGGCGCGGCCTTCACCACGATCGTCAACAGCCTTGTCGAGGACCTGCTGAATCCGATCATCGGGCTGCTGGTGGGCGGGATCGACTTCTCCAACCTCTTCGTCGTCATCTCCGGGGAGCGGGGGGCGTCGCTCGCGGCGACGCGCCAGTCCGGCGCTGCGGTGCTGGCGGTCGGCCAATTCATCAATGCCGTCATCAAGTTCGTCATCGTCGCCTTCGCCGTGTTCTGGCTCGTGCGCCTGGCGAAGCGCCTCTATGCGACGCCCGAGAAGGAGACGGGGCCGACGCGGGACCAGATGCTCCTGCAGGAGATCCGGGACGAACTGCGGGCGGCGCGGGAAGGGCGCCCCCGGGGTCCGGACGCGCCCTGAGCCGCCCGCGGGGGGCTCAGAAGGCCACCCTGCCGAAGATCGCGTGCAGCAGAGCGAAGATCGTCCCGCCCGCCAGCGCCCCGACGACCGTCCCGTTGATCCGCACGTACTGCAGGTCGCGCCCCACCCGCAGTTCTATCTTGTCCACCACCGTGGCCGTGTCCCATCCCGCCACCACCTCCGCGATGAATCCGGAGATGCGGCCCTGGGCGGCGGGCAGCACCGCCAGCAGCGTCGTCTCGATGAAGCCGTCCACCCGGGCGCGGGCGGCGGGGTCGGCCTCCAGCAGGTCGCCGAGGTTGGAGAGGGTGCCGGCGATGAGGGCGACGGTCCGCCCCTCCGGCCGGGCCGCATCCGCCTCCAGCGCGCCGCGCAGGCGGCCCCAGGCGTCCATCAGCCAGGCGGCGACGGCGGGGTGGGCCAGGGCGCCGCGCAGGGCGGCGCCGATCGCCTCGGCGCGAGCGGGGTCGTTCTCCAGCCGGTCGATCTCCGCCTCAAGCCAGGCGTCGAAGGCGGCGCGCAGGTCGCTGTCGCCCGGCTCCATCTTCTCCAACTCCGCGTTAAGGGCGGCGAGGACGCGGCGGGCCACGGCGGCGCCCGCCACCCAGCCCACCAGCGCCCCGCCCTCGGCCCGAACCCGCTCGGCCACGGCGGTCTTCAGGCTGTCCTGCTTCGACGCGACCAGCGTCTTGATATGGGTGAGGGCGAGGCCGAACACCTCCTGGTGGCGGCCGCCCTGCACCAACAGCCGCAGCGCGCGGGCCGTCAGCCGGGCGGCGGCGGGGCCGGAGACCATGCGGGGCAGCAGCCGTAACAGCAGCCGCCGCGCGCGCCCGTCCTCCAGGCTGCGGAGGATGCGGGGGAGGGAGGCGGCGATCGCCTCGGCCGCCGGGCGCACCCGCTCGGGGTCGGAGAGGAAGCGGCGGAGCAGGGCGGGGGCGTCGATCCGCCCGGACACCCGGCGCACCTCCGCCTCCGTCAGCACGTGGTTCGCCACGAAGCGGCCGAGCCCCTGGCCGAGCCGCGCCTTCTGGGTGGGGATAATGGCCGTGTGCGGGATGGGCAGGCCCAGCGGGCGGCGGAACAGGGCGGTGACGGCGAACCAGTCCGCCAGCCCGCCCACCAGCCCGGCCTTGGCCGAAGCCTGGAGAAGGTCCGTCCAGTAGCCCGGCGGCAGGGCGTAGGAGCCGAGGGTAACGCCCGCCATTCCCGCCAGCAGGCCGGTGGCGAGGGTCTTGTGGCGGCTGAGGCGGGCGCGGAGCTCGGCCTCGTCGGAGAAGATGCGGGGCGGGGCAGGCGGGGGCGACATGTCCATCGTGGCGGGGAGAGTGGCGATTGCCGGCGGGCATCTCCAGGGCACGGGCGTTGAAGCCTGCGTGGCCGGGCGCTATGTTATGTCGTAACACCATGCCCTCCCTTCCCACCCTCACCGATCCCCTGGCCCTCTCGGCCGGCGCCCTGCCGCGGCTGGCCTGGGCGGCGCTCGTCTCCGCGTTTCTCTGGGGCGCGGTCTTCTGGGCCCTCCTGGCGTGAGCGGCGCGATCCGCCTCCGCGACGTCACCCTGTCGCATGACCGGCACCCGGCGGTGCACCACGTCTCCGGCGAGTTCGCGCCGGGGAGCCTGACCGCCATCGTGGGTCCGAACGGGGCGGGCAAGACGACCCTGCTGCGCGCCATCGCCGGGTTGCACCCGGTGGATGAGGGCCGGATCGATCGGCCCGGGCGCATCGCGCTGCTGCCCCAGATGTCGGCGCTGGACCGGAGCTTCCCGATCTCCTGCCTCGATGTCGCGATGCTCGGCCACTGGCGGCGCTGCGGCGCCTTCGGGGCCGTCGCCCCCGTCGCGCGGGCGCAGGCGGAGGCGGCGCTGGATGCCGTGGGGCTGGGCGGCCTCGCGCGCCGGCCCGTGGGAAGCCTCTCCGCCGGGCAGTTCCAGCGCCTGCTCTTCGCGCGGCTGCTGGTGCAGGACGCGCCGGTGATCCTGCTGGACGAGCCCTTCAACGCCGTGGACGCCCGCACCGCTGCCGACCTGCTGCGGCTGGTGCGGGAATGGCACGGCCAGGGCCGCACGGTGGTGGCCGTGCTGCACGACCTCGACCTGGTGCGGCGGGAGTTCCCGCAGACCCTTCTGCTGGCCCGCGATGCCGTGGCCTGGTGCGGCACGGAGGAGGCGCTGGCCGCCTCCAACCGCCTGCGCGCCCGGATGATGTCCGAGGGCTGGGACGAGGCGGCGGCGGCCTGCGACCGCGCGGCCTGATCCCTTGCTCTACGATCTGCTGATCGGTCCGTTCGCCGAGTTCGGCTTCCTGCGGCGTGCCCTGGTGGGCTGCCTTGCCCTTTCGGTCGCGGCGCCGCCTCTGGGCGTCTTCCTCGTCCTCCGGCGCATGAGCCTGACGGCGGATGTGCTGGCGCACGGCATCCTGCCCGGCGTCGCGGCGGGCTTCATCCTGGCCGGGCTCTCCGTCACCGCCATGTCAGTCGGCGGGTTGGTGGCGGGGCTGGTGGTCACGCTCGGCGCCGGCGCCATCTCCCGCGCCACGGGCGGGCGGGAGGATTCGGCCCTCGCCGCGCTCTACCTCGTCGCCCTGGCGCTCGGCGTGACCATGGTCTCGGCCTCGGCGGGCTCCGTGGAGCTGACGCACCTTCTCTTCGGCAGCGTGCTCGGCGTGGACGACCCGGCGCTGTTCATGATGGCCGGCGTCGCGACGCTGACCCTGCTGGCCCTCTCGCTGGCGTGGCGCCCGCTGGTGCTGGAGTGCTTCGACCCCTCCTTCGCCGCGGCCGAGGGGGCCCGCGGCGGGGCCTGGCACCTGCTCTTCATGGCGCTCGTGGTGCTGAACGTGCTGGCCGCCTTCCAGGCGCTGGGCACGATGATGGCGGTGGGGCTGATGATGCTGCCGGCGGTGGCCGCCCGCCACTGGGCGCGGAGCGTGGGCGGGATGGCCTACGCGTCCTCCGGCATCGCCATCCTGGCCTCCGGCGCAGGCATTCTCGTCTCCTACCACCTGGACGTGCCGACGGGGCCGGCAGTGGTGCTCTCGGCGGGGGTGGCCTGGGCGGCCTCGGTGGTCGCGGGTCCCGTGGACGGGGTGCTGGCCCGGCTATTGCGGCGCCCGCACCTGGCGGGCTAGCCGTTTCTCAGGCCCTGGCGGCGTCCTCGTCCGGACCCGTCTCCGTCCGCTGCGGCCTGCCGGGCAGGGCACCGTCCTTCTGGCCCGTCGGCACCTCGGCGCGCGGCTTGCCTTCTGGCGTTCCCTCCAGCCGGTCGGCGATCGCCAGGGCGAGCACGCCCAGAAGGAAGGCGCCGTGGATGGACAAGGCCCACCAGAGGACGCGGTCCTCCGTCTGCTTGATCTCCAGAAAGAGCTGGAGAAGGTTGATGCCGGAGATGGCGACGAGCGCCGTGGCGAGCTTGATCTTCAGGTTCCCCGGATCGACCTTCGCTACCCAGCTCATGTTCTCCTGCTCCGCCTCGTGCTTCAGGCGCGAGACAAGCGTATCCCAGGAGGAGAGGGCGACGGTGACGATCAGGGCCGCGACCAGCGAGGAATCGAGCAGGTAGAGGATCGCGAGGAGGTTGTCGTGATCCTCGGACACGAAGACCTTGGAGGCGAACTCCCACACCTTCTTCAGGAAGGCCGCCGCATAGGCGGCGAGCGCGGCGATCAGGCCGATGTAGAAGGCAGCCAGCACGTACCGGCTCGCCAGGATAATTCGGTTCAGCAGATCGCCCATGGCAGCGTGCTGGCATGGCCGCCCCGGCCGCGCAATGAACAAGGCAGCGATGGCGGGGCATCGCCGGGCGCTCCGCGGCGTTCCCCCCGTGTTGCGCGCGGGGAGCGACCATGGCGACGAAGTGGGACGAGAGGCTGGAGCGGGCGGCGCAGTCGCGGGGGACGGTCGTGGTCCTCTGCGGCGAGGGCGACAAGGACGAGGTCGTGGAGGCGGCGCGGACGGTCGGCGCTCGCCACGGGCTGACGCCGCAGATCGACCGCCAGCCCGCCGACGGCGTGCGGGTGGGCTATCGCGACGAGAGCAACGTCGGGGACTCGCCGCTGGTCTGACGCCCTGCCGCCTTGCGGCGCTTTTCGAGGGAGAGACTCTGAATGGACATCCGCCGGCTCGCCGAGGAGGAGCGCCTGAGCGGCGCCGTCGTCTCCGGCGGCTTCGTCTTCCTGGCTGGGCAGGTGGCGGACGACGCCACGCTGGACGCGGAGGGGCAGACGGCCGACATCCTGGCCCAGATCGACGCCCTGCTGGCCGAGGCCGGCACGGACAAGCGCGCCCTGCTGCAGGTGCAGATCGTCCTGGCCGACATCGCCGACGCCCCGGCCATGAACCGCGCCTGGGACGCCTGGCTTGACCGCTCCGCCAAGCCCGCGCGGATGACGATCCAGGCCCCGCTGGTGAACCCGGCCTGGAAGGTGGAAATCACCGGGATCGCCCGTGCTCCATGATGGCCGCGCCATGATGCTCCGAACGTGAGGATCGCGGCCGAGGGCGGCTGGCGACGCCCCTTCCTCGCCACCATGGGGCTGGGCGCGCTCGTCGCGGCCGGGGTGGGGGATGGCGGCGCCTGGTTCTCCCTCACCGTGCTGCTGGCGGCGGCGCTGGGCTTCGGGGTCCTGTTCCGCCTCTTCCCGAGGGGCCTGGACTTCGCCCTCGGCGCCGGAATCGGCTTTGCCACCTACGCCGCGCTGTTCTCCGTGATCGGCCGCTCCGCCCTTCCGGACGCCTCGGGTCCGGCCGTCGGGGCGGCGTTCCTGCTGCCGGTCGTCACCTTCCTGCTGGCGGTGATCCGCTGCCGGGGCTCGCTGCGCCGGATCGTGGAGGAGGGCGAGACGCCGGACGAGCTGCACCTGCGCCGGATCGGGCGGGTGCTGCTGCTGCTGGCCCTTGTCGGGGTGGCCAGCCTCTCGCTGCCCGCGAACCGGCTGGGCCCGGCCTGGCAGGATGTGGCGATCATCGGCGGCGCCGCGGTGATCGGCTGGCTCACCGCTCGCGCGGTGCGGGAACTGGTGCGGCTGCTGGTGGACATGGCGCAGCTGCTGGACGCGCTGAGCGGCCGGGCCACCGCCCTGGTGGTGCCCATCGCCGCCTACGCCGCCCTCTTTTCCCTCATCACCATCGTCTTCGCCTGCTTCTTCCGGATCTCGGACGGCCTCTCGCGCCACCCCCTCTTCGCGGGGCCGGACGGGCCGATCCGGCTTGGGTTCCGGGACGCGCTGCACTTCAGCCTCGTGACCATCTCCACCGTGGGCTACGGCGACATCTGGCCCACGGATGACGGGGCGCGGATCCTGGCCGCCGTGGAGGTGCTGGCGGGGCAGGTCCTGCTGCTGTTCGGCTTCTACGAGATCACGCGCAATCGCCTCTCCGACGACGGGGGCGCGGAGGACAAGAATGGTGCGGGCAAGGAGGGTTAGGGGGCTGGACAGACGCCCACCCGCCGCCGCATTTGCGTCCCCGTTTCGCCGCCGCTCCGCTCTATGGGGGTGGGCGGTGCGGCGCGACGGAGATCGATCATGGAAGGGAACTGGCGCGGAAGGCGCGTGCTCGTCACGGGCGGCGCGGGCTTCCTGGGCTCGGCGCTGTGCCACGCCCTGGGCGCGGCGGGCGCGGAGGTGGTGACGCTGGACGCGCTGCTGCCCGGCACGGGCGCGCGGCGCGCCAACCTGGAGGGCAGCGGCGCCCGGCTGGTGGAGGGCGACCTGCGCGACGCCGAGCTGGACGGGCTGACCGAAGGGCTGGACGTGCTGTTCAACATGGCCGGCCAGACCAGCCACGCCGGCAGCATGGCCGATCCCTTCACGGACCTGGCGATCAACGGGCACGCGCAGCTGCGGCTGATCGCGGCGCTGCGGCGGGGATCGCCCCGCGCGCGGGTGGTCCACGCCTCCACCCGGCAGTTCTACGGCCGCCCGCAGGTGCTGCCGGTGCCGGAGAGTCACCCCATCGTCCCGCCGGACGCCAACGGCGTGTCCAAATTCGCCGCCGAGCAGTACTGGCTGCTGGAGGCCCGCGTGCACGGCCGCCCCGTGACCGCGCTGCGGCTGACGAACTGCTACGGCCCGCGCATGCGGGTGATGGATGCGCGCCAGACCTTCCTCGGCATCTGGGTGCGCCGGGTTCTGGAGGGTGAGCCCTTCGAGGTCTGGGGCGGCGCGCAGCTGCGCGACTTCTCCTACGCCGACGACGTGGTGGCCGCCTTCATGGCCGCGGCCGAGGCGCTCGAGAGCCGCCCGGAGGAGGCCTCCGGCCGCTCCTTCAACATCGGGGGCGACGCCCCGATCAGCCTGCAGGCGCTGGGCGACGCCATGGTGGAGGCGGCGGGGGCGGGGCGCTACACCCTGCGCGAGTTCCCGGCCGAGCGGGCCTCCATCGACATCGGTTCCTACCACGCCGACGACCGCGCCTTCCGGGCGCTGACGGGCTGGGCCCCGCGCGTGCCGCTGCCCGAGGGGCTGCGCCGCACCGTGGAGTGGTTCCGGCCGCGCCTCCCCCACTATCTCACCGAAGCCAGCTGAGGAGCGCCCTATGAGCGCGCAGGACACCATCGTTCCACAGGCCGATCTCGGCGCCGCCTACCGCGCGCAGAAGGGGGAGATCGATGCCGCGGTGGCGCGGGTGCTCTCCAGCGGCTGGTACATCCTGGGGCAGGAGGGCGAGGCCTTCGAGGCGGAGTACGCCGCCTGGCTCTCGGCCGGGCAGGGCGCGCCCGCCATGCAGGCGGTGGGCTGCGCCAACGGCACGGACGCGATCGCGCTGATCCTGCGCGGCCTCGGCATCGGGCCGGGCTGCGCGGTCGCCACCGTGTCCCACACCGCCGTCGCGACGGTGGCCGCGATCGAGATGGTGGGCGCGACGCCGGTCCTGATCGACATCGACCCCCGCACCTTCTGCATGGACATGGAGGAGCTGAAGGCCGTGCTGGCGAGCCCGCCGCCCGGCCTGCCGCCGATCCGCGCCGTGGTCCCCGTGCACATCTACGGCCATCCCTGCGACCTGGACGCCATGCTGGAGACCTGCCGGAGCGCGGGCGTCGCGGTGGTGGAGGACTGCGCGCAGGCGCATGGCGCGCGCCTCGGCGGCCGGATGGTCGGGACGATCGGCGACGCGGCGGCCTTCAGCCTCTATCCCACCAAGAACCTCGGCGCGCTCGGCGATGGCGGCATCACCGCCACGCCGGACGCGGCGCTGGCGAGGCGCATGGCGGCCCTCCGGCAGTACGGCTGGCACACCCGCTACATCTCGGACGAGCCGGGCGTGAACTCCCGCCTCGACGAGATGCAGGCCGCCATCCTGCGCGTGCGGCTGCCGGGGCTGGACGCGAACAACGCCCGCCGCCAGGCGATCGCGGCCGCCTATGACGAGGCCCTGGGGGACGGCCCCTACGCCGCGCCCTACCGCGCACCGGGTGTGGAGCACGTCTTCCACCAGTACGTGCTGCGCGTGCCGGAGCGCGAGGCGGTCATGGCGCGGTTGCGGGCCTCCGGCGTAGCGACCGCCGTCCATTATCCCGTGCCGGTGCACGAGCAGGGCGCCTATGCCGGGCGGATCGCCACCGGCCCGAAGGGCTGCGCCGAGACCTCCCGCGCCGCGGCGGAGGTGATGAGCCTGCCGGTCTTCCCGGAGATGACGGGGGCGCAGCTGGACAAGGTCTGCGCGGCGCTGCGGAGCCTCTGAGCGGTCAGCCGAAGCCGCGCGCGATGAGCTGGGCGCCGAGGGCGAGGAGCCCGAAGTAGAACCAGCGGCGGAAGGTCTCCGGGCTGATCCGCTTGCGTGCGGCGTTGCCCAGCGCCATCCCCGCCATCGCGGGAATGAGACAGAGGGCGGAGGCCCAGGCCAGGCCGTCGCTGTAGACGCCGGCCTGCCCGAAGGCGCTGGCGAGGCCGACCATGGTGACCGTGAAGGAGAGGCCGAGCGCCTGCACCATCTGGTCCCGCGGCAGGCCGAGCGAGCCGAGATAGGGCGCCAGGGGAATCACGGACACCCCTGTGGCCCCGGTGACGACCCCCGTGGCGGCGCCGGCCAGCGGCCCGGCCCAGCCCTCGTGCTGCGGCGGCAGGCGGGGGAAGGGGCGGGGGCGCAGGCCGATGGCCGCGTTGGCGATCAGCGCCGCGCCCAGCCCCGCGAGCGCGAGGCGCGGGTTGCCGTTCGTGAGCAGGCCGGAAGCCAGCCAGGTGCAGGTCCCCGCCAGGAGCAGCATCGGCCAGAGGCGCCGGACCATCGCCCCCAGCCCAGGCCCGCTCGCCATCTGCCAGATGTTCGTCACGATGGTCGGGAAGAGCAGCAGCGCCGCCGCCTGCGCCGGCGGGATGGCGGAGCCGAGCAGCCCCATGGCGACGGTGGGCAGGCCCAGCCCGATCACGCCCTTCACGAAGCCCGCCAGGGTGAAGGTGAGCGCGGCGAGGGCGATGAAGGTGATGTCCAAGGCGTCTCTCCCGGTGGCGCCCCGTCAGGCTGCGCCGGGGGCGCCGCGGGATGCTTCGGCACCGGCCGTAGCATGGGCGCGGCGGCGGAGGTATCCGGGAGGGGAACGATCGGGGACGCGCCATGGTCACGACTGCCGCGCTGGCCGAGACCGCCGCCGCATTGGGCGAGCCCGCGCGGGTAGCGATGCTCGGCGCCCTCATGGATGGCCGCGCGCTGACCGCGGGGGAGCTGGCCGCCGTGGCCGGGGTGGCGCCCACCACCGCCAGCGGCCACCTTTCCCGGCTGCTGGAGGCGGGGCTGCTGGCGGTGGAGCGCCAGGGGCGGCACCGCTACCACCGCTTGGCCTCGCCCGAGGTGGCGCGGGTGCTGGAGGGGCTGATGGCGCTCTCCGCCGCGCGCCCCGAGCCGCGCCGCCCCTCGAGGACCGGCCCGCGCGACGCGGCGCTGCGGGAAGCCCGCACCTGCTACGACCACCTGGCCGGGCGGCTGGCCGTGGGCATGGCGGACGCGATGGTGGCGCGCGGGCAGATCCAGCTCTCCCCCGATGGCGGCGCGCTGACGGATGCCGGGGCGGGCTTCCTGCAGGGCCTCGGAGTGGCGGTGCCGGAGGCGCGCGGCCGCCCCTTCTGCCGCCCCTGCCTGGACTGGAGCGAGCGGCGCCCGCACCTGGCCGGCGCGCTGGGCGCCGCGCTGTGTCGGCGCTGCCTGGAGCTGGGCTGGATGCGGCGGGTCTCAGGCTCCCGCGCGCTCGACGTGACCCCGGCCGGCCGGCTGGGGCTGCGGCAAGCCTTCGGGCTGGACCGGGCGGATCAGTCCTCCACGATCTCCGCGGCCCGGTAGCCCTGCACGAAGAGAAGGGCGCGCAGGTCGTTGTGGTCCACCCTTGCGCGGGCCGCGGCGGCCACGATCGGCTTGGCGTGGTAGGCGATGCCCAGCCCCGCGGCGCCGATCATCGCCAGGTCGTTCGCGCCGTCGCCCACCGCCAGGGTGGCGGCCATGGGCAGACCCTTCTCGGCCGCCAGCCGCGTCAGGGTGGCCAGCTTTGCTTCCCTGTCGAACACCGGCTCCTCCACCCGGCCGGCCAGGACGCGGCCATTATCCACCAGCACGTTGGAATGGTGGCTGTGGAAACCGCATTCCGCCGCAACCCGGCCCGTGAAGTAGGTGAAGCCGCCGGAGGCGAGGGCGCAGTGGGCGCCATTGGCCGACATGGTCCGCACCAGCGCCATTGCGCCGGGCATGAGCCGGGTCTCCTTCCAGGTCGCCTCCAGCGCGCCGAGGGAGAGGCCCTTCAGCATCGCCACCCGTTCCCGCAGGGCGGCGGCGAAGTCCAGCTCCCCGTTCATGCTGCGGCGGGTGATCTCGGCCACCTGCTCCTTCAGCCCGGCAAACGCCGCCAGCTCGTCCAGCGTCTCGCTGGTCACGATGGTGCTGTCCATATCGGCGATGAGGAGCCGCTTGCGGCGGCCCTCGGCGGGCCCTGCGATCGCGTCCACCGGCGCGTCGCCGAGCGCGGTGCGGGCGGCGGCGGTCGCCTGGTCGGGGTTAAGGCGGGTGAAGGGCAGGTCCGCCGCCTCGCCCTCGGACAGCCAGTCCGCCGCGCCCAGGTCTGCGCCCAGGGCGTGCAAGGTGGTGCGGACGGGGGCGATCGCCTCGGCCGGGAGCTGCCCCGGGGGTGCGACGAGGGTGAGGACGTGCGACATGGACCGGGTTCATGCCCCCGGACCCGAGATGGAGCAACCTGAGGCCCTTCTGATCGCCGGACCCACCGCCTCCGGCAAGTCCGCCCTGGCGCTGGCCCTGGCCCGCCGCCTGGGCGGGGCGGTGATCAACGCCGACTCGATGCAGGTCTATCGCGAGCTGCGCGTGCTGACCGCCCGGCCGACGCCGGATGAGGAGGGGAGGGCGCCGCACGCTCTCTACGGCGTCCATCCCGCGGCCTCGGCCGCCTCCGTCGCCTGGTGGCGGGCGGCGGCGCTGGCGGAGATGGCGAAGGCGCGGGGGGCGGGGCTGCTGCCGATCCTCTGCGGCGGCACGGGGCTGTACTTCCGATCCCTGACCGTCGGGCTCTCGGAGATGCCGGCGATCCCGGATCCGGTGCGGGAGGAAGCGCGGGGGCTGCTGGCGGAGGAGGGGCCGGCCGCGCTGCACGCCCGCCTGCTGGCGGCCGATCCGGCGAGCGCCGCGCGGCTGCGGCCGACTGACAGCCAGCGCCTCGCCCGCGCTTGGGAGGTGTGGCGGGCGACGGGGCGCGGCATCGCCGCCTGGCAGGCGGATGGGCCGGCGACCGGCCCCGCGCCCTTCGCCTTCCGCGCCATCCTGATTGATCCGCCGCGCGACGCGCTGCGCGCGGCGATCGGCGCGCGGTGGGATGCCATGCTGCGCGCCGGCGCGATGGAGGAGGTGCGCGCCCTGCGCGCGCTGGGGCTGGACCCCGCGCTGCCGGCCATGCGCGCCCACGGCGTGCCGGAGCTCTCCGCGGTCCTGGACGGGCGGCTCTCCCCGGAGGAGGCCGGGGGGCGGGCGACCCTCGCGATCGGGCAGTACACGAAGCGGCAGGCGACTTGGTTCAGGCATCAGCCGCTGGCCGACCCGAGCAGGACGCATATCATCAATGCGCGTATCGGGGGTAAGGCGCAATTTTCGGAAAGTCAAATGGGTAGAATCTTATCATTCATGAAAATGGTTGGTTGACGTGCCGGTTGGCCGCCCGTAGATCAGCCACCCGCGAAACTTTCCCAGGGGAAATGCCGCATGTCCGCCACCGCTCCGGCCCCGACCGATTCCCGCACCCTCACGGGCGCGGAGATCGTCCTCCGCGCGCTGAAGGAGCAGGGCGTAGAGGTCATCTTCGGCTACCCCGGCGGCGCGGTGCTCCCGATTTACGACGCGCTGTTCCAGCAGAACGCCATCCGCCACATCCTGGTCCGGCACGAGCAGGCGGCGGTGCACGCGGCGGAGGGTTACGCCCGCTCCACCGGCAAGGTCGGCTGCGTGCTCGTCACCTCCGGCCCCGGCGCCACCAACGCCGTCACGGGGCTGGTGGACGCGCTGCTGGACTCCATTCCCGTCGTCTGCCTGACCGGGCAGGTGCCCACGCACCTGATCGGCAACGACGCCTTCCAGGAGGCGGACACCACGGGCATCACGCGCCCGGCGACGAAGCACAACTACCTCGTCAAGCGCATCGGCGATCTGGCGCGCACGGTGCACGACGCCTTCTACGTCGCCCGCTCCGGCCGCCCCGGCCCGGTGGTGATCGACCTGCCGAAGGACATCCTGCTGACGCAGGGCACCTACGAGGAGGCGCCGCGCGAGGAGCACCGTTCCTACCGCCCGCAGACCCGGCCGGACGCGGAGTCCATCCGCAAGGCCGTCGCCCTGCTGAAGGGTGCCAAGCGCCCGGTGGTCTATGCCGGCGGCGGCGTGATCAACGCCGGGCCGGAGGCGAGCGAACTGCTGACGGAGTTCGTGCGGATGGCGAACATGCCCTGCACGAACACGCTGATGGGCCTGGGCGTCTTCCCTGCCAGCGACCCGCGCTTCATCGGCATGCTGGGGATGCACGGCACCGTGGAGGCCAACCTGGCCATGCACGGCTGCGACGTGATGTTCAACGTCGGCGCGCGCTTCGACGACCGGGTGACGGGGCGGCTGAATGCCTTCTCGCCGGAATCGAAGAAGATCCACGTCGATATCGACCCGTCCAACATCAACAAGAACGTCAAGGTGGACGTGCCGGTGGTGGGCGACGCCGCCCATGTCCTGCGCGCGATCATCGAGGCCTGGAAGGCGGATGACGCCGAGCAGGACCGCGAGGCGCTGGCGGGCTGGTGGAAGCGGATTGACGAGTGGCGCGCGAAGGACTGCCTGCGCTACGAGCAGAGCGGCTCCATCATCAAGCCGCAGCACGCGGTGAAGCGCCTGTACGAGCTGACGCGCGAGAGCGGGCGCGAGACCTTCATCAGCACCGAGGTGGGCCAGCACCAGATGTGGGCCGCCCAGTACTTCGGCTTCGAGAAGCCGAACCGCTGGATGACCTCGGGCGGGCTCGGCACCATGGGCTACGGGCTGCCGGCCGCCGCCGGCGTGCAGATCGCCCATCCGGACGCGCTGGTGATCGACATCGCCGGCGAGGCGAGCATCCTGATGAACATCCAGGAGATGGGGACGCTGGCGCAGTACCGGCTGCCGGTGAAGGTCTTCATCCTGAACAACGAGTACATGGGCATGGTCCGCCAGTGGCAGGAGCTGCTGCACGGCTCCCGCTACTCGGAAAGCTATTCGGAGGCGCTGCCGGACTTCGTGAAGCTGGCGGAGAGCTTCCACGCGCGCGGCCTGCGCGCGACCGATGCGAGCCACCTGGACGACGTGATCCGCGAGATGATCGCCCATCCCGGCCCTGTCATCGCCGACATCGCCGTCGACCAGAAGGAAAACGTCTTCCCGATGATCCCCTCCGGCGCGGCGCACAACGAGATGATCCTCGGCGCGGGTCAGGCGGGCGGCGTCGCCGGCGTGACGGACGAAGGCAAGGTGCTGGTCTGAGCATGTCGGAGAAGTTGTCGAACGAGGGGCAGCGCACGGCGACCATCGCCGTGCTGGTGGAGAACGAGGCGGGCGTGCTCGCGCGCGTTATCGGCCTCTTCTCCGGCCGGGGCTACAACATCGAGAGCCTGACCGTGGCCCCTGTGGACGAGGAGCGGCGCCTGTCCCGCATCACCGTCGTCACCACCGGCACGGACATGATCATCGAGCAGATCAAGGCACAGCTCGACCGGCTGGTGCCCGTGCACACGGTCTCCGACCTCACCATGGAGGGGCCGCACCTGACGCGGGAGCTGGCGCTGATCAAGGTGGTCGGTCGCGGCGAGGCCCGCATGGAGGCGCTGCGCCTGGGCGACGCCTTCCGCGCCCGCGTGGTGGACGCCAGCCACGAGAGCGCGACCTTCGAGATGACCGGCACCGCCGAGAAGATCGACGCCTTCGTGGCGCTGATGCGGCCGCTGGGTTTGGCGGAGGTGTCCCGCACGGGCGCTGTCGCCATCGCGCGCGGGCCGCGCAGCCTGGCTGCCTAGCCCTGGCGCCTAGTTTGCACTGAGACCCACTTGCACTGAGACCCAGAGGGGAAAGCTGGAATGCGCGTTTACTATGACCGCGATGCGGACGTGAACCTGATCAAGGCCAAGAAGGTCGCGGTCATCGGCTTCGGCAGCCAGGGCCATGCCCACGCGATGAACATGCGCGATTCCGGCGTGAAGGACGTGGTGATCGGCCTGCGCCCCGGCGCTTCCGCGAAGAAGGCCGAGGCCGCCGGCTTCAAGGTGCTGCCGCCGGCCGAGGCCGCGGCCTGGGCCGACGTGGTGATGGTGCTGACCCCGGACGAGGGCCAGGGCGACCTGTATCGCGAACACCTGCACGCCAACCTGAAGGAGGGCGCGGCCCTGGCCTTCGCGCACGGGCTGAACGTGCACTTCAACCTGCTGGACCCGCGCCCGGACATCGACGTGTTCATGATCGCGCCGAAGGGCCCCGGCCACACGGTGCGCGGCGAGTACCAGAAGGGCGGCGGCGTGCCCTGTCTCGTCGCCGTCCACCAGAACCCCTCCGGCAACGGCATGGAGATCGCGCTCTCCTACGCCTCCGCCATCGGCGGCGGGCGGTCCGGCGTGATCGAGACGACCTTCAAGGAGGAGTGCGAGACCGATCTGTTCGGCGAGCAGGCGGTTCTCTGCGGCGGCCTCGTGGAGCTGATCAAGGCGGGCTTCGAGACGCTGGTCGAGGCCGGCTACGCGCCGGAGATGGCCTATTTCGAGTGCCTGCACGAGGTGAAGCTGATCGTCGACCTCATCTATGAGGGCGGCATCGCCAATATGAACTACTCCATCTCGAACACCGCCGAGTATGGCGAGTACGTCACGGGCCCGCGCATCGTGACCTCGCAGACCAAGGCGGAGATGAAGAAGGTGCTGGAGGATATCCAGACCGGCAAGTTCGCCCGCGACTGGATGCTGGAGAACAAGGTGAACCAGGCCAGCTTCAAGGCCACCCGCCGCAAGCTCGCCGAGCACGAGATCGAGCAGGTTGGCGAGCGGCTGCGCGCCATGATGCCCTGGATCAAGAAGAACCAGCTCGTCGATCAGGCGAAGAACTAAGGGATCGGGGGCGGCGGATCGTCCGCCGCCCCCGATCCGCGCTACGCCGCCAGTCGCGGCAGTTCCACATCCTTGAAGGACCGCCAGGCCGCGGGCGTTTCCTCGATGGCGCGCTCCCGCCGCTTGCGGGCCCAGGCGCGCAGCATCTTCCCCTGCGGGGCGACGGAGGGGTCCTCGGCCTCCAGCCGCCGCGTCAGCTCGGCGGCCACCACGGCGTCGTTCAGCGCGCCCAGCTCCTCCTGCAGGCTCTGGCAGGCACGGCGGAAGCTCTTGCGGCCGCTCCCGTGAAGCGGGGCCAGCAGTTCCACCCCGTAGCGCAGCTTCTTCAGCGCCTTCCGCAGCTCGTGCAGCTCCTCCTCCGAGCGCCCGCGGATATGGCGGCCGCGCCGCTGCACCGTGCGGGCCAGCCGTGCCTGAAGCCGGGGCGCCAGCTTGCGGACCGGCTTTGCCAGTTTGCCGTGCCCCTGCGGGGATGAGGGATCCGCCGCGTCCTCGGCCCAGGCGGAGAGGCTCTCGACCGTATTGGTGAAGGCCGGGCCGCTCACCGCCGCGCGGAGCGAGGATTGCGCGGCGGCACGGGCGCGCCGCGCCGCCTCCTCCAGCTTGGCGAGCTCGTGGATCGGCACGCCGTCCACGGCGGCCGCGGGCAGGATCTGGGTGATGAACACGTCCCAGTCTCGCGCCTCCCCGAGAACCTGGCCCAGCCGCCGGAGGCTGGCGTTGAAGCGCTCCTCCGCCTCATCGGGCAGGCCGGGATGGAAGGTGGCGATGACGGCCCGCAGGCGTCGGGCGGCCACGCGCATCTGATGGACGCCCTCGGCCTCTCCCGCGACCGCGGCGGGGCGGTGGGCGGCGAGCGCGGCGAGGGTGGCCCGCACCATGTGGCGGAAGGCCTCGCCGGCGGTGGCATCCGCCGGCCAGTCCGCCGCGTCGGGCAGCTCCGGCCGCGGCGCCCCGCCCGCCCCGTCCTCGGGCGTGTCGGTGGGCGCGGCTTCGGTCTTCGGCCCGTCGATGGGCATGGTGGCTGGCCTCCTCTCGGCTGGGGCCTGGCGGCCCTTGCGGAAAGCACGGCCATGTTGGTGTTGACAGCTTCGCCATCAAGGCGGGAGGCGGCTTGCCCGGCCCCTCCGCACGGCCTAGTGTCCCTTCCATGCAGGCGATGCCCGCCCGTACCGCGCCTCTCCGCTCCGGCCGCCCGGCCGCCGCCCTCGCGCGCTCGGCCCTCGCCCTCCTCCCGCTCCTCCTTCGACTTCGCCGCCCCTGGGCGTGACGCGCGGCTGACAGGCCGGCATCGCTCAGGGGGTTCCCCGGGCCGCGCGCCCGCCTGACATCCACACGGCAGAACGAAGGAACGGCCCCGATGGCCCATAACCACCCGAGCTTCGGCAGCATCGCGGACGACCGCGTCATCATCTTCGACACCACGCTGCGCGACGGCGAGCAATCCCCCGGCTTCTCCATGAACCTGGAGGAGAAGCTGCGCATGGCGGAGAGCCTGGCGGAACTCGGCGCGGACGTGCTGGAGGCCGGCTTCCCCATCGCCAGCCCCGGCGATTTCGACAGCGTGCGCTCCATCGCCCAGCGCTTCGGCAAGGACGGCCCCGTGGTCTGCGGCCTGGCCCGCTCGGCCGATGCCGACATCCTGCGCGCCGCCGAGGCGATCAAGCCCGCCGCCCGCGGCCGCATCCACACCTTCATCTCCACCTCCGAGCTGCACATGCGCGTGAAGCTGCGCATGTCGGACGAGGAGGTGCTGGCCGCCGTGACCCGCAGCGTGACCCTGGCCCGCAACCACACGGACGACGTGGAGTGGTCCGCCGAGGATGGCAGCCGCACGGACATGGATTTCCTGTGCCGCTGCGTGGAGGCCGCCATCAAGGCCGGCGCCACCACCATCAACATTCCGGATACGGTCGGCTACGCCCTGCCGGAGGACATGACCCGCATCTTCTCCACCGTGCGGGAGCGGGTGCCGGGCGCGGATGGGGTGATCTTCTCCACCCACAACCACAACGACCTGGGCCTGGCCGTGGCGAACACCATCGCCGCCATCCGCGCCGGCGCCCGGCAGGTGGAGTGCACCATCAACGGCATCGGCGAGCGCGCGGGCAATGCCGCGCTGGAGGAGGTGGCGATGGCGCTGCGCACGCGCGGCAACGCCATCTCCCGCACCACGAACATCCGGACGCCGAACATCCTCCGCACCTCGCGCCTGCTGGCGACCATCACGGGCTTCGACGTGCAGCCGAACAAGGCGATCGTCGGCCGCAACGCCTTCGCCCATGAATCCGGCATCCACCAGGACGGCGTGCTGAAGGACGCCTCCACCTATGAGATCATGACGCCGGAGAGCGTGGGCTGGGCCACCAATTCCCTGGTGCTCGGCAAGCACTCCGGCCGCGCGGCCTTCCGGGACAAGCTGAAGGCCCTGGGCTACGAGCTGGGCGACAATGCGCTGAACGACGCCTTCCGGCGCTTCAAGGACCTCGCCGACCGCAAGAAGGTCGTCTACGACGAGGACGTGTCGGCGCTGGTGGATGACGAGGTGATCCGCCAGAACGACCGGGTGAAGATCACGGCGCTGACCGTCACCTCCGGCATCAACTCCCGCCCAATGGCCTCCCTGAAGCTGGAGATCGACGGCGAGGAGGTGGAGGGCATCGCCGGCGGCGACGGCGCGGTGGACGCGACGTTCAACGCGATACGCGCGGCTTTCCCGCACGACGTCCAGCTGAAGCTCTACGCCGTGCAGTCTGTCACCGGCGGCACCGATGCGCAGGCGCGCGTGACCGTGCGCTTCGAGGAGAGCGGCAAGCTGGTGGACGGGCAGGGGGCGGATACCGACACCATCGTCGCCTCCGCCCGCGCCTATGTCCACGCGCTGAACAAGCTGCTGGTGAAGCGCGAGCGCACCGCGCCGGCGGAGATGGCGGTCCCGGCGGTCTGACCGGGAAGTCCTCCTGGCGCATCCGGTCGACGCCGGTTCAGCGACGCTGATCGGCCAGGGCCGCGCTCCGGACGAGGAGCTGCTGGGCATCCTGCCGGACCTGCGGCGGAACCTCTTGCTTCGGTTCCGCCGCTACCATGGCGGGAACCCCTTCGAGTTCGTGTGCGATCAGGGCGTGCAGGGGAGGGACGGCCGGCCCCTGACCCATCTCAGGGTTGACGGCCTTCTCCCGCAGGAGCTGGCCAATCGCTTCCCGTTCCGACGACGAGAGGCTCACCTCGCGCAGGAGCGACGGCAGGTCCATAGGTGGAATCTCGCCGGCGTGGCTCCGGAGCCAGCGGAGGGTGAGGGCTGGACGGATCGCGTAGAGGTACTTCTTGCGGGGGAATTCATCCCGCCGGAGCCAGCGCTCATGCACCTGCCGCGCGAGGCTGGCGTAGTGATGGATGGCGGCCGGGCGCGAGGGGATGCTTCGGACCAGGCGCCGGAGCAGGTCTGCCATGGTCTCGTCCTCGGTATAGACGAGCGGCGAGGAGAGCCATTCCCGCAGGGCCTGGTTTCCCTTGAGGGCGAGGTTGATGGCCTTCCGCATGTCCCAGCCCGCCAGGTCCAGATCGTTCGGCAGGGCGCGCTCGATCACGTCGCGGCCGGCCTCGAGCTGCACGAACCATCGTGTCGGGCGGGCGTAGAGGAACCGGACGTCCCAGTCGCTGTCCGGGCTTGCGAAACCCCAGGCCCGAGAGCCGGACTCGACGGCGAAGACGACCTTGACGTCCTCGTCACGCTCGATGATCGCCAACGCCTCGTTCACCGAGCGCCGGTGGTCGGCGTCCAGCGTCGCCTGGTTCCCCTCGGCATCCCGCACGATCGGCTCCTTCTCGATTCCTGGGTTCCCATCGTGCCGAAGCCTGCGCCCTTCCGGCGAGTAGAGATGCCGTCGTGGCCGCCGCGCCGCCGGTCGCGCCGTACTTACGCGCGCAGCCGAGGCATCAGCGCCTCGGCATTGCCGCTCTCGATCGCCCGTAGCGTCGCCTCGTCCAGCCCCAACCCGGCGAGGCCCTGCACCTGCTCGGCGGAGGTCCGGTAGGGAAAGTCCGTCCCGAGCACCACCTGGCTTGCCGGCACCACCTGCAGCAGGCCGCCCATGGCCACGGGGTTGGCCGCCTGGGCCGTGTCGTAGAGGAAGCGGCCGAGCGCTGGCCGCACCCCGCCCGCCAGCTGCGCGCCGGAGGCGGGGATGCGGGCCTGGAACTCGAAGCGCTCGATCAGGAAGGGCGCGGTGCCCCCGGCATGGGAGAGGATGAAGCGGATTTCCGGGAACCGCTTCGCCGTGCCGCTGAACAGCAGGCTGCCGATGGTCCGCGTGGTGTCCGTGCCGTACTCGATCAGCGGGTCGGGGAGGAGGGGCATCTGCAGGTTGGTGCAGCAGGGGGCGGAGATGGGGTGGGTAGCCGCCACCGCCCGCCGCCGGTTCAGCTCCTCGTAGAGCGGCTGGAACAGCGGGTCGCCCAGCCATTTCCCGCCGTAATTGGTGAAGAGCAGCACGCCGTCGGCCTTCAGCACGTCCAGCGCGTAGGCCGCTTCCGCCAGGCTTCCCTCCATGTCCGGCAGGGGCAGGGCGGCGAACGAGCCGAAGCGGCCGGGGTGGCGCTGCATCAGCTCCGCCGCGTACTCGTTGCAGGCCCGCGCCAGCCGGCGCCGCTCCTCCCCCTCCGCAAAGGTCAGCCCGGGGGTGGTGACGGAGAGGATCGCCACGTCGATCCCCGCCGCGTCCATGTCCTCGATCGTCCGCTCCGGCGTCCAGTCCCGCTGGAGGGGGAAGAAGTCCATGCGCCGGAGCACCGCGTCCTTGTAGGCGGGCGGGGTGAGGTGGTGATGCACGTCGATCCGGCGCCGCCGGGCAGGGGCAGGGGCGGAGGGCTGGGACCGGGCAGCGGACGGGATGAAACTCGCGGCACCGGCCGCGAGGGCGGTGCGGAACAGCCCCCGACGGGGCAGGGCGCAGCCGCAGGCACTATCCGGATGGCCTGCCGGCCCGCAGCGAAGGTTCAGCATGGTCCCGCTCCCGTCCCCGGCGCCCGCCTTTTCCGGCGGAGTCGCCGCGGAATGGAACCCCTCCGCCGCAGCGCCACGCAATGCCGTAGGGGCGCGGGCAACGAAAAAGGGCGCCCCCGAGGGGACGCCCTTCCCTGCCACGCCCCCGGGAAGGGGGCGGGAACTGACCTCAGCGCCAGATCGGACGGCCGAGGTTGACGTCGTTGCCGCTGGTCAGCGCGCCGCCGGCCGCACCGGCCGCGCCGCCGATCAGGGCGCCCGTGCCGGCATTGCCGCCGGTGATCGCGGCGACGCCGGCACCGGCGCCGGCGCCGAGCAGGCCACCGGAGACCGCGCGGTCGCCGGTGCTGTAGCCGCAGGCGCCGAGGCCGAGGCCTGCAACGGCGAGGAGGGCGAGGGTGGACTTGCGCATGGTCTGCTTTCCCGTTGTTTCAACTGTGCGACCAGAACGCGACCACCCCGGCCGGGTTGCGCGGCTGTCATGTGCGCCGACATGCGGGGCGTGCACGGGGGAGGCGGGCGTTTCCCGCTTGAGCGGCCCCCTCCTTGCCGCTAGTGACCTCCGCGCCCGGCTCCGGGCCGTTCCAGTCCCGCCCGGACGCCCCCGTTCCAGCCCTGAGGTCCGATCCGCATGTTCTCCCGCCTGTTCGGCTTCCTCTCCGCCGACATGGCCATCGACCTCGGCACCGCGAATACCCTGGTCTACGTCAAGGGCCGCGGGATCGTCCTGAACGAGCCGTCCGTCGTCGCCATCGCCGATATCCGCGGCCGCAAGCAGGTGCTGGCGGTGGGGGAGGAGGCGAAGCAGATGCTCGGCCGCACCCCCGGCAACATCGCCGCCATCCGTCCCCTGCGGGACGGGGTAATCGCCGACTTCGAGGTGGCGGAGGAGATGATCAAGCACTTCATCCGCAAGGTGCACAACCGCCGCTCCTTCGCCTCCCCCATGATCATCGTCTGCGTCCCCTCCGGCTCCACCGCGGTGGAGCGCCGGGCGATCCAGGAGAGCGCGGAGAGCGCCGGCGCCCGGAAGGTACTGCTGATCGAGGAGCCCATGGCGGCCGCGATCGGTGCCGGCCTGCCGGTGACGGAGCCCTCCGGCTCCATGATCGTGGATATCGGCGGCGGAACCACCGAGGTGGCGGTGATCTCGCTGGGCGGGATCGTCTACGCCCGCTCCGTCCGCGTGGGCGGGGACAAGATGGACGAGGCCATCATCTCCTACATCCGCCGGCAGTTTAACCTGCTGATCGGGGAGAGCACGGCCGAGCGCATCAAGATGGAGATCGGCGCCGCCGCCGCCCCGGAGGAGGGGGAGGAGGGCCCGATCACCGAGGTGAAAGGCCGCGACCTGATGAACGGCGTCCCGCGGGAAGTCTACGTCTCCATGCGCCAGATCGCGGAGAGCCTGGCCGAGCCCGTCTCCCAGATCGTGGAGGCGGTGAAGGTGGCGCTGGAGAACACCCCGCCGGAGCTGGCCGCCGACATCGTGGACAAGGGCATCGTGCTGACGGGGGGCGGGGCGCTTCTCTACGGCCTCGACAACGTTCTTCGCGAGGCGACGGGGCTGCCGGTGAGCGTGGCCGAGGAAGCCCTTTCCTGCGTAGCCCTCGGCACGGGTCGCGCGTTGGAAGAGATGAAGCGACTTCGCCACGTCCTCTCCTCCATGTATTAACCTGCGGTGGAAGACGGGGAGTCGCCCGGCCCGGACTTCCATTAAATTTCTTCAGGAACAGCCTTTTAGGGCGGTTTCGTCGTATACGGGATGAGGGGGCCGGGGGTTCCCGAGGGCGTAGTGTGAGGGGGAGATCGGCATGAT
This sequence comes from Pararoseomonas sp. SCSIO 73927, assembly GCF_037040815.1. Lineage (NCBI taxonomy): Bacteria > Pseudomonadati > Pseudomonadota > Alphaproteobacteria > Acetobacterales > Acetobacteraceae > Pararoseomonas > Pararoseomonas sp. SCSIO 73927. The sequence continues at coordinate 4,098,405 of NZ_CP146232.1, forward strand.
TCGTCTGAGCGTCCCGCTCCGCCAGGCCCTGGCCCGGCTCTCCGTGCCCGTGCTGATCGCGGCCGCCTTCGGGACGATGCTGCTGGGCAAGGCCGACACCCTGCTGGTGGAGCGCACCCGCATGGCGCTGGCCGACCTGCTCGCCCCCCTCTACGCCGTGGCCGCAGAGCCGATCGGGGCGGTGCGGGGGACCGTCGCGGAGGTCCAGGGCCTGCTGAACCTGCGGCAGGAAACGGCCCGGCTGCGCGAGGAGAACGACCGTCTGCACCGCTGGCAGGCCGCCGCCCTGGCGCTGGAGGCGGAGAACGCCCTACTGCGCCGGCAGCTCACCTTCGTGCCGGACCCTGCCCCGCAGTTCCACACCGCCCGCGTGGTGGCCGACGCCGGCGGCACCTATGCCAAGGCCGTGCTGATCGCGACCGGCCCCTTCCTCCAGGTGCAGAAGGGGCAGGTGGCGCTGGACGAGCGCGGCCTGGCCGGGCGGGTGTCGGAGGTGGGTTCCCGCTCCGCCCGCATCCTGCTGGTGACGGACATGAACAGCCGCATTCCCGTGGTGCTGGAAGGCTCGCGGGCGCGGGCCATGATGGTAGGCACCAACGGCGCCCGGCCGCGGCTGCAGCATTGGCCCTCGGGGATGCAGCCGCAGGAAGGGGATCGCGTGGTCACCTCCGCCGAATCCGCCACCTTCCCGGCCGGGCTGCCGGTCGGCATCGTCCATCTCGGCGAGACGGGCTGGCCGGAGGTCGAGCTCTATGCCCGGCTGGACCGGCTGGACCTGCTGCGGATCTTCGAGTTCGGCCTCGCCGGCATCCTGCCGCCGGAGGCCGTCACGCGCCCGGACCCCTCCGTCCGGCCGCGGCACTAGGGGCGCCAGGGCATGTGGATGACGCGCCGCGGCCGCCCCGCCTCGGCCCCCGGCCTGCTGGCACGGCTGGACGCGCTGGCCCGAGCGGCCGCGCCCAGCGTCTCCACCGTGGCGGCGATGGTCCTCGCCGCCGCGCCGGTGGGGCTGCCGACCCTGGTGCCGGCGGTGGCCCTGGCCGGGGTGTTCTTCTGGAGCCTGTTCCGCCCGGCCTCCATGCCGGCCCCGGCGGTCTTTGGCCTGGGGCTGCTGCAGGACCTGCTGGGCTTCAGCCCGCTCGGCATCGGCGTGCTGACCCTGCTCCTCGTCCACGGCGCGGCACTGCGGGTGCGGCGGGCGCTGGCAAAGCAGTCCTTTCCCCTGGTGTGGCTGGCCTATTGCGGCTTCGCGGTCCTCGCGGTCGGGCTCGGCTACCTGTTGCAGGCCCTGCTGGGCTGGCACCTGCCCCCGACGCCCCCCGCCTTCGCGGGGTTCTGGCTGGCCGTCGGCCTCTACCCGATCCTCGCCTGGCCGATGAGCCTGGCGCACCGGGGCATGCAGCGGGCGGAGGGGCTCGCGTGAGCGCGGCCAGGAAGGAGGAGGAGGCGCGGCGGGGCGTCTTCACCCGCCGCGCCCTGATGCTCGGCGGCATCCAGCTCGGGGCGCTGGGCTTCCTGGGATACCGGCTGAACAAGCTGCAGGTGGAGGAGGGGGAGCGCTACGCGACTCTCGCGGAGGAGAACCGCATCTCCGCCCGGCTCGTCGCCCCGCCGCGCGGCCGGGTGCTGGACCGGGAGGGGAAGGTGATCGCGGGCAGCCAGCTGAACTGGCGCGCCCTCATCGTGGCCGAGGACGCGCGCGACGTGCCGGCCGTGCTGGACACCTTCAGCAAGATCGTGCCCCTGACGGACGCGGAGCGCACCCGGATCGAGCGGGAGGTGCGCCGCCGCCGCCGCTTCATCCCGGTGACCCTGCGCGAGTTCCTCTCCTGGGAGGAGATGGCGCGGATCGAGGTGAACGCGCCGGACCTGCCGGGCATCTCGGTCGATGTCGGCACCACCCGGGAATACCCGGAGAAGGAGCACCTGGCCCATATCGTGGGCTACGTCGCCCCCCCGGCCGAGGCGGACATGGGCGAGGACCCGCTGCTGGAGCTGCCGGGCATCCGCGTCGGCCGCGCCGGGATCGAGCGGTTCCACGACAAGACCCTGCGCGGCCGCGCCGGCTCCATCCGGCTGGAGGTGAACGCCGTGGGCCGGGTGATCCGGGAGCTGGACCGGCGCGAGGGCCAGCCCGGCCAGGACGTGGCGATCAGCGTGGATTCGGAGCTGCAGCGCACCGTCCGCGCCCGCTGCGAGGAGGGGACGAGCGCCGTGGTGCTGGACGCCCGCACCGGCGAGGTGCTGGCCATGGCCACCCAGCCCTCCTTCGACCCCAACCTGTTCAACGCCGGCGTCTCCGCCGCCCAGTGGCGGGAGTGGACGAGCAGGCGCCAGACGCCGCTGATCAACAAGTGCACCAACGGCCTCTACGCGCCCGGCTCCACCTTCAAGATGATCGTGGCGCTGGCGGCGCTGGAGGCGAAGGTCTGCACTCCGGGGGACCGTGTGGCCTGCCCGGGTTACTACGACCTGGGCGACACGCGCTTCCATTGCTGGTCCAAGTACGGCCATGGCAGCGTGGACATGCGGGGGGGCATCAAGAACTCCTGCGACTGCTACTTCTACGAGATGGCCAAGCGCACGGGCATCGACCGGATCGCGGCCATGGCGAATCGCTTCGGCCTCGGCGTGGACCTGGAGATTGAGCTACCAGGCGCCCGGCGCGGCCACGTGCCCACCCGCGCCTGGCGGCAGGCCCAGGGCAAGCCCTGGAACCTTGGGGACACGGTGGTGCACGGCATCGGCCAGGGCTTCTACCAGCTCACCCCGCTCTCTCTCGCCACCATGACAGCCCGGCTGGCCACGGGGCGCGCGGTGCAGCCGCACCTGACGCGCAGCATCGGCGGCCGCCCGGTGAAGGGTGTACGGCCGGAGGACTGGCCCTCCCTCGGCATCCCCGAGCGCGACCTGCGCGTGGTGCGGGAGGGGATGTGGGCCGTGGTGAACGAGACCGGCGGCACCGCCAAGGCCGCCGCGCTGCCGGGAGGTATGGGGCAGATGGCCGGCAAGACCGGCAGCACCCAGGTCCGCCGCGTGAGCCGGGAGCAGCGGGAACGCGGCTTCCGGGTGGAAGCCATGCCGCGGGAGTGGCGGCCCCATGCGCTCTTCGTCGCCTACGCGCCCTACGATAACCCGCAATACGTGGTCACGGTCATCGTGGAGCACGGCTCCTCCGGCTCCGGCGCCGCGGCGCCGATCGCGCGCGACATCATGGCCGACACCATCAACCGCTTCCGCCAGCCGGTGAACGCCCCGCCCGCCCGGGTGGCGGAGGCGGCGCCGCCCCGGAACCCGTGAAGGGGACATCCCCGCCATGATGCTGCGCGAACCGGCCGTGTATGAGCGCCGGCTGCTGATGAGGCAGCACAGCTTCGGCATCCTTGAGAAGCTGTGGCAGATCCCCTGGCTCTTCGTCCTGGTCCTCTGCGGGGTGGCGGCGATCGGCTACGTCGCTCTCTACTCCGCCGGCGGTGGCACGCCGGACGCCTATGCCAGCAAGCACGCGCTGCGCTTCGGCTTCGGGCTGGTCATCATGCTGTCCCTCTCCCTGGTCGACATCCGGGTGATCGCCCGCTTCGCCTGGGTGGGCTACGCCGTCGGCGTGGCTCTGCTGGTTCTCGTGCTCGTCCACGGCAATGTGGGGAAGGGGGCGCAGCGGTGGATTGATGTCGGCCCCATCCAGCTCCAGCCCTCCGAGCTGATGAAGATCATGCTTTGCCTCGCCCTGGCCCACTGGTTCCACCGGGCGAGCTGGGAGCGGATGGGCAACCCGCTCTTCCTTATCCCCCCGGCCCTGGCCGTGCTGGTGCCGGTGGCGCTGATCCTGAAGCAGCCGAATCTCGGCACGGCCCTCATCACCTGCATGATCGGGGGCGCGATGTTCTGGGCGGCCGGGGTGCGGTGGTGGAAGTTCGCCATCCTCTTCGCGGGCGTCGGCTTCGCCGCCCCCATCGCCTATGAGCGGCTGCACGACTATCAGAAGGCCCGGATCACGACCTTCATGGACCCGGAGAGCGACCCGCTGGGCGCGGGCTACAACATTATCCAGTCCAAGATTGCGCTGGGCTCCGGCGGCATGTGGGGGAAGGGGTTCCTGCAGGGCACCCAGGGCCACCTGAACTTCCTGCCGGAGAAGCAGACGGACTTCATCTTCACCATGATCGCGGAGGAGTTCGGGCTTGTCGGCGCGCTCGGCACGCTGGGGCTGCTGGCGCTGGTCATCATCTTCGCGCTGCTCACGGCGCTGCGCTGCCGCCACCAGTTCGGGCGGCTGCTGGCCCTCGGGCTGGGGACGAACTTCTTCCTCTACGTCTTCGTGAACATCGCCATGGTGACGGGCAGCATCCCCGTGGGCGGCGTGCCTCTGCCGCTGATCAGCCATGGCGGCTCCGCCGTGCTGACGGTGATGCTGGGCTTCGGGCTGCTTGGCAGCGCCTATGTCCACCGCGATGTGGAGTTCGCCGCGGCACGAGACTAGGCAGCGCCTTCGTCCCGGAGGGGCAACAACCGGTCTCGCCGGTGCGAAAGGGGTTGACCTCCTCGCCCGATCCGGTAGAAGGCGCCTCCCGGACGGCGGCGCCCAGCGCTTCCCTCCGGGACGACGATGCGATGGGCGCATAGCTCAGTTGGTAGAGCAGCTGACTCTTAATCAGCGGGTCCTAGGTTCGAGCCCTAGTGCGCCCACCATCGCATCTTACCTCTCTTTCGACGTCGGCGCAGTTTTCGGGCAGTTGCTCGATGCCTGCTCTCGCGCTTGGTCTAGCACGGCGAGGGCCTCGGAAAGCGTTCCCGGCCCAGCCCCTACTCCGCCGATCCCAGCCTATAGCCCACGCCCGGCTCCGTCCGGATCAGCCCCGCCGCCTCGCCAAGCTTCTGGCGGAGGTGCCCGATATAGACGCGCAGGTACTGCGCATCCTCCGCGTGCCCCGGCCCCCAAACGGCGAGAAGAAGCTGGCGCTGCGTCACCACCCGGCCGGCCCCCGCACGCGCCAGGGCGGCCAGCAGGGCCCACTCGCGCGGCGTCAGCCGCAGGTGCGCGTCGTTCAGCCTCGCCATGCGGCCGGCCAGGTCCACCTCCAGCGGCCCCACCCGGATCACCGCCTCCGTCGCGCCCCCGCCGCGCGCCGCGGCCCGGCGCAGCGCGGCCCGGAGCCGCGCCAGCAGCTCTCCCAGCGCGAAGGGCTTCTCCACGTAGTCGTCCGCCCCGGCATCCAGGGCGGCCACCTTGCCCTCCTCCCTGTCCCGGGCGGAGAGGACGATGATCGGCGCCTCCGTGAAGCCGCGCAGCCGGGGGATCACCGCCTGCCCGTCCAGGTCGGGCAGGCCGAGGTCGAGCAGGATGGCTGCGGGGGCGAAGGAGGCGGCCAGGCGCAGCCCCTCCGCCGCATTCTCCGCCCGCAACGGCTCATAGCCCGAGGCGGCGAGGGCGGGGCCGAGGAAGCGGTGGATCTGCGCCTCGTCATCCACCACCAGCACGCGCGGCCGGGAGAGGTCCGCGCCGCTCACGCCCCGCCTCCCCCGATCGGGAAGCGCAGCGACATGCGCGTGCCCCTGCCGCCCCCCACCGGACTCTCGGCCGCGATCTCTCCCCCCATGGCGCGCGTCAGGCCGCGGGCGATGGCGAGCCCCAGCCCGGTGCCGGCGGCAATGCGGTCCGTGCGGCTGGCGCGGAAGAAGGGGTCGAAGATCCGCACCAGGTCCTCCCGCGGGATCCCCGGCCCGTCATCCTCTACCTGCACCAGCACATTCGCCCCCTCGCGCCGCGCGGCGATCGTGACACGGCCCCCCGGGCCCGAGAACTTCATCGCGTTGTCCAGCAGATTGGCCAGCACCTGATCGAGCAGCACCGGGTCGAGCGACGGGGTGGGCAGCCAGGCGCCGAGCCGCCGCTCCAGCGGGCGCCCGGCCGCGTGCTCCGCGCGCTCCGCCGCGGCCTCGATGGCGGCGGGCAGGTCCACCGGCTCGCGCCGCAGGGGCACCGCGCCGGTCTCCACCCGCACCATGTCCAGGACGTTGGCGGCAAAGCGCCCGAGCCGCGCCGTCTCCTCCTCGGCGGCCAGGATCAGGTCGGCCCGCGCCTCCGGCGAGAGCGCGTCGCCCATGGTCCGCAGCGTCTCCAGCGATCCGCGGATGCCCGTCAGCGGCGTGCGGAGGTCGTGGCCGAGGGAGGTGAGCAGCGTCGTCCGCAGCGCGTCCGCCTCCGCCCGCGCGGCGCCGCGCGCGCGCTCCTCCATCAACTCGGCCCGCTCCAGCGCGACGGCGGCCTGGTCCAGCAGCGCGTCCAGTGCCCGGGCGCGCTCCGCGTCCAGCGGTTCGGCCCGCTCCGCGAAGCGCAGGCCAACGAGGCCGGCCACGCCCGCCCCGGTGGTCAGGGGCTGGAACTGCCAGGGCACCGCCGGCAGCGTGTCCGTGCCCCATCCCGCCGCGCCGCCGCGGGCGAAGGCCCAGCGCGCGGCGGCCATGGAAGCGTCGTCCGGCCCCGCCTCGGCGGGCGCGGCCGCGCGCACGACGAGGTCGGCCTCGTGGGTGGAAAGAGAGGCCTCCAGCCCCAGCCCCGGCAGGTCCACGCCCGTGACGGGCATCAGCACGCAGCAGGGGCAGCCCGCCACCCGCTCCGCCTCCGCCGCGATGAGGGTGAGGAGGTCGCCGCGGCTCATCGGCGCGCCCAGGCGGCGGCTGAACTCCACCAGCCGGCGCAGCCCGAAGACCCGCGCCCGCGCCGCCCGCACGGAGTGCCCGAGCCGCCCCGCCGTGCCGGCCATCAGCAGCGCGACGAGGCTGAAGACGACCGCCCCCACCACCTCCTGCGGGCCGCTGATGGTGAGGGTGTAGCGCGGCGGGATGAAGAGGAAGTTCCAGGCCAGGAAGGAGAGCACGGCCGCCGCCACGCCGTGCGCGGGGCCGAAGGCGACGGCGGAGGCGACGGTGGCCGCAAGGTACACCATGCCCAGCGCGCCCTCCGCCACGATCCCGTCCAGCCCGAAGCCGATCCCGGTGGCCGCCAGCACCAGCAGCGGCACGGAGGCGCGTGCGAGCCAGGGCGGAACGGAGCGGGGCGGGGGAGGGGAGGGGCGCCGCCCCGTGCCAACGGGATCGGGCACGAGGTGCAGGGCGAAGTCCGTCGCCCGCCGCAGCAGCGTGGAGGAAAGGGTGCGGCCGGTCAGCCGCCGCCAGAGGGAGGGGCGCCCGCGGCCGAGCACGAGATGGGTGACGTTCCGCTCCGCCGCCGCGGCGAGGATGGCGCGGGGTACGTCGGTGTCCACCACCGTCTCCGTCTCCGCCCCCAGCGTCTCGGCGAAGCGCAGCGCAGTGCCTGGATCGCCCCCCGCCGCGCCCGGCCGTTCCACGTGCAGCGCCACGAGGGGCGCGCGCAGCGTGGCGGCGATGCGCTGCGCATGGCGCACCACGTTCTCCGCGGCGGGATCGCCCCCCACCAGCACCATCACGCGGTCGCCGGTCGGCCAGGGGCCGGAGATGGCGTTGGCGCGCATGTAGCCGGTGACGTCCGCGTCCACCCGCTCCGCCGTGCGGCGCAGCGCCATTTCCCGCAGCGCGGCGAGGTTGCCCTCGCGGAAGAAGCCGCGGAGGGCGCGCTCCGCCTGGTCCGCGCGATACACCTTGCCCTGGCGCAGCCGCTCCAGCAGCTCGGCGGGCGGGATGTCGATCAGCTCCACCGCGTCGGCGCCCGCCAGCACACCGTCCGGCACCGTCTCCGCCACGCGCACGCCGGTGATGCGCGCAACGGCGTCGGACAGGCTCTCCAGGTGCTGCACGTTCATCGCCGTCCAGACCTCGATCCCGGCGGCGCGCAGCTCCTCCACGTCCTGCCAGCGCTTGGGGTGGCGGCTGCCCGGCGCGTTGGTATGCGGCAGCTCGTCCAGCACGAGGATCGCCGGCCGGCGGGCCAGCGCCCCGTCCAGGTCGAACTCCTCCAGCGCCTGGCCGCGGTAGTCCAGCCGGGCGCGGGGCAGCACCTCCAGCCCCGCGAGCTGCGCGGCCGTCTCCGCGCGCCCGTGCGTCTCGGCCAGGCCCACCACCACATCCGTGCCGCCCAGCGCGCGGCGGCGCGCCTCCGTCAGCATCTCGAAGGTCTTGCCCACGCCCGGGGCGGCACCGAGGAACACCTTCAGCCGGCCTCGCCCCTCCCGCCGCGCCGCATCGAGCAGGGCGTCGGGATCCGGGCGGGGCGGCTCGGCAGGTCGTGTGGAGGACGGCATGGACCCGGTCAGGCAGTAGGAGGGAGCGGGGGAGCGGTCCCCCTCTCCCTAGGATTTCGCATGGCCGGCGAGGAAGCCCAAGACGAGCGCGACGGCGGCAATCACCACCGCCCCGGCCAGCCACAGCATGGCGTGGGCCGGATTGGCCGTGGCCGGGCTGCGTAGGCCCATGGCGAGCGATCCGAAGAGGCCCCAGAGCAGCAGGGCCAGGAAGGCGCAGAGCCCGGTGCGGCCGGGCGGGATGCGCCTGGCGAAGGTGAGGCTTCCGCCCGGGCCGAGGGATGAGCGGTGCAGCCCCGGCAGAGGCGCGATGGCGGCCGACATGCTCCCACTCCCCGAGGCGCGAACCCGCGGGAGTCTGGCGAAGGGCACGTAAAGGCGCGATGCCGGGAACGGGCGCCCGGCATAAAGGCCGCGTAAAAACGAGAGGTTACCTCCGGGCTTTACGCGCTTTTTACGGGGCTGCCCGCCTTCCCGAATGGTGTTTTTACGCCCGCGGGACTGAATCCCTGTGCAGTCGCCGGCCCGTGCCGGCAGGGAACCGCCATGCTCGACATCCTCCTCCTCGCGCTCGGCCTCGGGGCCTTCGCGCTCCTCGCGGCCTATGCCGCCGCCTGCGAACGGGTCTGACGCGCCGTGCTCGACCTCATCCTCGGCGGTGCCGTCTCCGCCGGCCTCCTGGCCTATCTCCTGTGGGCGCTGCTGCGCCCCGAGAGCCTGTGATCCGGATCTCTGACCCATGACCATCCTCGGCTGGGCGCAGATCGCGCTCGTCCTCGCGCTCACCGTGGCGGCCGCCGTACCGCTCGGGCGCTACATCGCCGCCGTCGCCGACGGCCGCGTCACCTGGCTGCGGCCGGTGGAAGCCCTGTTCTACCGCGCCGGCGGGGTTGATCCCGGGCGCGGGCAGGACTGGCGCGGCTACGTCCTCGCCATGCTCGCCGCCAATGCCGCCGGCTTCGTGCTGCTCTTCGCGATCCTGCGCCTGCAGGGCGTGCTGCCGCTGAACCCGGCGGGCGTTTCCGGCATGTCCTCCTGGCTCGCCTTCAACACGGCCGTCAGCTTCGTCACCAACACGAACTGGCAGGCCTATTCGGGCGAGGTCGCGGCCTCCTACCTGTCCCAGATGGCCGGGCTGGCGGTGCAGAACTTCCTCTCGGCCGCGACCGGCATGGCCCTTGCCCTCGCCGTCTCACGCGCCTTCGCGCGCGGTGGGGTGCGGGAGCTCGGGAACTTCTGGGCGGACCTCACCCGCGTCACGCTCTATGTCCTTCTGCCGCTGGCGGTGGTGCTGGGCCTCGTCTTCGTCGCGCTCGGCATGCCGCAGACCTTCGCGGGCTACGTCACCGCCACCACGCTGGAGGGGGCGGAGCAGACGGTCCCGCTCGGCCCGGCCGCTTTCCAGATCGCCATCAAGCACCTCGGCACCAATGGCGGCGGCTTCTTCGGCGTGAACTCGCTCCACCCCTTCGAGGGGCCGGACGCGATCGCGACCGCGCTGCAGATCATGGCGCAGGCCGTGATCCCCTTCGCGCTCTGCCTCGCCTTCGGGCGCATCGTCGGCGACATCCGCCAGGGCCGCGCGCTGCTGGCGGTGATGCTCGGCTTCGTCGTGGCCGCCACCGCCGCCATCTACGCCGCCGAGGCCGCGGGCAACCCGTTGATGACGGCCATGGGCGTCGATCCGGCGCTCGGCAACATGGAGGGCAAGGACCTCCGCTTCGGCCTGCCGCTCGTCGCGCTCTTCACTGCCACCACCACGGGCGCCTCCTGCGGCGCGGTGAACGCGATGCTGGACAGCTTCACGCCGCTGGGCGGGATGGTCCCCCTGTTTCTCATCCAGCTCGGCGAGGTGCTGCCGGGCGGCGTGGGATCGGGCCTCTACGGCATGCTCGTCTTCGCCCTGCTGGCGGTGTTCGTCGCCGGGCTGATGGTGGGGCGCACGCCGGAATACCTGGGCAAGAAGGTGCAGGCGCGGGAGATCAAGCTGGCCATGCTGGCGGTGCTGATCCTGCCCACCGCGATCCTCGGCTTCACCGCCGTCTCGGTCGTGCTGCCACTGGCCGCCTCCTCCATCCAGGATGCCGGGCCGCACGGGCTGACGGAAATGCTCTACGCCTACACCTCCGCGGCGGGGAACAACGGCTCGGCCTTCGGCGGCCTGACCTCCGACACGCCCTGGCTGAACACCACCCTCGGCATCGCCATGCTGCTCGGGCGCTTCGCCTTCGTGGTGCCCGTCATGGCCATCGCTGGCTCCCTCGCCGCCAAGGCCAAGGCGCCGGAGGGCTCGGGCACCTTCCCCACCCACGGTCCGCTCTTCGCCGGGCTGCTGGCGGGCGTGATCCTCATCCTCGGCGGGCTGCAGTTCCTGCCCTCCCTCACCCTCGGGCCGATCGCGGAGCACTTCACGATGCTCGCCGGCAAGTCCTTCTGAGGCACACCATGCTCGACACCACCACCGGCCCCGGCGCGCCCACCCGCGCCCGCGCCCCGATGCTCGACCCGGCGCTGCTGCCGCGGGCGGTCGGGGATGCCTTCCGCAAGCTGAACCCGGCGACGCTGCTCCGGAATCCCGTGATCTTCGTCACGGAAATCGTCTCCGTCCTCGTCACCGTCCTGGCCGCCAGCGCCGCCGGTCGCGGGGAGCCCTGGGGCTTCCAGGCCGGGATCGCCCTCTGGCTCTGGTTCACCGTCCTCTTCGCCACCTTCGCGGAGGCGGTGGCGGAGGGGCGCGGCCGGGCGCGGGCGGAAAGCCTGCGCCGCGCGCGCACGGACACGCAGGCCAAGCTGCTGATCCGCGCCGAGGACCGATCCCTCTGGCAGCCGCGCGGCGCGACGGAGCTGCATATCGGCGACCTCGTGCTGGTGGAGCCCGGCGACCTCATCCCCTCCGACGGCGAGGTGGTGCAGGGCATCGCCAGCGTGAACGAGGCGGCGGTGACGGGCGAGAGCGCGCCCGTGATCCGCGAGAGCGGCGGCGACCGCAGCGCCGTCACGGGCGGCACGCTCGTCGTCTCGGACTGGATCGTGGTGCGGATTACCGCCGCGCCAGGCTCCACCTTCCTGGACCGCATGATCTCCCTCGTGGAGGGTGCCGCGCGGCAGAAGACGCCGAACGAGATCGCCCTGGACATCCTGCTGGCGGGGATGACGATCATCTTCCTCATCGCCGTCGCCAGCGTCGTGGGCCTGGCGAGCTGGAACGGCACACCGCCTTCCGTGCCCGTGCTCGCGGCGCTGCTCGTCACGCTGATCCCCACCACCATCGGCGGGCTGCTCTCGGCCATCGGCATCGCCGGCATGGACCGGCTGGTGCGCTTCAACGTGATGGCCACCTCCGGCCGCGCGGTGGAGGCGGCGGGTGACGTGGACGTGCTGCTGCTGGACAAGACCGGCACCATCACCCTCGGCAACCGCCAGGCCGCCGCCTTCGTGCCGGTGCCGGGCGTGGCGGAGCGCGACCTTGCTGAGGCCGCCGTGCTCTCCTCGCTGGCGGATGAGACGCCGGAGGGCCGCTCCATCCTCGCCTTCGCGCGGGACCGGCACGGCATCACCCCGCCGGCGCTTCCCGCGGACGCCACCGTGGTGCCCTTCACCGCGCAGACCCGCATCTCCGGCCTGGACATGGGCGGCGTGGGCTACCGCAAGGGTGCGGCAGAGGCGCTGATCCGCAGCTCGGGCGGCGAGGCCCCGGCCGCGCTGCGCGAGGCGGTGGACCGCATCGCCCGCGTGGGCGGCACGCCGCTGGTGGTCGCGAAGGATGGCCGGATCCTCGGTGCGATCGAGCTGAAGGACATCGTCAAGCCCGGCATCCGCGACCGCTTCGCGGCGCTGCGCAAGATGGGCATCCGCACCGTGATGGTGACGGGCGACAACCGCCTGACCGCTGCCGCGATCGCGACCGAGGCCGGGGTGGACGACTTCATCGCGGAGGCGACCCCGCAGGACAAGCTGCAGTACATCCGGGACGCCCAGGCGGAAGGCCGCCTTGTCGCCATGGCCGGCGACGGCACGAACGACGCGCCGGCGCTCGCCCAGGCCGATGTCGGCGTGGCCATGCAGACCGGCACCCAGGCCGCGCGCGAGGCCGGGAACATGGTGGACCTGGACAGCGACCCCACGAAGCTCATCGAGGTGGTGGAGATCGGCAAGCAGCTCCTCATCACCCGCGGGGCGCTGACCACCTTCTCCATCGCCAACGACGTGGCGAAGTACTTCGCCATCCTGCCCGCCATCTTCGTGCTGCAGTACCCGGAGCTGCAGGCGCTGAACGTGATGCGCCTGGCCAGTCCCGAGAGCGCCATCCTCTCCGCCGTAATCTTCAACGCGCTGATCATCGTGGCCCTGGTCCCGCTGGCGCTGCGCGGCGTGCGCTACACGCCCGTGGGCGCGGCGGCGCTGCTGCGGCGGAACCTGCTGATCTACGGGCTGGGCGGCATCGTCGCGCCCTTCATCGGCATCAAGGTCATCGACGTCATCCTCCAGCTCCTCGGGATTGCCTGAGCCATGTCCATCCTTCGTCCCGCCGCCACGGTCGTCCTCGGCTTCACCCTTCTCCTCGGCCTCGCCGTCCCGGCGGCGATGACCACGGTCGCCGGCGCGTTGATGCCGCATCAGGCTAGCGGCTCCCTCGTCGAGCGCGACGGGCGCGTGGTCGGCTCCGCGCTCATCGGCCAGAACTTCACGGCGGACCGCTACTTCCACCCGCGCCCCTCGGCCACCAGCGCGGCCGACCCGCAGGACAGCAGCAAGACCGTCGATTCGCCCTACAACGCCGCTGCCAGCGCCGCCTCCCAGCGCGGGCCGACGAGCGGCGCGCTGCTGGACGCGGTGCGGGAGCGGGTGGCGGAGGCCGGGCCGGCGCCTGTGCCGGCCGATGCCGTCACTGCCTCCGGCTCCGGCCTCGACCCCGACATCAGCCCGGAGAACGCGGCCCGCCAGGTCGCGCGGGTGGCGCGGGCGCGGGGCATGCCGGAGGACCGGCTGCGCGCGCTGGTGGCCGCCAACACCGAAGGGCCCGCGCTGGGCCTCCTGGGCGTGCCGCGCGTGAACGTCCTGCGGCTCAACATGGCGCTCGACGAGGCGCGCTGATCCGTGCCGCCGGGCGGGGAGGGATCCTCGCCCGGCCTTCCCCGGCCGGTCCGGACCGCTCCGCTTGCCCCCGGCCGCGGCCCGGTGGAAAAGGAAGGCATGGACGGGGTGCGCGGTGCGGGCGGCAGGGCTGCCCGCCGGGAAGTCGAGGTCATGACCTCTTGTGGCCCGTCCCGGGCCGCGGCCCGCCGCCGTCCGCCGGCAGCGCGGGACGCCATGCGATGAACCTGGCCGGGCTGAGCTTCCGCGACATCGAGTACCTCGTCGCCGTCGCCGACCACCTGCATTTCGGCAAGGCCGCCACCGCCTGCGCCGTCAGCCAGCCCACTCTCTCCGCCCAGGTCCGCAAGCTCGAGGACTACCTGGGCATCCAGGTCTTCGAGCGGGCCAGCCGCAGCGTCATGGTCACCGACCGCGGCGCCGAGGTGCTGGCCCAGTGCCGCGCCGTCCTGGCCGAGGGGCGCCGGCTTCTGGAAATGGCCCAGTCCCGGACCGAGCCGCTGGGCGGGCAGTTCCGGCTGGGCGTCATCTCCACCCTGGCCCCCTACGTGGCCCCCATCATCCTGACGCCCTTGCGGGAACGCTTCCCGAAGCTCCGGCTGCACCTGGTGGACGGGACGGCGGGCGGGCTGGTCCGCGCGCTGGAGGCAGGGGAGCTGGACGCGATGCTCGCCTCCTCGCCCGTCCGGGGGATTGAGCTGTCCGAGCTGCCGGTCTTCCACGAGAGCTTTGTCCTCGCCGTCCCGCGCGACCACCGCCTCGCGGTGATCGAGCGCGTGACGCTGGAGGACGTGCCCCCGGGCGAGCTGATCCTGCTCAGCGACGGCCACTGCCTGCGGGAGCAGACGGTCGCCCTGTTTCCCGCCGGGGCGCGCGCGGCGGGGGGCGGCGGCGCCATGCAGGCCACGAGCCTGGAGACGCTGCGGCAGATGATCGGGGCGGGAATCGGCCTCTCCTTCCTGCCGCAGCTCGCCGTGCAAGTGGGCACGCTGCTGGACGACATGGTGGCCTACCGCCTGATCCGCGCGCCCACCCTGCCCGGGCGCGACATCTCCCTCTTCCACCGCCCGAGCTTCGGCCGGATCCGCGAGGTGCGTCTGCTGCGGGACGTGATCCGCGACGCACTGGCCGGGCTTGGCACCATCCGGGTCCACGGCCACCCGGGAACGCGATCGCTCGGGGCCGGCTAGCCCCGCGGGAGCCGCCTCAGAACACGTTCCGCCCGGCGAGCCCGACCAGCAGCGTGCGGAGCATGATCTTCAGGTCCATCCAGAGGGACCAGTGCGTCATGTAGTGCAGGTCCATCTCAATGCTGCGCCGCGCGTTCTCCGGCGAGCGCAGGGCGTAGCTGCGCATCCCGTGCGCCTGGGCGTAGCCCGTCAGCCCCGGCTTGATCCGGTGCCGTTCCGCGTACTGGTTCACGAGGTCCGAGAAGCGCTCGTTCCCGACGAGCATGTTCGCCACGTAGGGCCGCGGGCCGACGATGGACATCTCGCCCTTCAGCACGTTCAGCAGCTGCGGCAGCTCGTCGATGCTCAGCCGCCGCAGCACGCTCCCCACCCGGGTCACGCGCGGGTCCGAGGGGCCCGTCGTGCCGGTCGTGGCGTCGTCGTGCGGGTTCACCTTCATCGTGCGGAACTTGTAGATGGAGAAGGGCCGCCGGCCGAAGCCGGGCCGCCGCTGCCGGAACAGGATCGGCCCCGGTCCCTCGAGCCGGATGGCGACCGCGGCCAGCAGCATGAGCGGGCTGAGCACGATGAGGGCGACGGAGGCCACCACGTAGTCCTCCATGACCTTCAGCAGCCCCTGGGTACCCTTGAAGGGCCGGCTCAGCACCTGCAGGGACCGCAGCCGTCCCAGGGGCATGATGGCGGCGAAGCTCGGGCTCGTCTCCGGCCGCTCGAAGGGGATCACCACGTCGGCCGCGATCCAGCTCACGGCCTCCATCAGGCCGATCGCCTCGGAGACCTGGGGCAGCGCCAGGACGACGATGTCGATCGTGTGCGCGGTGGCGTACTCGCCGAGCGCGGCCAGGTCGCCCCGCACGGGCATTCCGGCCACCTCCTCCGTCCGCGGCTCGTCCTCCAGGCGGTAGATGCCGCGGATCTCGTAGGCTGCCGGGTCCTCCCGCAGCGCCCGCACCGCCGCCTCCGCCACCGGCCCCGTCCCGACCACGACCACCCTTCGCCGCAGCAGCCTCCGCCGCGCCGCCACCCCGATCAGCCAGCGCTGCAGCAGCCGCCCCAGCATCAGCAGGGCGAGGAGCAGCAGGTGCCAGCCCAGCAGCCACTGCGCCTGCCACAGGGCCGAGGGCAGGAAGGTCCAGAGCAGGACAAGGGAGACGAGGAGGGCGGGCGCGAGGCCGGCGAGCAGGAAGAGGAAGGCGGCGAGGGGATCCGCGTAGCGCTCCACGCGGTAGCCGCCGAGCCGCTCGTGGACGGAGACGTAGACCAGCAGCTCCGCAAGCGAGATCACCGCCATCTGCGGCAGCTGAAGGCCGCTCTCCAGCAACGCCACCGGCGGGTTGGCCAGGATGGCGGCCGCGATCAGGAACAGGACGAGGTCCGAGACGCCGACGAGCCGATTGATCATGCCCTGCGTCCAGCGGACGAAGGAGGGGGTCGAACCGCCCTCCGTCGCCGGCGCGGGCGGCTCCACCCCGACGGGCCCGGGAAGGTCCCTCATGGTTCCGGCCACTCCATCGGCGCGCCCAGGGCCCTCGCGCCTACCAATAGCATCCCCTCTCGATGCTCCCGGCCGCGGGCGGCGCCTCCTCGCCGCTCGGCCGGACCCAGGCCGGGGTCATGGCGGCCTGGAAGAACGGCTCCTTGTCCCAGCGGCGCCCGCGAATGCCGAACAGGACCTGCGTGGGACCGCCCATGTGGAAGCCGATCCGGCCCATCCGCCTGGCATGGGCCGCGAGCAGGATGGAGATCCCCCCGGCGCCGACGAGCAGCACGTCGTAGGGCTCGGCCTCCACCGCCTCCGTCACCCGCGCCAGCCGCGCCTCCCAGTCCGGCTCCTCCGGCGGGGACAGGCCGGGGGAGTGGGGCATCAGCACCGTCCGCAGGCTGAACTCCGGCAGCACGTCCCGGCCCGGCCAGATCTCCGCCCGCCGGGCGTACTGCCGCTCCACCGTGCGGGCGAAGGGGGAGACAACCGTCACCCGGCGCCCGGCGAGGTGGCGCGACCAGGGGTCGTCGAAATACCAGGGATCCAGCGCCCGCAGTGAGATCAGCCGGGCGCGGGTGGCGTGGTGCAGCAGCACCTCCGGCTCCCCCGGATAGCCCATCACCCCCATGATATCGAGCTGAGACGCCGCCTCGACCAGGGCGGCGCAGAAGCGGTCGATCGAGGCATCGTCCACGGGGAAGAGGCCGACATTGAGGAAGAGCTGGTCCCGCAGCCGCCGGGGATAGCTCTCCCCGCGCTGCCGCGGGCCGAGGTAGAAGCCCGCCGCCTCTCCCTCGAGCCCACCCACCTTGCCCACGCCCAGCGGCCCGCCGCGCTCCATCGCGGCCGCCAACAGGGTCTGCCCGGCGGCGTCGGTGCGGGCCATGCGGTCCGAGAGGAGCCAGCGGATCCGCGCGTCGCGCACGCGCTGCCGCACCCAGTCGTAGCCGGGATGCAGCAGGTCCCAGAGCGCCGGGTGCTCCCGGACGAACTGGGCAAGGGCACGTCGGGCTTCCATGGCCGGGGCGTATCCCAGTATCAAAAAGATTGACAGTGCCGCTCTCGCGGTATTGCCCAACCGCGATGCCCGGGATGTCGTTCCCCCGAGGATCGGGGATGGCGGGTTAAGGCTTTCGGAAGGGCTCCGGCCCACCATGCCGGGGTGTGCGGGCGGGTCAGCGGTGGAGGCGAGTTCATGCATGCGGGCCTAGCGACCCCCGGAGGGCCCGGCTGCCGGGCCCGGCCCCTTTGATCCTGGACGCCGAGGCGCTGGAGAACGGCGCGGCGCTGGAGGCCGACCTGTGCATCCTCGGCGGTGGCGCGGCCGGCATCACCCTGGCCCTGCAGTTCCTGCGCGGACCCTGGCGGGTGATCCTGGTCGAGTCGGGCCGGCGCGCCGCCCACCCCGGGAGCCAGGCCCTCTACGAGGGGGAGGTCGCGGACCCGGCGCTGCACTCGCCCGTCCACACCTACCGCGCCCGGCGCTTCGGGGGCTCCACCACGCTCTGGGGCGGGCGCTGCGTGCCGCTGGACCCGGTGGACTTCCGGGCGCGCCCCTGGGTGCCGCATTCCGGCTGGCCCTTCGGCGGAGAGGAACTGGCGCCCTGGTACCCGGCCGCCAACGCGCTCTGCGAGGCCGGGGAGTTCGACTACGCGGCCGCGACTGCCATCCCCGGCGGGATGCGGCCGATGATCGCGGGCTTCGCCCCCCAGGACTTCTCCGAGGCCGGGATCGAGCGCTTCTCCACCCCCACCGACTTCGCCGGGCGCTACGGCCACCGTCTGGCCGCCAGCGAGTCCGTGCGCGTGCTGCTGGGCGCCAACTGCACGGGGGTGGAGACGGCGCCGGAGGGCGACCGCGTGACCGCGCTGCGCCTCCGCACCCTTTCCGGGCGGGAGGCCACGGTCCGGGCGGCGCGGGTGGTGGTCGCGCTGGGCGGGCTGGAGACGCCGCGCCTTCTGCTCGCCTCCCGCGGGCCGGGGGCGGAGGCCGGGCTGGGCAACGGGCGCGGCCTCGTGGGCCGCTACTACATGTGCCACATCGCCGGCACCTCCGGCCGGCTGCGCCTCGCCGTGCCGCGGGACTACGTGAACGCCGGCTACGAGGTGGCGGAGGACGGCACCTACATCCGCCGCCGCCTGCACCTGACGGAGGCGGCCCAGGAGCGGGAAGGGGTGGCGAATGCCGTGCTTCGCCTGCACTTCCCGCGCATCCCCGACCCGTCCCACGGCAGCGGCGTGCTCTCCGGCCTTTACCTCGCCCGGCACCTGCTTCCTTATGAGTACCGAAAGCGCCTGGAGACGCCGGGGGAGCGGCCCTCCGTGCTGCGCCACCTGCGGAACGTGGCGGCCGATCCGTTCAGCGCCACCGGCTTCGCCTGGACGATGCTGCGGAAGCGCCGCCTGGCCGCGCGGAAGTTCCCCTCCGTCATCGTGCGGCCGCCGGGCAACGTCTTCTCCCTCGACTTCCACGGGGAGCAGGAGCCGAACCCGGAGAGCCGCGTGACCCTCTCGGACGCCACGGACGCGCTCGGCATGCCGCGGCTGCGGGTGGACTGGCGGGCGACGGCGGGGGACATCCGCACGGCGCAGGTCGCCTACCGGCTGCTGGCCGAGGATCTCGCGCGCTGGGGGCGCGGCACCCTCCTGCACGACCCGGAGGAGGTGGCGGCGGACATGCTGCGGGACGGCGCCTATGGCGGCCACCACATCGGCACGGCCCGGATAGGCTTCACCCCGGCGACGGGCGTGGTGGACGCGGAGTGCCGGGTCCACGGCATCGCCAACCTGTGGGTCGCCGGCAGCGCCGTCTTCCCCACCTCCGGCCAGGCGAACCCGACCCTGACCGTGGTGGCGCTCGCCCTGCGGCTAGCCGCGCGGCTGAAGCGGGATATGGAGCCCGGCCCGGTCGCGGCGGGGTAGGGCTCAGGCCGCCCGGAGGAACCAGGCGGCCGCCTCGGCGATCGCCCGGTCGGGCGGGGTCCGGGGGAAACCCAGCCCCGCATCGGCCCGGCGGTGGTCCAGGGTGATCTCCTGCCCGAAGAGGCGGAGCAGGGAAGGGGGCATCGGGTCCGGGGTCCGGATCCGTGCCCGGCGGCCGCCGATCTCCGCCACCTTCAACGGGTAGGCGGCAAGCTTCTCCGCCTTCAGCTGCCAGCCGGGGATCCGGCGCAGCGGCGTGGCCCCGATGGCGCGGGCGAGGCACAGGAAATAGGCGTTCCAGTCGCCCGGATCGGGATCGGAGACATTGAACGCCTCCCCGGTCGCCTCCGGCCGGCGCAGCGCGGCGATGGCGGCGGCCACGAGGTCGGCGACGGCGGTGAGGTTGCAGGTGCCATCCCCGCCGGGCCCGAGATCGCCGAGCCGCCCGGCCCGCAGCAGCCGCGCCGGGCGGGCGGTCCAGCCCTCCGATCCCGGGCCGTGCACGCAGCCCGGGCGCAGCATCACCACCTGCCCGCCGCCGGCCGCGTGCTCGCGCAGCCGCCGCTCGGCCTCCGCCTTGCTCTCGCCGTAGGCGCCGTCCGGCGCCAGGGGCGCGCTCTCGTCCACCAGCCCTGTGGCCGCCCCGTACACGGCCATGCTGCTGAGGTGGACGATGCGCCGCGGCCCCGCCGAGGACGCCAGGGCGCGCACCCCCTCCAGCATCGCCGCGGGGTCGCCCGCCACGCAGTTCACCACGGCGCCAACGCCCTCCTGCGCAGCGGCCAGCGAGTCGGGGCGGGTGGCATCCAGCAGGCGCGCCTCTACCCCGGCAGGCAGGTCCGCCGGCCGGCGCAGCCCGGCGAGGACGGGAAGGCCCGCGGCGGCGAGCCCGGCCACCATGTGCCGCCCGATGAAGCCGCCTGCCCCGAGGACGAGGACGGGTTGCGGCAGGGGTTCCGTGGCGGAGGCTGGCATCGGCGAGGCTTAACATTCGTCCATCCGGGCGGCCAGCTTCGGCGGGGCCCCGTATCGCCCGGCGCAAATCTCATGTTATCCCGGGCCATGCACTGGGGCTCCGCCCCTCTCCGCGGCAGATCGGATCGGCGACGGTGAGGATTGATGAGGGCCGCCAGGGCCCGCGGGACGGGGCGCGGCCCCGCCGGACCGGGGGCGCCCCGTTGTGAGTCTCGTCCCCAGCGCGGGGCGTGGCGCTGCGCCGGCCGCCCTGCCGCGCGCGCCGCTGCCGCAGGCCCCGCCGCCCGCCCCCGGCTTCGCGCTTGCGCCGCGCGACATCCTGACCACGATCTTCCTCCGCAAGCGCTGGATTGCGCTCGCCTTCCTTGTGCCGGTGGCCCTCTCGCTCGCGGCCGCGCTCGTCATCCGGCCGCGCTGGCCGGCCGAGGGCCTGCTGCTGGTCCAGGTCAGCCGGGAGAGCGCGGGCGCCGCTGACCTGACGGGCACCGGGCCCACGGTGGTGAGCGTGGAGATGCCGAAGGTCGTGCAGTCCGAGCTGGAGATCCTCCTCTCCGACGTGGTGCTGCGGCGCGCCCTCGAATCGGCCCCGCCCGGCTCCATCCTGTCCGGCACGGGGGAGCGGCGGCTCTTCGGCCTGCTGCCGCCGGCGGAGGATTCGATTCCGCGCGCTGCGCAGCGCCTGCGGCAGTCCATGATGGCGCTCACCTCCGCCACCTCCAACCTCATCCGCGTCTCCGCCGCCCTGCCGACGCGGGAGAGGTCGGTCGCGGCGCTGCGGGCGGTGTTCGACGCCTACGCCGCGCAGCGGCGGGAGATCTACGCGCAGACGGACGCGGCGGTGCTCTCCGTCGAGACGGACCGGATGGCCTCCGACCTGCGGTCGCTGGACGACGAGATCGCCCGCGTGCGGTCCGGCGCGCGAATCCTGGACCTGCCGCAGGACATCGGCCTGGCGAACACGCGGCTGGACAGCACCACCACCCGGATCGACGCGCTGCGGGAGCGCAAGGCCTCCACCGACGCGCAGCTCGACGCGGCGCGGGCACGCCTGGCCGCCTATCCCGCCCGCGTCGTGGCGGCGGCCGAGACGACGAACCTCGCCCCCAACGACGACAGCCGGAACGAGCTGACCCGGTTGGTGCTGGAGCGGCGGAGGATGGCGTTGCAGTACGCGCCGGACTGGCCGCCGCTGCGGGAGCTGGACCAGCGCATCGCGACGCTGCAGCAGAGCATTGCCGGCAATCGGAACACCCGCTTCGAGACGGTGCGGGAGGTGCGGAACCCCGCGGTCGAGCAGCTCTCCCTCCGCATCGCGACGTTGGAGGTGGAAGCGGACGCGGCCGGCAAGCAGATGGCGGAGCTGGAGAGCCAGCGCGCCGAGGCGCGGGCACGCGCGGACTCGCTGCTGCGGGTTGAGGCGCAGCTGCGCGACCTCGGCCGCCGGCGGGACGCGATGGAGGCCTCCTTCCGGCAGATCGCAAATCGTGAGACGGGAGCCCGCATCACGGAGGATGCGCGCCGCTCCCGCTCCCCCTCCGTCACCGTGGCCCAGGCGCCCGTGGCGGCGGCGCAGCCGCGCGACCTGCGCCCGGCCTTCGTGGTGGCAGGCGTGCTCGGCGGCATCCTCGCGGCGGTCTCCGCGGCCGTGCTGCTCACCCTGTTCCGCCGCAGCTTCGCCACCACGGACGAGGCGGCGCGCGGTCTGGGGCTCCCCGGTCTCGCCTCCATCCCGCCGAACGTGAAGCTGATCGGCGGTTCCACCACGCCGCAGGTCACGGACCTGACGGCGATGCTGCTGGATGCACGCTCGGGCGGGGAGAGGCTCGCCGTCATCCAGTTCGTGGCGACGGACGCGGAGGACGGGCGCAGCGCCATCGCCCTCACGGTCGCGGCGGAGATGGCGCGCTCCCGCGGATTGCGGACGCTGCTGGTGGACCTGGAGACCGATGGCCGCGCCTACCTCGCCGCCATGGGGTCCCACCCCGTGCACGAGCCGGGCGACCCCGACAACCTGCTGGCCTTCAACACCGCCATCCCGAACCTCTGGGTTGCCTACGGCGCGCGGGAGAGCATCCTGGGCGACGCGCATGCCGGGATCGAGCGCACCGTGGCGCTGCTGGCGCGGTTACGGCGGGACCTGGACGTGGTGGTGATCGTTGCGCCCACCGAGGCGGAGGACTACGCCATGCGCCGCCTGACCGCGCTGGTGGACGCGAACGTGCTCGCGCTGCGGGCGCAGCGGACCGACAAGTCCGTGGTGCGCGCGGCGCGGGATTCCGTGCTCTCGGCCGGCGGCCGGCTGGTGGGCTTTGTGATGAGCGGCGAACGGCCGGTGCTGCCCCGCCGGCTGGCGCAACTGGTGTCCTGATGCGGTCCTTCCTCCTGCCCCTTCTCCTCCTCGCGGGCTGCGCCTCGGGGACCGACAACCTCGGCACCACCCAGTCCGTGCGGGTGCAGGAGCGGATGCCCGAGGGCTTCGCCGCCTGGACCGACGCACCCGCCCCCTACCGCTTCGGCCCGGGGGACCGGGTGAAGGTGCAGTTCCTCCTCACGCCGGAGGTGAACGAGACCTCGCTGGTTGCGCCGGACGGCACCATCTCGCTCCGCGTCGCGGGGCGGGTGGAGACGGCCGGGCGCACCACGGCGGAGCTGGAGCGGACGGTCGCCTCCGCCTCCCGCCGGACTCTGAACAACCCCATCGTGACGGTGGGGCTGGACGAGGCGGGTTCCTCCGTCGCCTTCGTCGGCGGGCAGGTGCGGCGGGCCGGCGCCTATCCCGTTACCGGGCGGCGCGGCATCGCGGAGGTGATCGCCCAGGCCGGGGGGCTGGAGGACGCGGCGCGGATGGACCAGGTGGTCCTCATCCGCCGCTCGCCGGAGGACCGGCCGATGCTGCGGGTGGTGAACCTGCAGGGCTTCATCTCCGGCGCGGACGCCACGGGCGACGTGCCGCTGGTGGCGGGGGACATCGTCTTCGTGCCGCGCAACCGGCTCTCGGAGGTCGGGCTCTGGGTGGACCAGGCGATCAACCGGATCATCCCCTTCTCCCGCTCCTTCTCCTACGCGATCAACAAGAACACGCCCGGGAACCTGTTCTGATGGGCGATCCCATCTGATGCAGGAGGTCGCGCTTCTCGGCCGCGCGCCGGTGGCGCCGCTGGACCTGGAGGGGGCGGTGGCGGCGATCGCGGCGCGCGATTCGGGGGAGCCTTTCGCCTACGTCGTCACGATCAATGCGCAGATCCTGCTGCTGGCCGAGGACCTGCGCACGGGCCTCCGCGCCGCGCATGAGGGCGCCTGGCTGCGCCTGAACGACAGCGGCATCCTCGCCCGGCTGCATCGCTGGGCGCTGCGCGAGAGGGTGCCCGTGGCCGCCGGCAGCGATCTCTGCGTCGCGCTGCTGAACGGCGTGATGCGGCCCGGGGACCCGGTCACCGTCATCGGCGGCGGCCCGTCTCTGGTGCCGGCGCTGAAGGCGCGCTTCGGGCTGCGCCAGGTGGCGCAGCACGAGCCGCCGATGGGCTATATCGACAGCCCGGAGGCGCGCGAGGCGGCGATCCGCTTCATCGAGGACCACCCGGCCCGCATCACCTTCGTCGCCACCGGCGCGCCGCGCTCGGAGCGACTGATGCAGGAGGTGGCCGCGCGGGGCCGCGCGACGGGAGTGGGGATCGCGGTCGGCAGCGGGCTCCTCTTCGCCGTGGACCTCACGCCGCGCGCCCCGGCCTGGATGCGGCGGAACGGCCTGGAATGGCTGCACCGCGCGCTGACGGAACCGCGCCGGCTCGGGCGCCGCTACGCCGGTGACATGCTGCCGCTCGCCCGGCTGGCCCTGGCCGCGCGGCGGGGGCGCCCCTCCTGACCGGGGTCCTGGTCCGGCGGCTGCTGCGCCCGGGTGTCCTCCGCTACGCGCTGGCCTTCGCCGAGCAGGGACTGGCGGCGCTGATCTCCCTCGGCCTCACCCTCTGGCTCATCCGGCGCGGCACGGCGGATCAGCTCGGCGCCTACGTCTTCTGGGCGAACGTGGTGCTGGTGGCGGGCACGCTCGTCTCCTCCTTCACCTCGGTCCACCTCTACCGCCTGCCACCGGAACCCGCGGGGCGGCGTGGGGCGGAACGGGCCATCCTCTCCGCCAACCTTGCCCTGGCGGGGCTGGCCGGGTTGCTCGTGGCGGCGGTGGCCCCGCTGCTCGGGCCAGGTCTCGGCACAGGGGCAGCGGCGGTGCTCGTGGCGGGCTCGGTGATCGGCCTCTGCGCGCGCTCTCTTGCGGCCTCCCGCGGGGCGATGGCGCTCTCCGCCGCCGTCTCCGCCTTCAGCTTCGCCGTGGTCTTCCTCATGGTGGCGCTGGAACTGGCCCTCGGCCACGGGCCGTCCGTGCCGCTGCTCTTGGTGCTGATGGGGCTCGCCCAGGCCTTGGCCGGGGGCGCGGTGATCCGGCGCCTCTCCGGTCCGGGGGCGGCGGATTTCGGCCCGGCCGCCCGGCGGCGCTGGCGGGTGCTGGCCCGGCGCTCGGGCTGGTCGCTGCTGGCGGGCGCCTCCAACGAGGTGTTCACGCGGCTGGGGATCTTCACCGTGCCGCTCCTGTTCGGCGCGCCCGCCCTGGCCGGGCTGGCGGCGGCGTCCACGATGCTGCGCCCGGCCACGCTCCTGGCCGGCGCCTTCGGCAGCGGGGCGCGCGGGCCGCTGGCGGCGCGGCGGCACGCCGGGGATGCGCGCGGGTTCTGGCGGCTGCTGGTCCTCGGCGCCGCCGTCCCCACGACCGTCACCCTGGCCTGGAGCGGGGTGGTGGCCGCGCTCTGGCCCCTGGTCTCGGGCTGGATCTACGGCGGACGCTACGAGGGGTTGGAGACGGAGGTCCTGCTCTGGGGCGCGGTCTTCGGCCTCGGCTGCTGCTGGGTGGCGGGGCTGGCCGGGCTGCAGACGCTCGGGCGGCTGCGCTCGCTCGCCTTGGCGGAGCTCGGCGGGGCCGTCGCCTGCGCGGCGGCGATGGTGCCGATGCTCCTTCTCCTCGGGCCGCGCGGGGCGCTGGTGGCCACGATCCTCGGCGGGCTGGTGCAGGTGACGCTGCTGGCGCGCGCCGTCTCCCGCGGGCTGCGCGCGGGCGGGGAGGGGCCGTCCTTCATCCGTTAGGGCGCGGGTGCTAAAGAGCCGGGACGAGGCAGCATCGGAGCGGTGGCGGGCATGATCCAGGGGGCTGCGCGATCGGCGCTGCGTTTCCTCGGCCGGCACTACCCGCTCTACAGCGGTTGCGGCACCTTCGCGAACCTCGCGCCCTGGCGCGCCGTGATGGCCACGGGGCCGGAGGAGGCGGTGGCCGGGATCCGGGACACGGGCGCCCGGCTCGTCGTCCCCGTCGGCGACTTCATCGGCGCCGCGGTCCACTCCTTCGGCGACCTCGACCCGAAGGTGACCTGGGTGGCGCGGAGGATCCTGCGGCCCGGGGACACGGCGATCGACATCGGGGCGAATCTCGGCCTCGTCTCCATGGCGATGGCGGACGCGGTAGGCCCCACGGGCAGGGTGGAGGCCTTCGAGCCGCAGCCGCGCTTCGCCGCACTCGCCCGCCGCAGCGCGGAGCTGAACGGGTACCGCCACTTCAACCTGCAGGCGATCGCGCTGGGGCGCGGGGATGCGGAGGTGGACCTGCACATCCCGCACGACAACATGGGCCGCGCCTCCATCGGCCGGGCGGAGGGAACGGACGAGGTGATCCGGGTGCGCCAGCGGGATGCCGGCGCGGCGCTGGAGGCACTGGGGCTCGGGCCCATCCGCCTGATCAAGATGGACGTGGAGGGCTACGAGACGGAGGTGATCGCGGGGGCGGAGGCCTTTCTGCGCCGCAACCCGCCGGACGCCATCCTCTTCGAGCTGAACGACTACGAGGGCGACTTCCGCGACCAGCCCCTGGTCGGGCAGCTCGCCGCGCTCGGCTACGGGTTCGCGGAGATGCCGAAGGTGCTCTGGCGAATGCGGCTGCGGCGCATCGGGCCGGATGCCGGCGGCAGGCTCGCCAACGACATCCTCGCCGTGCGGCGGGACGCGACCGGCGAGGCGATCCTGAGGGCCGTCAACGCGGTGTGACGGCGGCGCCCAGCCCCGGCTCGTCCTCGGCCAGCCCCGCCTCGTCCCGCGCCCGCAGCCACCAGGCGAGCGCGGCCACGGTGACCACCGGCCCCACCGCGAACATCACGGAATAGACCGCCGAGCACAGGATCTCGAACAGCACGTAGTCGCCGAGCGCGGCGCGGAAGGCGCTGCGATGCCCGAGCGCGCGGGCCGTGAGGAAGGCGCGGGCGTGCAGGGCCACGATCAGCGCCGTGCCGATCAGCCCGTACTCCAGCAGCACGCCGAGCCAGCCGATGTCGGTGAGCCAGAAGTCGGCGCTGCCGAACACGTCCGCCAGGGTCAGCTCCGAGAAGGAGGAGATGGAGCCGCTCCCGAAGACGAAGCGGGACAGGTCTCCCGACACCCAGCCCCAGGCGAGGACGGCGGAGCGCAGGCGGATGAAGAGCGATTCGTCGAAGACCCGCCCCAGCAGCTCCGGCAGGCCCGGGCCGAGGATCATCGCCGCCGCCGCCACGGGCAGCAGCGCCGCCGCGCCGAGCCCGAGCAGCCAACGGCGGGAAAGGCAGAGCGCGAGGTTCATCAGGAGGATGAGAACGGTGACGCCGATCGGCAGCCGCGCCTTGTACATCGTCGCCATCGCGACGACCGCCGCGACGACGAGGAGGAGCTGCCAGGTACGCCATTCCCGAAGGAACCGGCGCCCCATCCAGAACATCGCCACCTCGCCCAGCATCATGGGCATGCGGATGTACATGCCGCGCCCCTCGTCCCAGGAGAACAGGTTCCCGCCGAGGACGTTCGGCTGGTACCAGGGCGCGGGAACGGTGATCCAGAGGAGGACCATCACCCCGAAGGTGGAGAGGCCGAAGGCCAGCATCCCGCGCTTCACCGCCGTTTCGGAGGGGCGGAGCAGCATCAGCGCCGCGGCCACGGAGAAGTAGTAGGTCAGCGGCCAGGACTTCACCGTGCCGAGCAGCGCGTCCAGCAGCTCGACCGGCAGCTCGATCATCGAGAGCAGGGGAACGAGACCGAGCGTGTAGGCGAGAAGGACGAGGTAGAGCGGCCCGTCCGGCAGGCGCAGCATCAGGATGCCGAGCAGGGTGAGCGGGGCGACGAGAAAGGCCCAGCCCTTCGAGATCGCGTAGAGCGGCCCGACCTCCTCCTTGTAGCTGAAGATCTGGAAGAACATCGGCATGAGGAGGAACCACGGCCAGGCCGGGCCCGCGCGCCGGGCCGCCGCCTCCGCAGGTCGCTCTTCGACCGGCCGCGCCGTCTGGGCTAGGAGGCCTGCCATGCCCGTCCCTGATCTCACCGCCCGGAAGCTGGTCCAACGGCCGGGATCCCGCAAGCCGGCCCTGCCCCGGCGCGCCCTGCTGGCCGCGCCGCTGCTGCCCCTGCTGGGCGGGGCCGGGCCGGCGGCCGGGCTCGGTGCCCTGGCCGCGGGGAAGGGGGTCCTTTTCGGCACCGCCCTGACGCGGATGGAGCTGGAGGGATCGCCCGGGCTCGGCCGCATCGCGGAGACCGACGCCGCCGTGATCGTGCCGGGGCTGGAGCTGAAATGGTCCGGCCACCGCCCCTCGCCGGAGGGTTTCGACTTCGGCGATGCCGACTTCATGGTCCGCTTCGCCGGGGAAAGGGGGAAGGCGCTGCGCGGCCATGCCCTGGTCTGGCACGAGGCCCTGCCGCCCTGGTTTGCCAGTGCGCCGCAGGACGCCGCGGGGATGCGCGCCCTGCTGGAACGGCACATCCGCACCGTCGCCGGCCGCTACGCCGGGCGGATGCAGTCCTGGGACGTGGTGAACGAGCCGGTGGAGCCCTGGTACCGCCGCGCGGACGGCCTGCGGGAGACGCCGTTCCTGCGCGCGCTCGGCCCCGGCTACATCGACCTGGCCTTTCGCCTGGCGCACGAGGCGGACCCGGCGGCGCGGCTCGTGCTGAACGAGTACGGGCTGGAGATGCCGACGGAGGACAACGCGGCCCGGCGCGCGGCGGTGCTGGCGCTGCTGCGGGGCATGCGCGCGCGGGGCGTCCCCGTGCACGCGCTGGGCATCCAGGCGCATCTCTCCGCCGCCGCGCGCGGCTTCGACGCCGGCTTGCTGCGGGGGTTCATCCGGGAGGTGGCGGCGCTGGGGCTGGAGGTCTACGTCACCGAGCTCGACGTCACCGACCGCGGGCTGCCGCCGGAGATCCCCGCGCGGGACGCGGCGGTGGCCCGGTGCTACCGCACCTTCCTCGAAGCGGCGCTGGCCGAGCCCGCGCTCCGGCTCGTGGTGCTCTGGGGGCTGAGCGACCGCTACACCTGGATGAACGACAGCCCCCATGCCCGGCGGGAGGACGGCCTGCCCGTTCGGGCCCATCTGTACGACGGGAACTTCCGGCCGAAGCCGGCCTGGCACGCTGTCGCCGACGCCTTCCGCGCGGCCCCCCCGCGCTGAGGGGCGGCCGCGCGTCCCGCACTTCGGGCGGGAGAGATCCAACAAAATATCGCGTTAAGGTTGTGGCAGGCGAAGCCGGTCCAGATATGATGCGATATGAGAGATGCGGGGCCGGGGCCGTCGGGATAGTCGCCTGATACGGACCACGCAGAGTCGGAGCTACGAGATGGGAGCCCTCCTGAACCTCCTCCGCACCTGGTTGCCGACCGGCGCGCGGCTCGCCGTGGCGGCGGCGCTCCTGCCCGCCGTGGCCCTCGGCGCCGAGGGGGGCGATCCCATCCGGCTGCAGGTCGTGGGCGGGCTGGCGGGTGTCAGCCAGTACACGCGGTTCGAGGAGCCTTTCTGGACGAAGCGCCTGCCCGAGATCACGCAGGGGCGGGTGACGGCGGACGTCGCCCCCTTCGACCGCAGCGGCATCCGCGGGCAGGAATCGCTGCGGCTGCTGCGGCTGGGCGTCACGCCTTTCGGCACCGCGCTCCTCAACCTCGCGGCGGCGGAGGAGCCGGAGCTCTCGGCCCTCGACACGCCCGGCGTCTCCCCGGACATGGCGACTCTCCGCCGCGTCATCGCCTCCAACCGCCCCTGGCTGGAGGAGATGCTGCGCGAGAGGCACGAGACGGAGCTGTTGGCCGTCTACGTCTATCCCGCCCAGGTCTTCTTCTGCGCCCGGCCCTTCGCCAGCCTGCTGGACCTGCGGGGCCGGCGGATCCGCACCTCCTCCGCGGCGCAGTCGGAATGGGTCGCGGCGCTCGGGGCCGTGCCCGTCGTCATCCCCTTCGCAGATATCGTTCCCTCCATCCGGGCGGGTGTGGTGGAATGCGCCATCACCGGGACTCTCTCGGGATGGCAGATCGGGTTGAACGAGGTGACGAGCCACGTGCACGCCATGTCCCTCACCTGGGGCGTCTCGCTGTTCGGGGCGAACCGCGCCGCCTGGGAAGGCCTGCCCGCGCCGCTGCGGGACACCTTGCGGCGCGAGCTGCGCGACCTGGAGGCGAGAATCTGGGACGCCTCCGAGGCCGAGACCGGCATGGGCCTGGCCTGCAACACCGGGCAACCGGCCTGCCAGCCGGAACAGATGGCGGGCCCTCCCGGATCGGTCTCGCCGCGCGCCAGGGGGCGCATGACGCTGGTCCAGGTGACCCTGGAGGACGACGCGCTGCGCCGCCGCCTGGTGCGGGAGGTTATCCTGCCGCGATGGGCCGATCATTGCGGGCCGGGCTGCGCGGAAGGCTGGAACGACCGGGCCGGCGAGGCGCTCGGCGTCGCCGTGACGGCCCCGCGGTAAGCCCCGGCACGCCATGCCCGCGCGCCGCCTGATCCGCACCGTCCAGTCCCGCTCCATCGGGCTCTCGGTCCTGCTCGGCACGATCGTCCTCCTCGCGGTCTATGCCGGGGTGGGGCAGATGATCCTGCGGCAGGGGCGCGACGCCGCGGCACAGAGCGCCGGAGAGGCGGTGGCCAAGGCGGCGGAGAGCGCGGCGGCCTCCATCAACCGGAGCTTCCTGGCGGTGGACAGCGCCCTGGCCGGGCTGCCGAACCTTCTCGCCCCCGCCCTCTCCGGCATGGCGCAGGACACGACCCCGGCGGCCCGCTCCGCCGCGCTGTCCCGGGTCCTGATGGGCCTCAGCGACAGCAGCCTCGGCTTCCGCGACCTCATCCTGCTGCCGATCGCGGGCGGGCCTCCCCTGGCGGCCGCCGTGCCCGGCTCCCGCCGCCGCCCGCCGCCGCTGCCGCACTCGGCCCTGCTCGCCCCGCCCCAGGCCATGGCGGGGGGGCGCAGCGGCGTGACGATCGCAGGGCCCGTGCCCAACCCCGCGACCGGGGAATGGGCGCTGTTCCTGGCGCGGCCCGTGACACTGGCGGGGATGCCGCCGCTCCTCGCGGTGGCGGAGGTGCCGGTGCCGGTGGTGGCCGCCGGGCTGGCCGGCTACGGCGCCCGGGGCGAGACGGAGGGGCTTCGCATCCTGCTGATCCGCAGTGAGGACCGGGTGCTGCTGGCCAGCGCCCCGCACGATGAGGCGCGGATCGGCCGTCCGGTGGCGCGCCCCCTCTCGGAGGGGATGGAGCCCGGGCGCTTCACCGCCGTCCGGCGCACCCTCTACTCCGGCGTCCATGTCGTGACGGTGCAGGACAGCGGGCCGGCGCTGCGCGACTGGGAGGCGAACGAGAACCGGATCCTCTACGCCGCCGCCGGGCTGGCCGGGCTGACGGTCGCGATCGCCGCCCTGCTCTGGGCCATGCTGCGCCAGCGCGACACGGCGGAGGCGGAGCGCGCCCGGGGCCGCCAGCTGCTGGAGTCCTCCATCGCGGCGATGTCGGACGGCTTCGTCATGTGGGACGAGGAGGACCGGCTGATCGTCTGCAACGAGCGCTACCGCGACTTCTACCGCGAGAGCGCGCCGGCCATCCGCCCGGGCGCGACCCTGACGGAGATCATGCGCTACGGCGCGGAGCACGGGCAGTATCCCCAGGCCGGACCGGACAAGGAGGCCTTCGTGGCCGAGGCGATGGCGCATTACCGCCATCCCTGGAACATGGCGCCCGTGGAACGCCTGCTGCCAGACGGGCGCTGGGTCCTCGTGACGGAGCGGCGGGTGCCGGGCGGCGGCTCCGTCGGCATCCGGACGGACATCACGCAGCAGAAGCGCGCCGCGGCCGACCTGGCGGAGGCGCGCGACCAGGCGGCCGCGGCCGGCGCTGCCAAGGGCCGCTTCCTCGCGCGGATGAGCCACGAACTGCGGACGCCGCTGAACGGCGTGCTCGGCATGGCGCAGGCGCTGGCGAGCGACCCGAACCTCACCCCGGAGCAGCGGGGCCGCGCCGCGATGCTGGAGGCGGCGGGGCGGCACCTGCTGGGCGTTGCCAACGACGTGCTGGACCTGGCCCATGTGGAGGCCGGGCGCATGCCGCTGCGCCGCGCGCCCGCGGCTCTGGCGCCGCTGCTCGATACCTGCGTGGACCTGATCCGCCCGGCGGCGGCCGCGCGGGACATCACCGTCGGGGTGCGGCACGACCCGGCGATGCCGCCCGGGCTGCTGCTGGATTCCACGCGGATGCGGCAGCTCGTGCTGAACCTCCTCTCCAACGCGGTGAAGTTCACCCCCCCGAGGGGACAGGTGATGCTCCAGTCCCGCCTGAAAGCGGAGGAGGGGGGCGAGAGGCTGCGCCTGGAGGTGCTGGACACCGGCCCGGGCATTCCGCCGGACCAGCGCGGCAACATCTTCCGCGATTTCGTGCGGCTGGAGCGCCCCGGCCCGGACGCGCCCGTGGCGGACGGCTTCGGCCTGGGCCTCGCTATCTCCACCGGCATCGTGGAGGCGATGGGCGGGCGGATCGGCGTGGACGACAACCCGGACGCGGTGACGGAGGGCCGGACGGGCGCGCGTTTCTGGGTGGAGCTGCCCCTGGAGCGGGCGGATCTGCCCGCGCCCGTCCTGGCCGCCCCCGTCGCCTCCGCGGATATGAGGCGGCTGCGGGTCCTGGTGGTGGACGACGTGCCGACGAACCGGCTGGTCGCCCGCGCCCTGCTGGAGCGGGCCGGGCATGAGGCGGAGCTGGCCTCCGGCGGGGCCGAGGCGGTGGATGCCGTGGCGGCTGCGGCGCGGGCCGGCAAGCCTTTTGATCTCGTGCTGATGGATCTGGCGATGCCCGGCATGGACGGGCTGGAGGCGACCCGCCGCCTGCGCGCCCTGCCGGACGCGGCGGCGTGCTCCGTGCCCGTGGTCGCGCTGACAGCCGGCGTCTTCGACCGCGACAACGCGGCCTGCCGGGAGGCGGGGATGTCCGGCTATCTGGCGAAGCCCGTGACGCGGGAGGCGCTGACGGCGGAGCTGGAGCGGACCTGCGCCGCCCGCCCCGCCCGGGCGCAGGCGGAGTCCGCGGAAGGATAGCGGCGCCGCACCGTCCACCCGCCGGGGCAGCCCTCCGGGATCAGGGCTGCCGTGCGGGGTGAACCGATCCCGGCGGGGTCAGAACCCCTCCGCCGCCACCTCCTCGGCCCGGCGCCAGACGCGGAGGAAGTTCCCGGCCCAGAGGAGGCCGATCGCCTCGCGGTCGTAGCCCCGGCGGTGCAGGGCCTCCGTCAGGCCACCGGTCTCGCCGGCGTGCATCCAGCCCGTCACACCGCCGCCGCCGTCGAAGTCGGAGGAGAGGCCGACATGGGCCAGGCCGATCCGCCGCACGGCGTGGTCCACGTGGTCCGCCATGTCCTCCACCGTCGCGGCGTAGCGCCCATCCGGGCCGGGCGCCCGGAGGAAGGCGGGCACGGCCGTGATCTGGACCAGCCCGCCGGAATCCCGCAGCGCGTCCAGCTGCCCGTCGTCCAGGTTGCGGGGATGGGGCCGCAGGGCGGCGCAGCAGGCGTGGGTGGCCACGATCGGCGCCCGCGAGGCCTCCACCGCCTGCATCATGGAATCGCGGGAGGCGTGGGAGACGTCCACCAGCATCCCCAGCCGGTTCATCTCCTCCACGGCCCGGCGCCCGAGGGCGGAGAGGCCGCCGTGCAGCGCCACGGGCTCCGGCCGGCCGTGGCGCGGCCGGGCGGCGTCCGCCAGGTCGTTGTGCCCGTCATGGGTGAGGGTGAGATAGATCGCCCCCAGCCCGCGCCAGAGGGCGAGGCGGGAGAGGTCGTGGCCCATGGCGTTGCCGTTCTCCACCGCCAGCAGCACGGCGGTGGCGCGGGCGGCGTGGGCGGCCTCCAGCTCCGCGACGCGGGTGACGAGGCGGCGGCCCTCCCCGTGGGTGGTGTCGCGGATGGCGCGCAGCATGGCCTCGGCGCGGGCTCCGGCCTCAGCATGGTCTTCCGGCGTGCGCGGCCCCTGGGGCGTGTAGGCGATGAAGACGACCGCCTTCAGCCCGCCCGCCCGCATGCGGGCGAAATCCACGTTCCGCGCGGTCTCGCCGCGCGGGTCGGTGTGGTCGGGCCAGGGGATGTCGACATGGGTGTCGAGGGTGAGGGTCTCGGCGTGGATCTCGGCGTGCATCATGTCACCTGGGGGGCTAATTCGTGCGGGCGCCGGCGATCTGCGAGATCATCCCCGGCAGGGCCTGCGGGTCGAGCCAGCGGAACACCGCCACGATCCGCGTCGCGGGCTCGATCCAGATCGTGTTCCCGCCCGCCCCGACGGCGAGGAGGCTGTCCCGGTCCACGTCCGGGAAGCGGCCGCTCCGGTTCAGCCACCAGAGCAGCCCGTAATCCGGGTGCAGCGCCACGGGGCGGCCGGACTCCGCCACCCAGCCCTCGGGCAGGATGCGCTGCCCGTTCCAGACGCCGTCGTTCAGCATTAGCAGGCCGATCCGGGCCTGGTCCTCCGCGTCGGTGACGATGCCGCCCCCCCAATGGCCGCCTCCGGGCACGGAGACGATCTGGCGGCCGCCGATCTCCACCGCGGCGTTGCGGTACCCTTCCCAGCGCCAGTCCGGGGAGGAGCCGATCGGGTCCGCCACGCGCTCCTTCCACACCACCGGCAGGGCGCGGCCGAAGCGGTGCAGCAGGGCGAGGGCGAGGGCGTTCACGCGGACGTCGTTGTACTCCCAGTGGCCGCCCGGCTCGGCCAGGGGGCGGGGCCAGCCCTTGGGCTTCTTGCCCTCGCTCGCCAGGTCGCGGCCGCGGTCGATCCGGTCCGCCTTGCCGAAGAGGGTCCCCTCCCACTCGCTGGTCTGCTGCAGCAGCATCCGCCAGGTGATGGCGCCGTTGCGCGGGCCGGCGAAGGCCGGGTCCGTCACGCTCGCAGAGACGGGCGCGTCCAGGTCCGGGATCAGCCCGTCCTTCACCGCGACGCCGGCGAGGATGGAGAGGCAGGACTTGGCGACGGAGAAGGTCATGTCCGCCCGGCGCGTGTCGCCCCATCGCGCCGCCACCACCCCGTCCCGCAGGACCAGCCCGTTCGGGGCGCCGCGGGGGACGACCGGGCCGAGCACCTCGTTGTCCGGCGCCGGCTCGAAGTGGCCGCCCTCCAGATGGGCCAGGAGGTCGCGTGGGAAGGGGGTCTCGTGCCCCTGGGCGAAGGCGGCCGCCGCGGCCAGCCGGGTGGGATCGAAGCCCAGCGCCTCGGGCGCGGCCTCGGGGAGGGGGGCAGGGAAGGGGGGCGGTAAGCTCATGGCGGGGGAAGGTGGACCCCTTTCGCCTCAGGGCAAAGAGGGGGTCGAAACCGCCGCTCCGCCTTGGTGTTGCAGGCGGGAATCACCACATCACGGCCATGACGCAATCCTCCCAGACCCCCCAACCCGGCACCGAGGTGGCCCTGCTCGGCGGCGGCTGCTTCTGGTGCCTGGACGCCGTGTACCGCAACCTGGCCGGCGTCTCCGAAGTGGTCTCCGGCTATGCCGGCGGCCAGATGCCGAACCCGACCTACGAGCAGGTCTGCAGCAAGACCACCGGTCATATCGAGGTGGTGCGCGTGGTCTTCGATCCGGCCGTGATCTCCTACGCCGACATCCTGCGCGTCTTCTTCACCATCCATGACCCGACCACGCGCGACCGCCAGGGCGCCGATGTCGGCCCGCAGTACCGCAGCGTGATCTTCTCCGAGAGCACGAGCCAGGACGCGGTGGCGAGGGAGGTGATGGCGGAGGTCGAGCGGGAGGGGCTCTACGCCGGCCCGATCGTGACGGACCTGCTGCCCGCCCCGGTCTTCTACCCCGCGGAGCCCGAGCACCAGGACTACTTCGCCCGCAATCCCTGGTCCGGCTACTGCCGCGCCGTGGTGGCGCCGAAGGTGGCCAAGTTCCGCAAGGGCTTTGCCCATCGCCTGAAGGAGCGCGCGGCATGAGCGAAGAGGTCATCCAGCGCAGCGACCAGCAGTGGAAGGAGGACCTCTCGCCCGAGGCCTACCGCGTGCTGCGCTGCCACGGCACGGAGCGGCCGGGCACGAGCCCGCTTAACGTGGAGAAGCGGGACGGCATCTATCACTGCGCCGGCTGCCAGTCCCCGCTCTTCGCCAGCGACACGAAGTACGAGAGCGGTTCGGGCTGGCCCTCCTTCTGGAAGCCGATCGAGGGCGCGGTCTCGACGGTGACGGACCGTTCCCACGGGATGGTGCGGACGGAGGTGCGCTGCGCGGCCTGCGGCGGGCATCTCGGCCACGTCTTCCCGGACGGCCCCCGCCCGACCGGGGAGCGCTACTGCATGAACGGCGTGGCGCTGGACTTCCACCCGCGGGACGAGGACGGCAACGCGCTGGAGTGATGCCGCGCGCCGGGCGGGCCCGTGCTACAGGACCCGCTGGAAGGGCGAGGCGGCCGGGCCGGAGATCCGGCCGGTCGCCGGCCCGTCGCAACCGGGGTGGCTGGCATGGGGCAGGAGCGGCGCGGTAGGGATGGTGCCGGGCCGCGGGATTCGTTAACCCACCCGGCCCATCCTTCGATACCCTGCGGGCGCGACGGCCGCGCCGCCCGACCTGCAGCCGGAGCCGTCACCATGCGTCGCCTCGCCCTCGCGCTGCCCCTTCTCGCGGCCTCCCTCCTGCCCGGCGCCGCCACGGCCGAGGTCGTGTTCGTGGTGAACTCCATGGACCCGGGCGTGCAGGTTGTGGATACCGAGACGCGGGCGGAGATCCGGCAGATCCCCGTGCTGAGGGAGCCGCACCATCTCGTTCTCTCCCCCGCGAGAGACGTGCTGCTGGTCGGAGATTCCGGGGGGAACGAGATCCTCTTCCTCGACCCCGCGACAGGCGAGGTGAAAAAGCGGGAGCGGATCGCCAACCCCTACAACCTGGAGTTCAGCCCGGACGGGAAGACCCTCGTCGTCACCGGGCTGCGGCGGGACCAGGTGGACATCTACGCCTGGGACGGACCGACGATGGGGCTGACCCTGCTCGGCCGCGTGAAGCCCGGCGACATGCCCAGCCACATCGCCTACCGCCCGGACAGCAAGATGGCCTACGTCACTGTCCAGGGCAGCCGCGCGGTCGCCGCGATCGACCTGGAAACCCGGCAGGTGGCCTGGACCCTCCAGGTGGGGCGGGAGCCGGCCGGGATCATCTGGCACAACGGCAGGCTGCTGGTGGGGGTCATGGGCGCCGACTACGTGGCCGTGGTGGACCCGGAGGCGCGGAAGGTGGAGCGCCAGATCAGGGTGGGCCGCGGAGCGCACGCGGTCTTCCCCTCGCCGGGCGGCGGGCCGATCTACGCCACCAGCCGGGTGGACAGCCGGATCACGGCGCTGGATCCGGTGACGCTGGACGTGATGCGCACCTACGAGGTGCCGGGCGGGCCGGACTGCATCTCCTTCGACGAGCACGGGCGGCTCTGGACCACACTGCGCTGGAACCGCCAGCTCGGGCTGCTGGACCCGGAGACGGGGGCGGTCACCACCTCGCCGGTGGGGCGTTCCCCGCACGGCATCTTCTTCCGGGCGAAGAGCCTGGTGCAGGCCCGGAACGAGGCGCCGGCCGCGCCGGTGGAGCGCTAGCCGTGGCGGCCGGCCGGTTTCCGGGGATGCGCCGGGCGGCGCTGGCCGGGCTGCTCGCCCTCGCCGCGCTCCCCGCCCTGGCACAAGGGCAGGCAGCCCCGGCGGCGTCCTGCCGTGGCACGCTGTACCTGACCATCGACACGGGCTGGTCGCGGGAGGCGGAGGAGATCGCCGCGATCCTGCGCCGCCGCGGCGTGCGCGCCACACTCTTCGTCGCGGACGAGCCCAGCGCCCGCGGGGACCGCACCCTGTCCGCCTCCTGGGCGGAGTTCTGGCGGGCGCGGGCGGCGGAGGGGCATATCTTCGCCAGCCACACCTGGCGGCACTGGTACTTCACCGGCGATTCCGGCCCCGGCCGGGTCCGCTACGCCTCCCGCCGCGCGGGGGAGGGGGCGGAGGTGCTGGACACGGCGGCGCTCTGCGCGGAGCTGGAGCGGCCGATCCAGGCGCTGAAGGCGGCGGTGCCGGATGCGCGGGTCCTGCCGCTCTGGCGCGCGCCGGGCGGGCGGACCACGCCGAATGCGGTGTCCATGGCGCGGCAGTGCGGGCTGGCGCACCAGGGCTGGACCGCCAACGGCTTCCTGGGGGACGAGCTGGATTCCGGCGCCCACCCGAACGCGGCGCTGCTGAACCGGAACCTGGCGAACATCCGGGACGGTGAGGTGCTGGTCATGCACTGGGGCGTGCGCAGCCGGCGCGAGCCCTTCGCCGGCATCCTGGAGCCGCTGATCGCCGGGCTTCAGGCGCGCGGCTTCTGCTTCGAGACCCTTCCCCCCGAGGGACGGCGTTGATGCTGGACACGATCTCCCGCGGCTACGACTCCTTCACGAGCTTCCTGTTTCAGAACGGGGTGCAGCCCCTGCTCTACGCCTTCGGGATGATGGAGTGGGAGGAGGACGCCTTCGCCTGGATGGACTTCATCGTCTTCGGGGTCATCCAGGTTCTCGTCGTCGTCGCCATCTGCCGCCCGCTGGAGGCCTGGCGCCCGGTGGAGCGCTGGGACGACCGCCGCGTGGTCTGGACGGACGTGACCTACACGCTGCTGGCGCGGCTGGGCGTGCTGCCGCTGATCGCCTTCGTGCTGCTGGCCGGGTTCCAGGCGCAGTTCGACGGCTGGCTGACCGACATGGGCTGGGTGCCGCCGACGCTGGAGACGCTGATCCCCGGCCTGGATTCCCGGCCGCTCCTGGCCTTCGCCCTCTACGTCCTGATCATCGATTTCGGCGAGTACTGGCGGCACCGGCTGCAGCACACCCTGCCCTGGTGGTGGGCGCTGCACTCCATCCACCACGCCCAGGAGAAGATGACCTTCTGGACGGATGACCGGAACCACGTGATCGACGACGTGATCGCGGCGCTCTGGGTGGGCGGGCTCGCGCTGCTGATCGGGGTGCCGCCCGGGCAGTTCCCGCTGATCATCCTCGTCATGCGCGTGGCGGAGAGCCTGTCCCACGCCAATGTCCGGCTCTCCTTCGGCGCGATCGGGGAGAGGCTGCTCGTCTCGCCGCGTTTCCACCGCTTCCACCACGGCGTGCTCTCGGCGGGGGACGAAGGGCGGAACTACGCGGTGCTGTTCCCGGTCTGGGACATGATCTTCCGCACCGGCGATTTCCGGCGCGACCAGTTCCCCCGCACGGGCGACCCGGAGGCGCCGGCGAGCCTCGTCCATGGCGGCTGGTGGCGGCAGCAGGTGGACGGGACGCGCCGCCTTCTCGGCGTGCTCTTCGGGACCAGGAAGAGAGTGGCGCGCGCGGTCGACGCGCCGGGGACGCGGACCTAAGCTCCCTGGGCGCCGCCGGGCCGGCGCCCGGAGGTCTTGGGATGAGCCGCATGGGACTTTGCCGGCAGGGGGCCGGGCGGGCGGCCGTGCTCCTCCTGCTTCTCGCCCTGGCGCGGTCGGGCCTGACCGCGGAGGGACCGGCCCGCGACACGGCGGCGGTCGTGGACGGCGTCCTCGCCTCGGGCGACGGGCGGGGGCGCGAGACGGCCTACACGGTCGACGGACTTCTCTGGACCTATGCCGTGCTGGACCGGTTGGGGCTGAACCTCGTTCGCCAGCGCTCCATGCCGGAGGGGGACGGCAGCGTCGAGATCGTCACGGCCATGGACCGGGCCACCCGCGGGACGCGGGAGGTGGTCTTCCGGGTCAGGCCCCGGCCCGACCGCCCCGCGGCCGAGGCCGAGACGGACCGGATCGTCCGGGCGGTGGTGACCTCGGGCGACGGCGCCTCGCCCGAGACGGCTTTCGTCGTGGGCGGGCGGATCGGCGCGGAGTACGCCCTGCTGCGGTACATGGGGCTGCGGTCCCGGCTGCAGGCGCTGGTCCGGATCCGAGGCTGCAGCTTCGATGTCCAGCACGCCCGAGAGGCCGGGCGGGACGAGGACCGGCAGGTCTACTTCAAGCTCGGCCGCGACGCGCTGGACCCTGAGGGGCCCTGCGCGCTGCAGCCCGAGGCGCGCTGAGCCCGGGGCGGCTCAGGAGGCCAGGCGCGCGGGCTCCGGGCTCAACCGGCGGAGCAGCGGCAGCACCTCCGTCCCGAAAGCCTCGAGCGAGGCGAGGACGCGCGGCGCGGGCAGGCCGGTGAAGCCCATGTACAGGCTCCAGTGGCTCGGCGAGAGGGTGTGGAAGTCCTCCGCCAGCAGCTCCGCCACGCGCCTGGCCGGGCCGATGGGCGCGTTCTCCATCAGCCACTCGATGCTCGGCTCCCCCTCGAAGGGGATCGATCGCATGAAGGCGCCGTCGCGCTGCGGCTCCTCCTCGCGGAGGGAGAGGGTGGTGCGGATGAAGCGCAGCATGCCCTCGGCCGCGCGGCGCATCTCGGCCGGGTCCTCGGTGACGAAGACGTAGCGCTGGACCGCGAGCCTCAGGGCGGAATCGGGCAGGCCGCCGGCGCGGAGGGCGGCCAGGAGCTTGTCCCGCATCGGCAGGGCGGCGGCCGCACGGCGATGGCCCTGGCTGATGAAGAGGGAGCCGCCGGCGCGGGCCGCGCGCTGCAGCAGCCGCGGCTCACCACCCGCGAGGAAGAGGGGCGGCACGGCGCCGGGGAAGGCGGCGATCGGCGCGTCCGGCACGGCGTAATGCTGGCCCGCATATCCCACCCGGCCGGTCGTCAGCCCCTGCGTGATGATGTCCCAGCCCTCCTCCAGCATGGCGGTGCGCTCGGCCATGGGGATGCCGTAGGTGCGGAACTCGTGCGGCTGGTGGCCGGTGCCGAGGCCCAGCATCAGCCGATTGCCGGAGAGCGCCTGGAGCATCCCTACCTCCTGCACCACGCGAAGGGGGTGGTGCAGCGGCAATACCACCACGGCCGGGCCGAGGCGGAGCCGCGTGGTCACCCCCGCGAGGTGCGACACCATCATCAGCGGGGAGGGGCAGACGGAGTGGCTGGTGAAGTGGTGCTCGGCGAACCAGGCGCCGTCGAAGCCCAGCGCCTCGGCCAGCATCACCTTCTCCACGGTCGTGCGGAGGATCTCCGCCGGCGTCTCGTCCGGGCGGTTCTGGGACATGAGGTTGAAGAGGGCGATGTCCACAGGGGATCTCCGGCTGCCGGGCCGGGGTGTAGCAGAAACGGGGCCAGCCGGGAGGCGGGCCCCTATCTCGCGCGGCCGACCTTGCGGGTCATGCCCGCATCCACCGCCCGGAGCCCGCTCCGCTCCGGCAGGGAGACCGGCACGCCGTTGCGGTCGCAGGGCACCACGGCGCGGCGGGTGAGGCCGGTCAGGCGCTTCAGGCTCGAGGTCCGCCCCTCCGAGTAGCCGGCGATCTGCACGTCGAAGTTCTCGGACCAGCCGCGCCCGACCGCGACAACCATGCCCCAGTCGCCCACCCGCCCCATGGCCATCTCGCCCCGCTCCGAGGCGCGGAGGCGGACAAGGTCGCCGACCTCGTAGCGCGAGACGTAGGGCCGGCCGTCCGGGTCGTAGCTGATTTCCATGGCGCCGCCGAAAGCTGGATAGGGCGGCGACTATCGGTCGTTTCGGTGAAGGGTTTACCAACGCGGCGCAGGTCAGGGCGCTCAGGGCGACATGTTCCTCATAAGGATATCTTTATGTCGCTTGACACCCGCGGCCGGCTTCGGTCAGATGCCGGGGTCGAGGTTCCCCGGCGCGCGACCCTGCGCCGGGGCTAAGAGGGAACCCGGTGCGGGCGCGAGAGCGCCGAATCCGGGGCTGCCCCCGCAACTGTGAGCGGCGAGCCGAGGTCCATCACGCGTCACTGGCGCAAGGGGTTCACGCCCCCGCGCCGGGAAGGCCGGGCCGGAGGCGTTGACCCGCGAGCCAGGAGACCTGCCCCGGCACATAACGTCCTCCGGCGGGGTGCCCGGTCAGGTCGCAGGTCTCTCACGGACGGATTCCGCCATCGGCGGGGTGCGCCCGCGCGACGGCTCGCGGCTGCCCACCGCGCCAGAACAGAGAAGGCGAGGTTCATGTCCGTCACTGTCGCATCGCTCGGTTTCCCCAGGATCGGCCCCCGCCGGGAGCTGAAGACCGCGCTTGAGCGCTACTGGTCCGGCAAGTCGGACCGCACCGCGCTGCTGGCGGCCGCGGCCGAGCTCCGGGCGACGGCCTGGGCGCGGCAGAAGGAGCTCGGCGTGGACCATGTGCCGAGCAACGACTTCTCCCTCTACGACCACGTGCTGGACACCAGCGCCATGGTCGGTGCCGTCCCCGCGGTCTACGGCTGGACGGGCGGGCCCGTGGACCTCGACACCTACTTCGCCATGGCGCGGGGCGCGCAGGGGGCTGAGGGGGGCGAGGCGCACGCCGAGTGCGGGCACGGCTGCACCCACAAGGCGGTGGACGTGCCGGCCGCCGAGATGACGAAGTGGTTCGACACGAACTACCACTACCTTGTGCCCGAGTTCTCCACGGGCCAGGCCTTCGCCCTCTCCTCCACGAAGGTGGTGGACGAGTTCCTGGAGGCGAGGGCGCAGGGCGTGCACACGCGCCCCGTGCTGCTCGGGCCCGTGACCTTCCTCCGCCTCGGCAAGAGCCACGCGGGCGAGGTGAACCGGGAGGAGTTGCTGCGCGCGCTGCTTCCCGTCTACGCCACGGTGCTGCGCCGCCTCTCCGCCGCGGGCGCCGACTGGGTGCAGATCGACGAGCCCTGCCTCGTGCTGGACCTCACCCATGAGGACCGGGCCCTGCTGGCCATGGCCTATGAGGCGCTGTCGAAGGCGGCGCCGACGGTAAGGCTGATGCTGACCACCTATTTCGGCGGGCTGGGCGACAACCTGGACGAGGCGGTGAACCTGCCGGTGGCCGGGCTGCACATCGACCTGATCCGCGCGCCGGATCAGCTGGACGCGGTGCTGGCGAAGGCGCCGGAGGGGCTGGTGCTCTCGCTCGGCGTGGTGGACGGCCGCAACGTGTGGCGCGCGGATCTGGAGGCGATCCTGGCGCGGGTGGCGCCCGTGGCGGCGGGCCGTGACATCGTGCTCGCCCCGTCCTGCTCCCTTCTGCACACGCCGATTGACCTGGCGCAGGAGACGGCGCTGGACGAGGACGTGCGGAGCTGGCTCGCCTTCGCCGTGCAGAAGCTCGAGGAGCTGGCGACCCTGGCCGGCGCCCTGAACGGGGGGCGGGAGAGCGTGGCGGGCGCGCTCGCCGCGTCCTCCGCCGCGGCCGCGGCCCGCAAGACCTCGCCCAAGATCCACGACGATGCCGTCGCGGCGCGGTTGAAGGCGGTGGATGCGGCGATGGCGCGGCGCGGCATGGGCTTCGCCGAGCGGCGCCGGCTCCAGGTCGAGGCGCTGGGGCTGCCGGCCTTCCCAACCACCACCATCGGCTCCTTCCCGCAGACCGAGGAGGTGCGCAAGGCGCGCGCCGCCCACGGGAAGGGCGCGATGACGGACGCCGAGTACGAGGCCTTCCTGCGCGAGGAGACGGCGCGCACCGTCCGCTGGCAGGAGGAGATCGGGTTGGACGTGCTGGTGCACGGCGAGTTCGAGCGCAACGACATGGTGCAGTATTTCGGGGAGCGGCTCTCCGGCTTCGCCTTCACGAAGCACGGCTGGGTGCAGTCCTACGGCTCCCGCTGCGTGCGCCCGCCGGTCCTGTTCGGCGACGTGTCCCGCCCGGAGCCGATGACGGTGGCGTGGTGGAACTACGCGCAGGGCCTGACGGAGCGGCCGATGAAGGGGATGCTGACGGGCCCCGTGACCATCCTCAACTGGTCCTTCGTGCGCGACGACGTGTCGCGCGAACGGGCCTGCCGCCAGATCGCGCTCGCCATCCGGGACGAGGTGACGGACCTGGAGAAGGCCGGCGCCAGGGTCATCCAGATCGACGAGGCGGCCCTGCGCGAGGGGCTGCCGCTGCGCCGCGGCGACTGGCAGCACTACCTGGACTGGGCGGTGGAGTGCTTCCGGATCACCTCCTCGGGCGTCGGGGACGCCACGCAAATCCACACCCACATGTGCTACTCGGAGTTCAACGACATCATCGCGGCGATCGGCGACATGGATGCGGACGTGATCTCGATCGAGACGGCGCGGTCGAAGATGGAGCTGCTGGGCGCCTTCGCCGATTACCGCTACCCGGCGGAGATCGGGCCGGGGGTGTACGACATCCACTCCCCCCGCGTGCCGGCGGTGGAGGAGATGACGGGGCTGCTGCAGGCCGCGCGCTCCCGCCTCTCGCCGGAGCAGCTCTGGGTAAATCCGGATTGCGGCCTCAAGACCCGCAAGTGGCCGGAGACCCGCGCCGCCCTGGTGAACATGGTGGCCGCGGCGAAGCGGGTCCGGGAGCTGGCGTGACGTGAGGACAGGACCGGGGGCCGCGCGGCCCCCGGCCCCGCAGGGCCGCCCGGATGCGCGGCCGTGAATAGCTAAGAGGGAACGGGTGATGGGAGAGATCGTGAAGCTGGCACCGACGCTGGAGCGCTGGCTGTCGGGCGACCGGGTGGGGCCGCTGCCGGCGCGGGGCGCCGACCAGCCCGCGCCGCTCCTCTCCTTCGAGTTCTTCCCGCCGAAGACGGAGGTGCTGGAGCAGCAGCTCTGGGCCTGCGTGCGGCGGCTGGCGCCGCTACGGCCGCGTTTCGTCTCCGTCACCTATGGCGCCGGGGGCAGCACCCATGCGCGCACCCACGCCACCGTCGCGCGCCTGGCAACCGAGACGGACCTCGTGCCGGCCGCCCACCTGACCTGCGTGGGCGCGACGCGGGAGGAGGTGGACGAGGTGGCCCGGGGCTACTGGGAGGCGGGGGTGCGCCACATCGTGGCCCTTCGCGGCGATGCCCCTCCCGGCACCGAGTACGCGCCCCATCCCGGCGGCTACGCCTATGCGGCGGACCTCGTGGCCGGGCTGCGGCGGATCGCGGATTTCGAGATCTCGGTCGCCGCCTATCCAGAGATCCATCCCTCTGCCCG
Source organism: Pararoseomonas sp. SCSIO 73927 (assembly GCF_037040815.1). Taxonomy (NCBI): domain Bacteria; kingdom Pseudomonadati; phylum Pseudomonadota; class Alphaproteobacteria; order Acetobacterales; family Acetobacteraceae; genus Pararoseomonas; species Pararoseomonas sp. SCSIO 73927. The sequence continues at coordinate 4,142,572 of NZ_CP146232.1, forward strand.
GAGCCCCGACGACGACCTGGACAGCCTGAAGCGCAAGCTGGACGCCGGCGCCACCCGGGCGATCACGCAGTACTTCTTCGACACCGCGACCTACCTGCGCTTCCTCGAGCGGTGCCTGAAGGCCGGGATTACCGCCCCGATCGTGCCGGGGATCATGCCCGTGTCCAACTACGCCCAGGCCGCCAAGTTCTCCGCCATGTGCGGGACCACCGTGCCGGCCTGGCTGGGCGCTATGTTCGAGGGCACCGAGGACGACCCGGAGATGCGCCGGACCGTCGCCACCGTGGTGGCCTCGGAGCAGGTCCGCACCCTCCAGGCGAACGGGGTGGACGAGTTCCACTTCTACACGTTGAACCGCCCCGAGCTGACCTACGCCATCGCCCATGTCCTGGGCGTGCGGCCCAGGCCGGCCGAGGTGGCGACCCCCGCCGGGGCCGCCTGACGCGGCGGCCCGCGCCGATCCCTGCGGGGAGCGGAACGGCGGGAGCAGGAGCCGATCCGAATCGGCAGGCTGTATTACAAGGCGGATTCGAGGTAGCCCTTCGGACCACCGGGGAGAGAACGATGAACCGCCGCACCCTCCTGCTCGGCGCGGCCGGGCTGCCGCTGGCACCGGCCGTGCTGGCCCGCCCGGCGACCGCGCAGAACGCGCCCTTCCGGGTCGGTCTGATCCTCTCCATGACTGGCCCCTTCGCTTCGACGGGCAAGCAGATCGAGGCGGCCGTGCGGCTCTACGCCCGCCAGAACCCCGCCTTCGCGGGGCGCCCGGTCGAGATCCTGCTGCGCGACGACGGGGGCGCGGCCGACGCCACCCGCCGCCTGGCGCAGGAGCTGGTGGTGAATGAGAGGGTCTCGGCCCTTGCCGGCTTCGTCCTCACCCCGCATGCCCTGGCCGCCGCCCCGATCGCGGCGCGCGGGCGGGTGCCGATGGTGGTGATGTCCGCCGCCACCGCGACCGTGACGGAGGCCTCGCCCTTCGTGTTCCGGACCTCCCAGACCACGCCGCAGGTCACGGTGCCGCTGGCGGGCTGGGCGGCGGAAAACGGCATCCGCAAGGCCGTCACCGTCGTCTCCGACTACGGCCCCGGGCTGGACGCGGAGAAGTGGTTCGGCCAGCGCCTGGGCTCGGCGGGCGGCACGGTGGCGGAGGCGCTGCGCGTGCCGCTGGCCAATCCGGACTTCGCGCCCTTCCTGCAGCGCGCGCGGGATGCGACCCCGGAGGCGGTCTTCGTCTTCGTGCCCGCCGGCGTCGGCTCGGTCTTCATGAGGCAGTTCGCGGAGCGCGGGCTGAAGGATGCGGGCATCCGGCTGATCGCGCTCGGCGACGTGCTGGACGACGACATCCTGAACGGCATGGGCGATCCGGCGCTGGGCGTCGTCTCCTCCCATCACTACTCCGCCGCGCATGACAGCGAGGCCAATCGCCGCTTCGTCGCCGCCTTCCGCGAGGCGGCGGGGATGCGGCCGAACTTCATGGCGGCGGGCGGCTATGACGGCATGACCCTGCTGCGGCTGGCTGCCGAGAAGGCGGGCGCCGGCGCCGCCGGGCAGGTCCTGGCCGACGCGATGAAGGGCCTCTCCTGGGAGAGCCCGCGCGGGCCCGTCAGCATCGACGCGGCCACGCGGGATATCGTGCAGAACGTCTACATCCGCCGCGTCGAGCGGCAGGGGGGCGAGCTGTACAACGTGGAGATCGCCACCGTGCCCGCGGTGAAGGACCCGGCCAAGGCGGCCGGCTGATCCACGCCCCATGCTGACGGTCCTGTTCGACGGCATCGCCTACGGGATGGTGCTGTTCATCCTCGCCTGCGGCCTGGCCGTCACGCTGGGGCTGATGAACCTGGTGAACCTGGCCCATGGCGCCTTCGCCATGGCCGGGGGCTACGCGGCGCTAGTGCTGGTGAACGCCTGGGGCGTGCCCTTCCTGGCGGCGCTGCCGGTGGTGTTCCTGGCCACCGCCGCCCTGGGCGCGCTGATGGAGCGGACGCTCTACGTGCACGTCTACGCGCGCAGCCACCTGGACCAGGTGCTGTTCTCCGTGGGGCTGATCTTCATGGCCGTGGCGGTGGTGGACTATGCCGCGGGACCGAGCCAGCAATTCGTGAGGATCCCGGACGCGCTGCGCGGGCGGATCGAGGTGGCGGGCATCGGCATGGGGATCTACCGCCTGCTGGTCATCGGCATCTGCGGGGCCGTTGCGCTGGCGCTGCACCTGGCCCTGGCCGGTACGCGCTTCGGCAGCCGGCTTCGCGCGGCGGTGGATGATTCGCGCGTGGCGCGGGGGCTGGGGATCGATGTCGGGCTGATCTTCACCGTCACCTTCGCCGTCGGCTCCGGCCTTGCCGGGCTGGGCGGGGCGCTGGGGGCGGACATCCTGGGGCTGGATCCGGGTTTCCCGCTGCGGTTCATGATCTACTTTCTGATCGTCGTGACGGTGGGCGGCACGGCCTCCATCCCCGGCGCCTTCCTCGCCTCGCTGCTGCTCGGGATCGCGGATGTGGCGGGCAAGTACTACCTGCCCTCGATGGGTGCCTTCATCATATACGGGGTGATGCTCGCGGTGCTGGTCTGGCGGCCGCAGGGGCTCTTCGGGCGGGCGGGCGCGCGGTGACGGCCGCACCGGAGGAGACGGCCCGCCGGCAACTGGCGGGGCTGGCGCGCTGGCGCCCGGCGGAGATCGCCTTCTGGGCGCTGGTGCTGGCCGCCTACGCCGTGTTTCCGCAGCGCGCGGCGCTGATCGCGGAGGTGGCGGTGGTGGCCCTCTTCGCCCTCTCGCTGGACCTCGTGCTCGGCTATGCCGGCATCCTCACCCTCGGTCACGCGGCCTTCTTCGGATGGGGCGCCTACGTCGCCGGGATCGCCGCCTCCCGCGGGTTGGGGGACCCGACGCTCGGCCTGCTGCTGGGCGGCGGGACGGCGGGGGTGCTGGGGCTGCTCACCGCGCCGCTTGTGCTGCGCGGCGGCGACCTGACGCGGCTGATGGTGACGCTCGGCCTGGCCACCGTTCTCTTCGAGCTGGCCAACCGCTTCACTGGCCTGACCGGCGGCGCGGACGGGCTGCAGGGCATGATCGTCGGCCCGCTGCTGGGCCGGTTCGAGTTCGACCTCGAAGGGCATGTGGGCGCCGCCTACGCCCTGGCGGTGCTGTTCCTGGCCTTCCTGCTGCTGCGGCGGATCGCGCTCTCGCCCTTCGGCTGGGCGCTGCGGGCGATCCGCGCCAACCCACTGCGCGCGGCGGCGCTGGGCATCCCCGTTCGGCGCCGCCTGGTTGCGGCCTACACCCTCGGTGCAGCGCTGGCCGGTGTGGCGGGGGCGCTGCTGGCGCAGGTGACGGGGTTCGTGTCGCTCGACGTGCTCTCCTTCCAGCGCTCCGCGGATGGGCTGCTGGTGCTCCTGATCGGCGGGGTGGGCTGGCTCTACGGCGGGCTGGTCGGCGCGGTGGTGTTCAAGCTGATGCAGGACCTGCTCTCCAGCCTCACGCCGCAGTACTGGCAGTTCTGGATCGGCGCGCTGCTGGTCGTGCTGGTGCTGCTGGGGCGGGACAGGCCGCGCGCCTGGATAGCCCGGCTGCGCCGCCCGGCAGAGGGCGCCGCGCCGTGAATCCCGCGCTGGAGACGATCGGGCTGACGCACCGTTTCGGCGCCTTCCTGGCGACCGATAAGGTGAGCCTCTCCCTGCTCCCAGGCGCACGGCACGCGCTGATCGGGCCGAACGGCGCGGGGAAGACCACGCTGGTCAACCTGCTGACGGGCGTGCTGCGCCCCGGTGCCGGCCGCATCCTGATGGGGGGTGAGGAGGTGACGGGGCTGGCGCAGGACCGGCGCGTGCGGCGCGGCCTGTCCCGCACCTTCCAGATCAACCAGCTCTTCCCGGAGATGACGCCGCTGCAGAGCGTCTCCATCGCCGTCTCGCGCCGCATGGGGCTGGATGGCGGGTGGTGGCGCCGCCTGGGCCGTGGTGGCCCAGGGGCAGGGCACGTGGCGGAGGAGGCGGCGGAGATCCTCGGCCGCTTCGGGCTGGCCGACGCCATGGGGCGCCGCGTCGGCGACCTGCCCTATGGCCGCCAGCGGCTGCTGGAGGTGGCGCTGGCCATCGCCGCCCGGCCGCGCGTGCTGCTGCTGGACGAGCCCGCCGCGGGCGTGCCGGAGGCGGAGCGGGAGGACATCCTGGCCGCCGTCGCGGCACTTCCGCGCGAGGTGGCGGTGCTGCTGATCGAGCACGACATGGACCTGGTCTTCCGCTTCGCCGAGCGCATCACCGTGCTGGTCGCGGGCGCCGTGCTGATGGAGGGCACGCCGGCCGAGGTGGCCGCCGATCCCCGCGTGCGCGCCGTCTATCTCGGGGAGGGCGGGCATGGCTGAGCTGCTCGCCGTCAATGGCCTCTCCGCCGGCTATGGCGGCGCCGCGGTGCTGCACGGGATCGACCTGACCCTGGCGGAAGGGCGGTCGATGGCCGTGCTCGGCCGCAACGGCATGGGCAAGACGACGCTGCTGAACAGCATCGTCGGGCTGACCCGCCGCACCGTCGGCAGCGTGGCGCTGGCCGGGCGCGACATCACCGCCCTTCCGCCGGATCGGCGCGCGCGCGCCGGAATTGGCTGGGTGCCGCAGGAGCGCAACATCTTTCGGTCCCTCACCGTGGAGGAGAACCTGACCGCCGTCGCGCGCCCCGGGCCGTGGGACGTGGAGCGGGTCTATGCCCTGTTCCCCCGGCTGCGGGAGAGGCGGCGCAACGGGGGCGACCAGCTCTCGGGCGGGGAGCAGCAGATGCTGGCGATCGGCCGGGCGCTGGTGCTGAACCCGCGCCTGCTGCTGCTGGACGAACCCACCGAGGGGCTGGCGCCGGTGATCGTGGAAGAGGTGCTGGCGGCGCTGCGCCGGATCATGCGGGAGGAGGGGCTTTCCGCCCTCGTCGTGGAGCAGCACGCCCGCAAGATCCTGGGCGTGACGGACGAGGCGGTGATCCTGGAGCGCGGGCGCGTGGTGCACCGGGCCGAGAGCGCGGCGCTGCGGGAGGACGCTGCGGCGCTGGAGCGCTTCCTGGGCGTGTCCCGGGCAGGGTAAGGGGCAGGGCAGGGTAAGGGGGCCGGGGAGCGTGCTCCCCGGCCCGACCTGGACTCAGCGGCCCCAGAGTTCCTCGGACAGTTCCGCCACCAGGCGCAGCTTCGCCCATTGCTGCTCCTCGGAGAGCTTGTTGCCCTCCTGCGTGCTGGCGAAGCCGCATTGCGGGCTGATGGCCAGCTGTTCCATCGGCAGGAACTTTGAGGCGTCGTCCAAGCGGCGCTTCAGCTCGTCCTTGCTCTCCAACTCGCCGGTCTTGCTGGTCATGATGCCCAGCACCACCACCTTGTTGCCGCGCGGCACGAAGCGCAGCGGTTCGAAGCCGCCGGAGCGCTCGTCGTCGAACTCCATGAAGTAGGCGTCCACGTCGATCGCGTTGAACAGCACCTCGGCCACCGGCTCGTAGCCGCCGGTCGCGATGAAGGTGGACTGGAAGTTGCCGCGGCAGAGATGCATGGACATCGCCATGTCCTTCGGCCGCGCGCGCGTCGCGCGGTTGATCATGTCGGCGTAGATCTGCAGCAGCCCCTCAACGTGCTCGCCGCGGCGCTTCAGCCCCTCGATCTGCTGGGGGTCGCAAAGATAGGCGATGTTCACCTCGTCCAGCTGCAGGTAGCGGCAGCCGGCCGCGTAGAAGGCGCCGACCGCCTCCTCATAGGTCGCGCCGAGGTCGCCGAAGAACTCGTCCATGTGCGGGTAGACGGAACGGTCGATCGCCTCACGCCCGCCACGGAAGTGCACGACGCTGGGGGAGGGGATCGTCTGCTTCGGGATCGCCGTGCGCGTGCGGGAGGCGGTGTAGCGGAAATCCTCGATCATGCTGGGCTTCCAGCCGATCTTGCCGTTCACCCGCAGCTTATGGCCGAGGGTCGCGCCCTTGAAGGCCACCTTGTCCTCGGGCTCGTAGATCTCGATGCCCTCGAGGCCGCCGAGGAAGTCGTAGTGCCAGTAGGCGCGGCGGTACTCGCCATCCGTCGCGGCGCGCAGGCCGACCTCCTCCTGCTTCGCGATGGCGCGGGCGATCTGCTCGTCCTCCACCGCGCGCAGCCCGGCGGCGTCGAGGCGCCCCTCGGCACGGGCGGCGCGGGCCTCGCGCAGCGCCTGCGGCCGCAGGAGGCTGCCGACATGGTCGGCGCGGAAGCTGGGGAAGCTGGCGGCGCGCGGCCGGTCAATCGTGTCCGAATGGGACATGGCTGGGCATCCTGAGGTCGAAGGTCAACGTCACGGCCGAACCCCGGAAGAACCCCGTTCCCGGGCAGCGCGCCAAGGTCGTGCTGGCAGGTCTCCTCGCGCGCGCCTCGCCGCCCCGCGCCACCGGTCCGGTGCGATCCGGCGGCAGGTCGGGGTCGGCTCCGCGCCGAGGTCTGCGGGGGCAGCCATGGTCTTTCGCCATGTTCCCTTGAAGCCCTCCCGGGCACCAGCGATGCCGGTGTAAGGGGCGGGGCCAGGGGGCGTCAAATGGATGTGGAGAGGCCTTCACGGCTGGCCGCTCGGCAAGGTTCCGGACCAGGCTTGTCTGCCCGGGATCGTCCGCCCAGGCCCGTCCGCCCGTGACGGAGCGCTGCCGCTTCGCTAGGCTGCGACCGATGCCGGGGCGAGGTCGCCTTCCCGCCATCGGGCCGCAGGCCGCCGGTAGGCAGGGACAGGATCATGGGGCCGGACCGAACCCTGCCGTGCTCCCCGCCCACCAACCCATTACCTCTTCCCGACCCGGCTGCCGTGCCGATGCCCGCCGCCCGTGGCGGCCCGGCCCGGCCGGGAGCATGACCTAGCAGGAGACCCGACCATGTTCCTCACCCGTCGCGCCGCGATCGCAGCTATCGCCCTCGCGCCCGCCCTCGCCGCCGCGCAGCAGCCCTCCTCCGGCGGCGTCGCCGTCGAGCAGCCCTGGATGCGCGCGGCGATCCAGGGCGGCACGGGTGGCGCCTTCCTCACCCTCCGCAACGCCGGCACGGGGCCGGACCGCCTCCTCTCCGCCAGCAGCCCGGCCGCCCGCGCGGTGGAGCTGCACACGACGGTGCGCGACGGGGACGTGATGCGGATGCAGCCCGTGCAGGCGGTGGAGGTGCCGGCGGGCGGCAGCGTGACGCTCCGGCCGGGCGGGATGCACATCATGCTCATCGGCCTGGCGGAGGCCGCGCGGCCCGGCGCCACGGTGCCGCTGACCCTTCAGTTCGAGCGGGCCGGCGCGGTGTCCGTGCAGCTGGCGGTGCAGGCCGCCGGCGCGTCCGGCCCGGTGGGGCAGGGCCACCGGCACTGAGCCGAGGCCGGTGCTCCGGCGCGTCCTGACGGTCAGGCCGGGCCGGGGCTGAGAGGCGGCGAGGCGGCGAGGCGGCGAGGTGCCCTCGATGAGCGGGCGCTTCGCCGCAACAGCCCGGGCCACGCGGTCCGGCAGCGCGCACTTCCTGGGCGGTCAGTGCTGGCGGAGGAAGGCCGCGAACGCTTCCAGTGTCGCGTCGCTAACGTGGTGCTCCAGGCCTTCCGCGTCGCTCTCCGCGACCTCGGGCGGGACCCCCACGGCCTTCAGCAGGTCCACTACCACCCGGTGCCGGACCCGGACCTTGCGGGCCAGGGCGTGCCCGTCCGGGGTCAGGAACACGCTCCGGTAGGGCTTGGACTGGGCCAGCCCAAGCGCCTTGAGGCGGGAGATGCTCTTGATAGCGGTGGCGTGGGAGACGCCGAGGCGGCGGGCCAGGTCGGTCGGCCGGGCCTCGCCCTCCGTCTCCAGAAGGTCGTCGATCAGCTCGACGTAGTCCTCCAGCACGGCAGAGGCGCGGCCCGCGCGCGCGGAGGCGTGCCGGGCCGCCTGGGCGCCCTCTTCCGGCATCTCGGCAGGTAGGTCCTCCGCGGCGGGCGGCTTCCGGCCGCGCGGCCCGCGCTTGATGTCCTGGGCGGTCATGGAGGGCACCAAACTACCTGTGATGGCGACGGTGTTGCAACCGTGTCCAGATGGTGGAACACTGCAAGAGTTGTAGCCGGGGCTACATCATCGCGGCGCGGCGCTACCCGCCGGATGCTGCCGGCTGGTGCCGTTCGCCGGGCGCCGCCGGATGGCTGCGAAAACAGGGGAGACGAGGATGCATTTCGGGGTGACCAGGCGGCTGGCCGGCATGGCGGTGCTCGGCCTCGCCCTGCTGGCCGGTGGCGGGAAGGCGGCCGCGCAGGAGGCGCGGACCCGCCCGCTGCGCGTGGTGACCACCTTCACCATCCTGCAGGACATGGCCCGGAACGTGGCGGGCGAGGCGGCGGTGGTGGAATCGATCACCCGCCCGGGCGCCGAGATCCACGACTACGAGCCGACCCCGCAGGACGTGGTGAAGGCCCAGTCGGCCGACTTGGTGCTGTGGAACGGCATGGGGCTGGAGCGCTGGTTCGAGCGCTTCTTCCAGCGCGTGCGCGACGTTCCCTCCGCCGTGCTGACCGAGGGCATCACGGGCATCAACATTGCCGAGGGGCCCTATGCCGGGCGCCCCAACCCGCATGGCTGGATGTCCCCGGCCAACGCGGTGGTCTACGTGGAGAACATCCGCCGCGCCCTGGCCGCGGCCGATCCCCGCAACGCGGAGACCTACAACGCCAATGCCGCGCGCTACACCGCGGAGATCCGGGCGCTCGACGCCCCGATCCGCGAGCGGTTGTCGCGCATCCCCGACGACCGCCGCTGGCTGGTGAGCTGCGAGGGCGCCTTCTCCTACCTCACGCGGAACTATGGGATGCAGGAGCTCTACCTCTGGCCGATCAACGCGGAGGAGGAGGGCACGCCTCGGCAGATCCGCCGCGTGGTGGACACGGTGCGCCGCAACCGCATCCCCGTCGCCTTCTGCGAGAGCACGGTGAGCGACCGCGCCATGCGCCAGGTGGCGCGGGAGGCGGGCGCCACGTTCGGCGGCGTGCTGTACGTGGACAGCCTGACGGAGGGGGGCGGCGACGCGCCGAGCTACCTGAAGCTGCTGGAATACAACGCCAACACGATCCTTCGCGCGTTCCAGGCGCAGGCAGCGCGCTAGGGAACCGCCGATGATCATGTCTTCCGCCCGTGCCGCGGCCCTGCCGCGGCGGGACGTTCCCGCCTTGGGCTTCCTGGGTCTGGGCCGCCGCCTCTTCACCCGGGACGCCGCCGCGCCGCGCGTGGGGGAGGCCGGCGCGCGGGAGCCGGCCGGGCTGGACCTGCGGGTGGAAGGGGTGACCGTGGCCTACCCGAACGGCCAGGTGGCGCTGCGGGACGCCACCTTGCGGCTGGACGGCCCGACGGTTTGCGGGCTGCTCGGCGTCAACGGCGCCGGGAAGTCCACGCTGTTCAAGGCGGTGATGGGCATGGTGCGGCCGGCATCCGGCAGCGTCCGGATCGCGGGCCTGCCGGTCTCCGCGGCGCAGCGGCGCAACCTCGTCGCCTATGTGCCGCAGAACGAGGAGGTGGACTGGGCCTTTCCGGTCAGCGTGCGGGACGTCGTGATGATGGGCCGCTACGGCTACATGAACACCGTCCGCATCCCGTCGGCGGCGGACCGGGCGGCGGTGGAGGAGGGGCTGCGCCGCGTGGGCATGGAGGGCTTCGCCGACCGGCAAATCGGCCAGCTCTCCGGCGGCCAGAAGAAGCGCGTGTTCCTGGCCCGCGCCCTGGCCCAGGACGGGCGCCTGATCCTGCTGGACGAGCCCTTCGGCGGCGTGGATGTGACGACACAGGAAGCGATCATGGAGCTGCTGCGCGACCTGCGCGCGGAGGGGCGGATCATCCTCGTCTCCACCCATGACCTCGCGAGCGTGCCGCAGTTCTGCGACCGGGTGGCGCTGGTGAAGGGCACGGTGCTGGCCTCCGGCCCGACGGAGGAGGTCTTCACCCCCGCCGGGCTCGCCCACGCCTTCGGCGGATCCGCCGGCGGCCACCCGGCCGGCCGGGCGGGCGAGGTGGTGACGCTGGTCGAGGGCACGGGGGGCGAGCGGCTGGTCGTCGGCGCCGACGGAAGCGTGCTCGGCCGGCTGCGGCCGGAAGCGTGAGGGAGCGGCCGTGACGGAAGGCCTGCTGATCCCCTTCGAGTACGAGTACATGCGCAACGCCATGCTCGTCAGCACCGTCATAGGCGGCGTCTGCGGCCTGCTGTCCTGCTTCGTGGCGCTGAAGGGCTGGTCGCTGCTGGGGGACGCGCTGTCACACGCCGTGGTGCCCGGCGTGGCGCTGGCCTGGATCCTCGGCCTTCCCTTCGCGCTGGGCGCCTTCGCATCCGGCATGCTCGCGGCCTGGTTCATGGGCTTCGTCCGGCGCAACAGCCGCATCCGGGAGGACGCGGCGATCGGCGTGGTCTTCACCGCCTTCTTCGGCCTGGGCCTAGTGCTGCTGACCCTCTATCCCAGCAACATCCGCCTGCAGACGATCATCTTCGGCAACGTGCTGGGCATCGCGCCGGAGGATGCCGTCCAGATGATGCTCGTCGCCGCGGGGGTGCTGCTGGCGATGGCCCTGCGGGGGCGCGACATGATCCTCTGGGCCTTCGACGCTGGCCACGCCCGCGCGATCGGGCTGGACACGCGGCTGCTGCAGGTGCTGCTGCTGGGCTGCGTCGCCGCGGTGGCGGTGGCGGCCATGATGGCGGTGGGCGCGGTGCTGGTCATCGCCATGCTCGTGGCGCCCGGCGCCACGGCCTACCTGCTGACGGACCGCTTCGGGCGGATGATGGCGGGCGCGACCGCGATCGGCGCGGGAACGGCCTTCACCGGCGCCTGGCTCAGCTTTTTCCTGGACGGCTCCACGGGCGGCGTGATCGTCTCGCTGCAGGCGCTGATCTTCACGGCCGTCCTCGTGCTGGCGCCGCGGCACGGGCTCCTGGCCGGGCGGCGGTCAAGGCGGCAGGCGGCCGGGGGCGGGCAGCCGGCATGATCGAGGCCTTCCTCGCCCCTTTCCGCTACCCCTTCATGCTGGAAGCGATGGGCGTCGGGTCGCTGGTGGCGGCCGCCTGCGCGCTGCTCTCCTGCTACATCGTGCTGAAGGGCTGGTCCCTGCTGGGGGACGCCATCTCCCACGCCGTGCTGCCGGGCGTGGTGCTGGCCTCCGCCGCCGGGCTGCCGCTGGCGCTCGGCGCCTTCCTCGCCGGCATGGCCTGCGCGCTCGGCGCGGGTTTCGTGGGGAGTCACAGCCGGGTGAAGGAGGATGCGGCGCTGGGCGTGGTCTTCACCGGCATGTTCGCCGCCGGCTTGGTGATGCTCGCCTTCCTGACCACGGAGGCGCACGTCACCCACATCCTGTTCGGCAACATCCTCGGCATCGAGCCGGAGGATCTGTGGCAGACCCTGGCCGTCAGCGGCGCCACCCTCGGCGTGCTGGTGCTGAAGGGGCGGGACCTGAAGCTGTTCTGCTTCGACCCGGCCCATGCGCAGGGAATCGGGCTGAACGTCGAGGTGCTGCGCACCCTCTTCCTCGCGCTGCTCTCGGCCGCCGTGGTGGCGGGGGTTCAGGCGGTGGGCGTCCTCATGGTGGTGGCGCTGCTGATCACGCCCGGGTGCATCGGCTACCTGCTCTCGGACCGGTTCGGGCGCATGTCCGCGATCGCCACGGCCGCCGCCATCGGCTCCAACCTTCTCGGCATCCTGCTGAGCTTTCACCTCAACGTCTCGCCCTCCGGCAGCATCGTCGTGGTGCTCTCGGCTCTCTTCGCTCTGGCCCTGGTCCTCGCGCCCGGGCACGGGCTCCTTGCCAGCCGCCGTGCGCGCCGGCTGGCGGCAGCGCCCCGGTCCGCCGCGCCCTGAAGGCCTGAGGGTCGCGGCCCAAACGCCGGGACCGTTGCCGCGCGCGCTCCAGCCGCAGGTCCGTGCGGGGTGCCGGCGTCTAGAGGCCCGAAACCTCCCGGGGAAGCGGGACGTACTCGTACCCGTCGCCGAGCCGCGCGATGTGCCCGTGGCCGGGCCAGGGGAAGTGCCAGGCGAGGATGGCCGTGCGATCGGTCGCGAGCCGGTCGAGCATCCGCTCGCGCGTGCGGGCCGCGAGACCCCGGTCCGTGTCCGCCGCCACCTCCCAGCGCGGCCTGCGAAGCAGCAGGACGTGATGGTTCGCCAGGTCGCCCGTGTTGACGAGCAGCTTCCCCTCGGACTCGATCGCGTACATCGTGTGGCCGACCGTGTGCCCGGGGGCGGCGATCGGCGTGACGCCGGGGACGACCTCCTGCCCATCGCGGACCATGACCAGCCGGTCGCGGTAGGCGCCGAGGTTTCGCTTCGCGCCTTCGATCCGGGCGGCCATGACCTCCGGTCCCCGCTTGTTGCCGTCGTCGGTCCAGAAGGCGAGGTCCGCCTCGCTCAGCGCCACCTGCGCGTTCGGGAAGTTCGGCCGGCCCTCCGCATCCGTCAGCGCCCAGCAGTGATCGGAATGCGGGTGCGTCAGGGCGACGAGGTCGATCGCGCCGGGATCGATGCCCGCGGCGTGAAGGTTGGCCAGCAGGCGCCCTGTTCCCGGACCGAACATGCGGCTCCAGGATCCCATGCTCTCGCCCATGCCGGTGTCGAAGAGCACGAGGTGGCGCCCCGTGTTCACCACCAGCGCGTTCTGCCCGATGACGGCCATGTCCGTCGGCAGATAGGCAGCCTGCAGCATCCGGGCGATCTCCCCTTTCGCCGCGCCGAGCACGTAGCGCTCGGGCGTGCCCACCGAGAGCGGCCCGTCCGACACCACGGTCATCTCGAAGCGGCTATGCCCGAAGCGGTACCAGGCCGGCGCGGCGGTGCGGTGGAACGGGGCGGCGCCCTTCGCGGGCGCCGCGCCGAGACCTGCGAGGCTGCCCGCGGCCAGAAGGCCCCGTCGGCCCGGCTGGCCGGGTCCGGCCTGGCCTGCTTTCCCGGGGTTGTGATCGGGCTTCACCATGGCCGGTTCCTCCTTCAGATCCTGTTGCGCGCGGCCGTGCCCGGCGGCGACCCGCGCCGTCGCGGTGCCGCCACCGGCATCGGCCGCCTCAGGCCAGCGCGGCGATCACATCCCGGGCCAGTTGCGTGCTGGAACCGGGATTCTGGCCGGTCAGCAGGTTGCCGTCCCGCACGGTGAAGACGGCCCAGTTCGCCCTCTGCTCGAACACGGCACCGGACTTGCGAAGCGTGTCCGCGAGCAGCCAGGGCGCGTTGTCCGCCGTCCCGAACTCCACCTCCTCCTCATCGGTGAAGGACGTCATCCTGCGCCCGGCGAAGGGCCAGTTGCCGTTCCCGTCGCGCGCCGCCAGCAGCGCGGCCGGGCCGTGGCACACCGCGGCGATCACCTTGGCCTGCCGGTCCGCCTCGACCAGCACCCGCCCCATGTCGGGATCCTTGTAGAGGTCCTCCACCGGGCCGTGGCCGCCGGGGATGACGACGGCGTCGTAATCGGCGGCATCGATACTGGCGAGGGTGAGGGGCTTCTGCAGCCGCGCCCCGTTCCGCCCGAGGTAGCTCTCCATCTTCGCGGCGATCTCCTCGCCCACGATCTTGGGATCGAGGCTGCGCCCGTCGATGGTCGGCGCGGTGCCGCCCGGGCTGGCGAGCTCGACTTCCAGCCCCGCCTCGAGAAAGGCCTCGTCCAGGTCGACGAACTCCTGCGCCCAGACCCCGGACGGGTAGAGGGAGCCGTCGGCGCGCGTCCACCTGTCCGCGGCGGATAGCACGATCAGAACCTTGGTCATCCTGTTCTCCTGCTCTTTCGGCTGTTCCGGCGGGCCCGGCCGGTCAGATGTTCTGGCCGCCCGAGACCTCGATCCGCTGCGCGGTGATCCAGCGGTTGTCGGGGCTGAGCAGGCTCGCGATCGCCGGGCCGACATCGTCAGGGACGCCAACGCGGCCGAGCGCGATTATCCTCGCGAAGGCCTCGTTGTACTCCGGCGTGTCGCGCACGGCCCCGCCGAGGAAGTCGGTCTCGATCGCGCCCGGCGCGATCGTGTTGGCGGTGATGCCGCGCACGCCCAGTTCCTTGGCCATGTAGAGCGTCATGATCTCGACGGCGCCCTTGGCCGCCGAGTAGGCGGAGAAGCCCGGGGCGGAGACGCGGGTCAGGCCCGTGGAGAAGTTCACGATGCGGCCGCCATCGGCGAGCAGCGGCAGCAGCGCCTGGGTCAGGAAGAAGACCCCCTTCACGTGGACGTTGAAGAGCCGGTCGAACTGCGCCTCGGTCGTCTCGGCGAAGGCCGCCATCTCGCCGTGCCCGGCATTGTTCACGAGGTGGTCCAGGCTGTCGCGGCCCATTGTCTGAAGCGCCGAGCGGACCTGTTCGACGAAGGCGCCGATGGCCGGGATGTCGCCGACCTCGAGCTGGAGCGCGACCGCCCTGCGGCCGAGCGCCTCGATCTCCGCCGCGACGGCGCGCGCGTCATCGGCGCCGCTGCGATAGGTGAAGATGACGTCGCCGCCGTGGCGGGCGATGCTGATGGCGGTGTTGCGGCCGAGGCCGCGGCTGCCGCCGGTCACGAGCGAAGTGGTGGCCATAGAACCTCCAGAGTGCTGCTGAGACGAAGATCGGTTTCGCGGACCGCCCCGCTCTCCCGGCCGATCCTCACCGTTCCGGGACAGCGGGCGGCGGCCAGGACGAGGAGGAGGCGGGCCAAGCCGCCGGGATGGTCGGCGGCGCCGGTCCGCGATCTCGGCTGCTTCAGGGCAGGGAAGGGCGGAGCCCAGCTCCCGGCGCCCTGCCTCCGGTACCGGCGGGATCGCCGAGGTGGCGGTGAAGAACGAGCAGCGCCCGCCCGCACGAGGTCTCCCGGAAGAAGGCCACGGTCGATGCGAGAAGCAGGAGAAGTGCGACGCCTCCCGCCGCCATCACGGCAAAGCCGAAGGGCGTGGCCGGAAACCCGCTCACCCGCACCAGGAAGGCGCCGCTCAGGCAGGCGACCGTGGTGGCCGCGAAGAGGGCCGACGCGGCGCCGAGCAGGCCGAGACCCTTCAGCTGCAGGCGCACTCTCCGCTCCGCGAGCGCGAGGGCCGCGTCCGCGTCGAGATACTGCTGCGCCAGCCTGCCGTCGCCCGCGGAGAGCGAGGCGTGGAACTCGCGCCACTGCGTGATGGCGAGGCTGTAGCGGGTTGTCGCGCCGTTCTGCATGATGGCGCAGGCATTCGTCAGGATTGCCGTGCCGGCGGTGAAGGAAAGCGGCGATAAAGGGTCTTCAAGCATGACGGGGATTACCTTCCCGGGCGCTACGTGATGATGGCGTGGGTGGCTCGCTGGCTTGGACCGTGGCGACCGGCGCTGGGGATCGTCACCGTCCTTGGAGCCGACCCGCCCTGGTCCGCCGGTCCGGTACGCGTCCGGCCGTCGATCGCTCACCTGGAGGCGCGAGCCATCGTGTTCCCTTCCGCGGCATGGAACAGCCCATGCCTCTCCGGCAGCCACCCCTCGTCGTCGGGCTGCATGATGGGCTGTTCTCCACGGCGTTGAATGACTTCGTGTATGGGGTCGCCATACCCGGGAGGCATGGACAAGCATGGAGTTGCGGCACCTGCGGTACTTCGTGGCCGTGGCCGAGGAGGGAAGCCTCAGCGTCGCGGCGGAGAAGCGGCTCCACACCGCGCAGCCGTCGCTGAGCCGCCAGTTGCGGGACTTGGAGACCGAAGTCGGCGCCCAGCTATTCACCCGCAGCTCGCGCGGGGTGGAGCTGACGCTCGCGGGGCGGGCCTTCCTCGATCATGCCCGGCTCGCGCTCGGCCAGGCGGCGGAAGCCGTCGCCGCGGCGCGGCGCGCGGTCCGCCCGCCCAAGGCGAGCTTCTCGGTCGGCTTCCTCACGGGGCAGGAAGTGGAGTGGCTGCCGCACGTGACAGCCGTGCTCCGCAACCAGCTTAAGGACATCGACTTCAGGGTCTCGAGCGACTTCTCGCCGGACATCGCCGAGGCGGTCCAGCGCGGGGAGATCGATCTTGGCTTCTCGCGGGTCGAGCCGCAGCCGGATGTCAGCTACAAGGTCATCGCGCACGAGCCGATCCTCGTGATCCTGCCGGGCGATCACCCCCTGGCCGCCAAGGCCGAGATCGACGCGCGCGAGCTCGATCCGGAGGCGTTCATCGGGTACTCGGACACGCCGCACGTCCTGCGGGCGATCGTCGAGCGGTACTTCCGGGACCGGGGCGTCGTCGTGTCGCCGAGCCATTTCCTGGACGGCTTCGCGACGGGCATCTCGCTCGTCGCCTCGACGCGGGGCGTCACGCTTCTCCCGGCCTATGTCGTGCCGCTGCTGCCCGGCTCGGTGGTGAGCAGGCCGCTAAAAGGGAATGCCCCCGTCATCGAGGTCGCGGCCGGCTACCGGGCCGACAATCCCTCGCCCGTGCTGGACAGCTTCCTGGAGCGGCTCGACGAACTCATTTCCTCCCGCGCAGCGGCGCAGCGGCTGGAACGGTGATGATCTTCGGACACCGCTGCCGCACCGGCGCATGATGGCGCGGCGGCAGGGGGGGAAGCAGGACGGTGAGGGCAGGATGATTACCCCCGATTGGGTCACGCTTCGCATCCTCCTGGCGGCCGCGGAGCTGGGCAGCCTGACCCGCGCCGCCGCGCGCTGCGGCATGGTCACCTCCGCCGCGGCGAAGCGCCTGCAGCAGCTGGAGGCGGCCTGCGGCATGGCGCTGCTGGAGCGCGGTCCGCGCGGCGTGCGGCCGACGCCCGCGGGCGAGCTGCTCATCCGCCACGCCCGCGCCGCCCAGGACGGGCTGGCGCGGCTGGGCGACGACCTGCGCGCCCTGGCGGCCGGCGGGCTGGGCAGCGTGCGGCTGCACGCCACCACCTCCTGCATTGCCGGCCACGGCCTGTCGGAGGCGCTGGCGGGCTTCGCCAGGGCGCGTCCCCGCATCCATGTGGAGCTGCAGGAGGAGACGAGCCTCGTCATCCTGCAGAACCTTCTGGAGGGGCAGGCGGAGATCGGGATCGTCACCATCGGCGGCGCCGTGCCCGCCGGGCTGGAGGCGCATCCCTGGCGCGAGGACCGGCTGCTGGCGGTGATGCGCGACGACCATCCGCTGGCGGGCCAGGCGGAAGTCGGGTTCGGCACGGTGCTGGACGAGCCTCTGATCAGCGCGGTGGAGAGCGGTGCGCTCACCCTGCTCCTGGAGGAGCAGGCGCAGCGCCTGGGGCGCCGGCCGCGCTACCGCTTCCGGGTGGCCGGCACGGATGCCTGCCGCCGGCTGGTGGCCGCCGGCCACGGCATCGCCGTGATGCCGGAGGGCATGGCCCGGCCCTACGAGGCCGCGCTCGGCTTGGCCGGCGTGCCCCTCTCGGATGGTTGGGCCCTGCGCCGGCTGCGGCTGGTGGCCCGCCCGGCGGACCGGTTGGCCCAGCCCGCGCGGATGCTGCTGGAGCACCTGCTGGAGGCGGAGCCGCACCCCGGCCCCAGCGGGAAGCGTTCACCGCCGGTGAAAGCGGCGGCCGCGAAATAGCGCTTCTGCGGCGCTCCCGGCGAAAACAGAATGGGCACCAGGGAAGAACGGCAGGAACGTCCATGGTCACGGTGCGGGAGGTGGGGCCGCGTGACGGCCTCCAGATGGCGAAGCCGGTGATGCCGACGGCGGCCAAGCTGCGCTGGATCGCGGCGATGGTCGCCGCCGGGGTAAGGGAGATGGAGGTGGCGAGCTTCGTGCCTCCCGCCGCGCTTCCGCAGATGGCGGATGCGGCGGAGGTGGTGCGGGCGGTCCGCGCCGCTCATCCTTCCCTGCGGGTGGTGGCCCTGGCCCCGAACCTGCGCGGCGCGCAGAACGCCGCCGCCGCCGGCGCGCAGGCCATCATCCTCCCCGTCTCCGCCTCGGAGGCGCATAGCCGGGCCAATGTCCGCCGCGCCCGCGCCGAGCAGGTGGCCGAGGTGTCGCGGGTGGTGGAGTGGGCGCGCGGGCTGGGCGCCGCGGCGCCCAGCATCGAGGCGGGGATCTCCACCGCCTTCGGCTGCTCCCTCCAGGGCCGCGTGCCGGAGGAGGAGGTGGTCGCCCTCGCGGCGGAGCTCGCCCGCGCCGGCGCGGACGTGGTCGCCCTGGCGGACACGCTGGGCTACGCCACGCCGTCGCAGGTCCGCCGCCTGGTCCGGGCCGTGCGGGCGGAGGTGGGGGCGGAGCGCTTCGGTAACCTGCACCTGCACGACACGCTCGGCACCGCGCTGGCGAACGCCCTGGCCGCGCTGGAGGAAGGGGTGCGCGGCTTCGACGCGGCGCTCGGTGGTCTCGGCGGCTGCCCCTACGCCCCGGGCTCGGTCGGCAATGTCTGCACCGAGGACCTCGTCCACATGCTGGAGTCCGAGGGTTTTGACACCGGCATCGACCTGCCGGCCCTGATCGCGTCGCGGGAGGCGCTGCGGGCCGGGCTGCCGGACGAGCCCCTGCACGGCCGCGTCGCCGCCGCCGGGCTTCCCCGCACCTATCGCCCGGCTCGCGCGGCGGCGCCCGGGGGCGAGGTTACGCCCGCCGCAAGGACGCGCCTGCCGCTGGAAGGCCTGCGCGTCGTCGAGTTCAGCCACATGGTCATGGGCCCGAGCTGCGGCATGGTGCTGGCGGATCTCGGCGCCGACGTGATCAAGGTGGAGCCCGCGCCGGGCGGCGACAACACGCGGCGCCTGACAGGACTGGCGGCCGGGTTCTTCAGCACCTTCAATCGGAACAAGCGCAGCCTCTGCGTGGACATGAAGCGGCCGGCCGGCATCGCCCTGGTGAAGCGGCTGGCGGCGGAGGCGGACGTGGTGCTGGAGAACTTCCGGCCGGGCGCCATGGAGAAGCTCGGCCTGGGCCACGCGGCGCTCTCGGCACTCAACCCGCGCCTGATCTACCTCTCCTGCAAGGGCTTCCTGCCCGGCCCCTACGAGAACCGCGCCGCGCTGGACGAGGTGGTGCAGATGATGGGCGGGCTGGCCTACATGACCGGCCGGCCGGGCGAGCCGATGCGCGCCGGCACCTCGGTCAACGACATCCTGGGCGGCGTCTTCGGCGCGGTCGCCGTCCTCGCGGCGCTGCGGGAACGGGAAGCGACCGGGCGGGGCGGGCTGGTGCAGTCCGGCCTGTTCGAGACGAACATGCTGCTGGTGGCGCAGCACATGGCCGCCGCCGCCATCACCGGCCAGAACCCGCCGCCCTTCGGCGACAAGGCGCTGCCCAAGCCGTGGCCGCTCTACGACGTGTTCGACAGCGCCGATCCCGGGCGCCAGGTCTTCGTCGGCACGGTGACGACGACGCAGTGGCAGGCCTTCTGCGCCGAGTTCGGGCTGGAGGCGCTGCGGGACGACCCCTCGCTGGCCACCATGCAGCAGCTTGCGGCCGGGCGCCCGCGGATCCTGGAGCAGGTGGCCGGGGTGTTCCGGGGCATCCCCCAGGCCGAGCTGATGGCGCGCTTCGAGCGGCTGGGCCTGCCCTTCGCGCCCATCGCCAAGCCCGCCGACCTGTTCGGCGACCCGCACCTCAACGCCTCTGGCGGGCTGCTGCCGGTGGAGATGGCGGCCGGGTCCGGCGCCGCCCTGGCCATGCCCGTGGCCGGCATCCCGGCGCTGCCCGTGCTGCTCCGCGGCGGGCGCACCGGCCTGCGCCGCCAACCGCCGAGCCCCGGCGAGCACGCCGTGGAAATTGCCCGGGAGGCCGGGCTGGAGGAGGCGGAGATCGCTGCCCTGCTGGCGGACGGCACGCTGCACGCGGGGAGCCGGACGGCCATGGCCGCCGAGTGACGCGGCCCGGCCTCGACGCCGGGGGCTGGAAGAAACTGAACGGAGGAACAACCGGAATGACCACCCTGTCCCGCCGCGGCGCGGCGAAGCTTCTCCTCGCCGCCGCCGGCATCGCCGCCGCGCCGCGCGCCTTCGCCCAGGCCTGGCCCTCCAGGCCGGTGCGGATCGTCGTGCCCTTCCCGCCGGGGCAGGCGAACGACATCTTCTGCCGCCTGCTCGCCGACAAGGCTTCCGAGAACCGGTTCCGCGCGAACCGCGTGGTGACGGAGAACCGGCCGGGCGCGGGCGGCACCATCGGCATGCAGGCCGTCGCCCGCGCGGCGCCCGACGGCTACACGCTCGGCTTCGGCAGCCTCGCGAGCCTCGCCATCAACCCCGCCATCATGCGGAACATGCCCTACGACGCGGAGCGGGACTTCGCCCCCGTCATCCGCGTCTTCCAGGCGCCGCTGCTGCTGCTGGTGTCGAAGGATGGTCCGCGCGACGTGGCGGAACTCGTCCGCAGGCTCCGCGCGGGCGGGATGAACTACGGGTCCAGCGGCCCCGGCTCCACCCAGCACATGGGAAGCGAGCTGTTCCTGCAGGGCATCGGCGCCCAGGCGCAGCACATTCCCTACCGCGGCTCCGGCCCCGTGATGACGGACCTGATGGCGGGATCGCTCGGCTTCGTCATGGAGAGCACGGCTTCCGCCATTCCCCTGGTCCGGGACGGGCAGGTGCGGGCGCTGGCGGTGACGGACACCGCGCGCCGGCCCCAGCTTCCGGAAGTGCCGACCCTGGAGGAGGCGACGGGGCTGACGGACGTCACCACCCTCGGCTCCGGCGGGATCGTGGCGCCGGCATCCACCCCGCCGGCGGTGATCGAGACCCTCCACGAGGCCTTCGGGGAGGCAATGCGGGACCCGGCCATCCGCGCCCGCTTCGAGGAGCAGGCCACCACGCCGCTCGCCGAGGGGCCGGCTGGGTTCGCCGCCTTCCTGAGGGCGGAGCAGTCCAAGTGGAAGAGGGTCGCGGAGCGTGGGAAGATCGTGATCGAGTAGGCGAGAGCAGATCAGGGGAGGGTTGGCATGGCACTCTACGCGCTGGGCGGAACGGCACCGTCGCTGCCGGAGGCGGGGCGTTTCTGGATCGCGCCGGACGCGCAGGTCATCGGCGACGTCGCCCTGGAGGAGGATGTGAGCTTCTGGTTCGGCGCCGTGGCGCGCGGGGACAACACCCGCATCGCGATCGGCGCGCGCACCAACATCCAGGAGGGCGCGATGCTGCACTCCGACCCGGGCGCCCCCCTCACCATCGGCGCCGACGTCACGGTCGGCCACCACGCCATCCTGCATGGCTGCACGGTGGGGGACCGCTCGCTGATCGGTATGGGCGCCACCGTGCTGAACAAGGCGCGGATCGGGCGCTGCTGCATCGTCGGCGCCAATGCCCTGGTGACGGAGGGCAAGGAGTTCCCGGACTTCTCCCTCATCGTCGGCGCGCCGGCCAAGGTCGTGCGCGCGCTGGATCCGGCGGTGGAGGGCACGCTCCTCGACTCGGCGGCGCGCTACGTCGCCAACTGGCGCCGCTTCTCGGCCGGGCTGCGGCGGCTGGACTGAACCGGCGGCACGGCGGCGAGGCAGGGCGGGCCGCCCCATCCTCGCCGCGCGGCGCCGTGGTGGTCGATCCAGGGCCGTTTCCGGGAGAGCATCGCGGCGGCCGCGAGGGCGCCGCGTTCCGTCCGGTCCACCACTCCCAGTCGGCAGATCCGCGCCGCGGTCGCGCTGCTCAGCGCCGGGAGAGGGGCGTTCCGGCCAGCGGGCCGTAGCCGGGCATCCTGTAGAGCGTGTCCTGCCGCCCCTGGATGTCCGGCCCGTACACCGCCTCCGTCCACCGGGAGGGCTCGACCTCCTCGATCCCGACCGAGACGGAGGCCTCGTCACTGCCGGCGCCTTCCATGATGGCCCGTGCCACCAGCTCGGAGATCCTGGCCTTCTGCTCCTCCGACCGGCCGGTGAAGAGCTTGACGATGACGTGGGGCATGGATGTCCTCTCCTTCAGCGCGCCCGGTACTGCGCGTCCGTCACGTGCTCCAGCCAGTCCACGGGGGAGCCGTCGAGCTTCTCCTGCACTGCGATGTGGCTCATGGCCGTGGTCGGCGTCGCGCCGTGCCAGTGCCTCTCGCCGGGCGGGAACCACACCACGTCGCCCGGGCGGATCTCCTCGACCGGGCCGCCCTCGCGCTGCGCCCAGCCCAGGCCCTGGGTGACGATCAGGGTCTGGCCGAGCGGGTGGGTGTGCCAGGCCGTCCGCGCCCCGGGCTCGAAG
Organism: Pararoseomonas sp. SCSIO 73927; assembly: GCF_037040815.1. Classification (NCBI taxonomy): domain Bacteria; kingdom Pseudomonadati; phylum Pseudomonadota; class Alphaproteobacteria; order Acetobacterales; family Acetobacteraceae; genus Pararoseomonas; species Pararoseomonas sp. SCSIO 73927. Next base: position 4,164,552 of record NZ_CP146232.1, read on the forward strand.
GTGACGAGGGCACCGGCCACGCGCGCCGGCTCGTCCGGCGCGAAGAGCGGGTCGATGCGGACTGTGCCGGTGAAGTACTCGGCCGGCCCCTTGCCGGAGGGCTGGGAGCCCGCGCGCCTGATCTCCATTGCCTCGACCCTTGCTGCTGAACGGACCGTCCGCGCAGGGGTTCTCCCGGGCGGACCAGCTCCTGCGGCCAATGTAATGGGCGGGGTTGTCCCCTATAAGGCGACGGACCGAGATAAGACTCATGAGCGGAGTGTCTCAATGGGCCAGCCGAGCCTGGACGACATCGCCGCCTTCCTGATGGTCGCCCGGGAGCGCAGCTTCACCCGCGCCGCGGCCCAGCTGGGCGTCTCGCAGTCGGCCGTCAGCCACACCGTTCACAACCTTGAAGCCCGCATGGGGCTGCGGCTCCTGACGCGCTCCACGCGGAGCGTCGTCCCGACCGATGCCGGCGAGCGCCTGATCGGCACGGTCGGACGGCGGATGGAGGAGATCCACGAGGATCTGGCGTCGCTGGCCGCGCTGCGGGAAGCCGTCCGGCACCATCCGTGTCACGGCGACGGAGAACGCCGTCTCCGCCATCGTGATGCCGGCCCTGCAGAGGCTGCTGCCGGAGTTCCCGGACATCAAGGTGGAGATCGTCATCGACTACGGCCTGACCGACATCGTGGCCGAGAGGCTCGACGCCGGCATCCGGCGCGGCGAGACGGTGGCGCAGGGCATGATCTCCGTTCCCATCGGGGCGCCGTTGCGGATGACCGTTTTCGGCTCTCCCGCCTATTTCGCCGGGCGGGAGAAGCCGGCGAAGCCGCAGGACCTCACCGCCCATAGTTGCATCGACCTGCGGCTGCCGACCCGTGGCGGCCTCTATGCCTGGGAGTTCGGGACGGCGAGGCGACAGCTGCGGGTCCGGGTCGAAGGGCAGCTCGTCTTCAACAGCACCGCGCTCATCCTCGCGGCGGCGACGGCAGGGTTGGGGCTGGGCTACCTGACGGAGCAGCAGGTCCGGCCCCACCTGCAGGACGGGCGGCTCGTTCGTGTGCTCGCGGACTGGTGCGAGCCCTTCCCGGGACACCACCTCTACTACCCGAGCCGGCGGCAGCAGACCCCGGCATTCTCCCTGTTCGTTGAGGCTCTCCGCCACGAGGGCTGATGCGCCAGGGGCGAGGGCGGCTGCCGATGGCTACGGCGGGCGATCCGCTTCAACCATCATCGCCGCCGCGACGTTGATGCTGCACGCAACGGAGCGACCGTAATGATTTCCCTGCGGCACTTCCTGCCCCACCTCTGCGGTGGCGTGGCCGCTCTTCTCGGCCTTCTCGCCCCGGCTCCGGCCCCTGCGCAATCGCGGCCCGGACCCGCCGCCGTGGAAAGCAGGTCGCCCACGCTCGATGCCGTGCGTGCCCGGCGCCTGCTTCTCTGCGGTGTATCCGGCGAGTCGCCGGGCTTCTCCCTGCCCGACAGCCGCGGCGAGATGCGCGGGCTCGACGCCGACACATGCCGCGCCGTCGCCGCTGCCGCTCTGGGCGATGCGGGGCTGGTGCGCTTTGTCCCCCTGTCGCCGCAGGCGCGCTTCACGGCCCTGCAATCGGGCGAGGTGGACCTGCTGGTGCGCAACACCAGCTGGACGCTGAGCCGGGAAGCCTCGCTTGGCCTGACGATGGCCTGGGTCAACTTCCACGACGGTACCGCCTTCGTCGTGAAGAGCGATGCCGGAGTGACCTCGGCGAAGGCCCTGGACGGCGCCACGGTCTGCCTGCTGCAGGGCACCACGACAGAGCTGGACGTCGCGGCCTATTTCCGGGCCAATGGCCTCCGCTTCACGCCCGTCCTGTTCGGCGGGGTGGCGGAGACCGGGGCCGCCTTCCTGGCCGGGCGGTGCGACGCCTGGGCCAACGACGCCTCTTACCTCGGGGCTTTCCGGGCCACCCAGCCGGACAAGGGGCTGGTTATCCTACCCGAGCGGATCAGCTCCGAACCGGTGGGAGCCATGGTGCGCAAGGGCGATGATCGCTGGTTCGATCTGGTGCGATGGACGGGGGCGGCGCTGGTCGCGGCCGAGGAGGCCGGGGTGACGAGCGCGAACGCCGCCGAGCAGAGGCGCTCCACCGCCGACCCGTCGGTGCAGCGCCTGCTCGGTACGCAGGGAGACCTGGGCGTGGCGCTGGGCGTGGACAACGCCTGGGCGTTCAACCTGATCAGCCAGGTCGGTAATTACGGGGAGATGTGGGAACGAAGCCTCGCGCCGCTGGGTATCGAGCGCGGTGCCAACCGCCTCGCCTCGCAGGGCGGCCTCATGTACGCGCCGCCGATGCGCTGACGGGAGCTTCGGCCGGAGCGGCTGCTCGCTGCGAGGCCGCTGTGCGACACCCGGCCCGAAGGGCCGGGCTGTTGCCGAAGGTGCCGGATGTCCGGAGCTATTCCGCTAATCTGCCATACCCCTCGGGAGGGTTGGCTGGGGAACCTGGACTCCCAACCAGTTCAACGACATGGCTCGCTAATCCAGCACCCGCGGCGCTGTGCTTCGGGCTTGGTGTAGCACCCTGGTGTGACAGGTCCAGAAGGCAAGACCAAGCACCTCGGACAGGGCACCATTCCCGTCATCCTGGACGAGAGGGGATGGATTGCCGAGACGGCATGCCGCGACGGCAGCTACGTCCGTGCCGATCGCTCCTTCCTTCCCGGAGGACTTCCGGTGGGCGCTCTTCCTTAGCCCGCAGTTCCGCACGGTACTGGGGACTGCTAGACTGGCCGCTTCCGTAAGCAAGGTTCGTGTCGGTTGGCGCGCATATGACCCTACCCTCGGCGTTCCTCGACGAGCTCCGCACGCGCACCCCGATGCCATCTCTGATCGGCCGGTATGTCCAACTGACCAGGAACGGCCGGCAGTGGAAGGGCTGCTGCCCCTTCCATAATGAAAAAACCCCAAGCTTCTACGTCTATGACGACCACTACCACTGCTTTGGGTGTGGCGCCCATGGCGATGCCATCGGCTTCGTCATGCAGCGGGAGAAGCTCGATTTCACCCCGGCCGTCGTCAAACTCGCCAGGGAGGCGGGAATGACACTGCCTGGCGCTAGCGACGCCGCACCTCCGACGGGCGCCTCGCCGTCCCCTGCCATCGAGAACCGGTCCGAGTTCTCCGCGCCGCAGGTGGACGCGCTTCTTGCTACTGCCGCCCGCCTGCTGATCCGGGACGCCAAGATCAGCGCGGTATCGGTCCTGGCGAATACCTCAGGCCGCTTGACCCTGGAGCATCACGACAACTGGGACGGCGGCCAGGATACCTGGCTGCTCACGCTGTTCGTCCCTGCCGACGTGTACCTGGAAATGCCGCAGCGCGAGGCGATCGAGAAAGACATCGGCCATGCGCTGTCCACGGCGGTCGCGTCGCTATCGGACAGCGATTTCTTCATCGCAAAAATCGTGACGGCACTGGAGGAAGACTCGGAGTGGCGCGCCAAAGTGATGCACCACCTGTCGGGCGCGGGGATCACCAATCAGGGGCGCGTTCGCAGCGATAACATTGCGGCGCGGCAGTTCGAGGGGCTGCTCTTCCGCTCAGCGCCCGAGATCGAGTTCTACCGCGCCCTGAAACGCGCCGGCGTCCCGTTCGCGCCCCTCTCCGTCGTGCTGAAGGGGGGCGTTCAGTACCGCCGCGTTGAGCCCGACTTCATCCTGTTCAAGGACGGGCAAATCATGATCGTCGAGATCGATGGCGATCTGTACCACAACGAGAAGCCGGCGGCCGCCCATACACGGCTGAAGTTCCTGCTCGACGAGGGTGCCAAGCTGGAGCGCATCACCGCCGACGAGTGCGATACGCCGGAGAAGGCCAGGGAGGCGGTCGAGCGGGTGCTGCATACCATCGAGAAGCACCGCCGGGCGCGGTAGAGCCGCCGGGGAACGGGGCCTTCTCTTTCCCGGTTTGTTCTTTACACTTCGCCCCATCACCACGCAAAGGGCGATTCGGTGGCTTTTAAGCGGCTCGACGCCGAGACGTTCAAGTCGCAACTGCGGCAGTACCTTACGCCGGCGCGCGCGATCGCCAGCCCTCAGCACTTGAAGGGGCGGGCCAAGACGCTCACCCAGATCGAGCGGGCCTTCAATTCAGACGGCAAGCACATCTTCATCTACGGCGACCGCGGAGTAGGAAAGACGTCGCTGGCCCAGACCGCCGCCTACCTTCGGCAGTCGAGCGACGCCCGGCCGCTCCTGGTGAGCTGCGGCGGGGCGCGGTTTCTCGACACGGTGCGGGACGCGGTGAAGCAGAGCCTTCCGGCCGGGGACGCCGTGTTCCAGAAGAAGGTGGAGCACAAGCTGAAGGCGGGGATCGGCGGCTTCGGCTACGACATGACCCGAAGCCTGACCAGCGGCGTCTTGCCGCCGTTCGAGACCCTGAACGACGCGGTGCAGCTCCTGAGCGTGGTCTCCGAGCTGCTCTCCCGCGAACCGGTCATTATCTTCGACGAGTTCGACCAGCTGGCGGATGACGCCGAACGCAAGGTCTGCGCCGAGCTGATCAAGGCGGTGTCCGACCGGTCAGTCGGAGTGCGCTTTATCTTCTGCGGCATCGGGACCAGTCTGGAAGATCTGATCGGAGTGCACCTCTCGACAGGTCGCTACCTCTCCCCGGTACAGCTCGACCGGCTAACCCACGACGCCAGGTGGCAGATCGTCGAGGACGCCGCCCAGGCAATCGGGGTAACCATCTCCCGCCCGCACCAAATCCGCATTGGGCAGATCAGCGACGGGTTCCCGTCCTACGTTCACCTCATGACCGAGCAGATCCTGTGGAGCATGTACGACGATCCCGTTCCGGTCGGCATCTGCTCCCAGGAGCATTTCGCCAGCGGGGTGCGCCAAGCCGTCCAGGAAACCGAGACAACCCTGAAGATCATCTATGACCGCGCTACCCAGAAATACTCCGACGACTACCAGGAGGTGCTTTGGGCCCTTGCAGACGACCACCTGCTGCGCCGCCAGACAACCGACATCTATGAGAAGTCCTACCTTCGCATCATGGGCGAGCGGCGGCATCGGAAGCGACTAACCAAGCGCCAGTTCTCCGACCGCCTCAACAAGTTGAAGACCTCCCGCCACGGGGAGATCATCCTCGGTAAGGGGGCGGGCTGGTACGAGTTCCGCGAGAATATTGTCCGCGGCTATGTCAGGCTCCGGGCGGAGAACGAGGGAGTTCGGATCGGCACGGAGGGGTACGGATGACCGTGCAGTTCCAAGTTGGAATTTCTTTGAAGCACGCCTGCATGTAGTAGATAAGCACTATCCTGTAGATTTTCCCTGTACCTTTTGACGCTGTCCCCTCCACCGTATCCGGCGAATTTCCAATTGCATTGGCCGACCGGGTCGGGTCCTGGTACGCCGAGCAGGTCTCGGTGGGCCATAGGCACGCAGACGGCCTGTACCTGGCGCCGCCGCCGTCACGCAGGTCACGACCCGCCAGCTGAAGCAGTTATCGGCCACATTCCGAATTTCGGTATTTGCATTTGGGGCAGTCAGTGGTTGCAGCGCCCTGAACCCGTGGTGGTCTTGTCCTTCCACCCGCGAAGCCGATCATGCCGGCTGTGATCAATATGCCCGCCCCAAGGTCGTGCCCCGCCACTACCCCCGCCAGATCAAAACCCTAACCCTCCAGCCCTCCGCGCACAGCCGTCCCGTCCGGGTTCGTCGCACTGTGCGATGAGGGCGCCGTACCCGCCACCAAATTCTTGGACTATTTCTTCGCTCGTTGGCACCTTGGTGAGGCTGACGCAACTCCGGACTTCTGTCCGGGGGGGTACGAACGGCAACCGCGCGAGAACGCGCCCGCATGACCCGGCATGGTGCCGGCAAGGAGGGCTCGCTCGTGATCAGTGCTGTCGAAACTGCATGTGCTAACGAGAATCTTGGCGCCCGGATCCGTCGCAACCTAATGGAAGGGTTGGAAGCACGTCAGGCCGGATCGACGGCCCGCTCACGGGCGGACGCATTCCTCACGTCTTCGGCACTCCTGGTATATGAGGTGCTGCGCGCCTCGATGGAGGGGAGCGCACCATCACCGAACCGAGCAGCTACTATCCTGGCAGCTCACGGCCTGGCACTGCCGCGCGGCCGTAGTTTCCACACGAACATAGCTCGAGCGATCATGGGCGCCCAAATGGGCTCCGATCGCCTGGGCCGCGTGGCGTATGCGGCACTCGAAATCCTCGAATCAGGAGTTAACGAGCCTTTGTCCTACCTGAAGGACCATGGCGGTGTTGGGGGCTTGGCAGTTCGCCGAGTACGGCGAATGAACCCGCAGGTCTGTCCTCCCGGACCGCAGGTTGGAAAGGCGTCTCCTGCTGCAGCCGACAGCTTCGTGCTCGTCCGCGCGACGAAGAAGGTGGCTGGCGACCATCTTGCGGTTATCAACGATTGTGCAGTTGCGGAACTCGCCTCTGGTGCTGTTCAGATGTGGATCCTGCCTTTCACGTCTATGTTGATGGAGCTCATCATCGCTCGCGCCGTCGAGCCGCTACGGCAAGCCGATAATCCCGCGGAACTGGTCGTCGCCGATGAGTCGAAGCAGGGGAAGTCGAGGGTAGGTCGGCACCCGCCCCCCGCGCCGTCTGAACTGGTTGACCAGCCGGGTCTGCCATTTTGAGCACCGGCGGGACCTGTCGTCCAACCATCATCGAGCTGCAGGCAACGACCCCGCTCGACTTGGTGCAGGCAGAAGCGGCGCCTCCCATTGACTAGAAGGTTCGTGGACCAGTTCGGCCTGCGCCGACTCCCCGAGCATCTCCTGCTGGCGCGACCACGCCGTGCTCATCGCCTCAGTCCGCATAGCTGCGAAGACAGCGTGACTGACCGGCATCCGGCGAATGTCGAGCGCCCGATCAATCCGCCCGCTGATAGATCTCTCTCCCGAACCCCGAGACGCCAACCAGGAGGTCGCCGTGACGGCGCGGCGGGACAGATCGCTGATCTTCATCCGGGCCGACTGTGAAAGGCCGCCAATCGCAGCCAGCACCTTCACCGCTTGAGTGGCGAACGTCTCGATCTGACCGACCGCTTCAACGATGCCCCGATAGGTAACCCTGCCCTCAGGCGATCGAAGGTACGCGGTTCGCTCGGCCCCCGAGGGCGGCGCGGAGACATGGCGTTCTTGGCGGCCTTTGCCGAACGCAGCTGCCGCTTTTCCGGCCGCCTGGGCGCGTTCGATGACCGCTTCAGCGAGCGTCGTAATTCTCTCAACTACCTCCGTCAGGCGAGCCTTACGAATCAGCGGATCGATCGGCGGATGCCCGGTCAGTTGGCGCATCCGCTCGTAGGCGGCGTCAGCCTGGGCGTTGGTCGCGGCGACCTCCTTTAACTGGCGATCCAGTGCGGGTCCCGGCGGCAGAACGGCGACGCCGGCCATCAGTTCCCATCCGGCCGGCATGCGTCGGATATCGAGTATTCTGTCGATCCGATCTACGGGCTTGGCCGAGGCGGACCGATGCCGGGGTATCCACGACGTGGCTGCCCGGACCGTCGAGGCGAGGGCGTTAATCTCACGACGAAACGGCGGAGAAAACCCGCGGAGCCGACGGGCACCCTCTGCGGCAACCTGCACGGCCCCCTCAAGCGCTTCAATGGCTCTGTCCAGAACGGACCATTGTGCCTTGGCCTCTGTACTCGCGTCATACTGGCCAATGAACTGCATTTCCATCTCATCGGAGCGAGATGCCGCATCGTCGGAAATGGCATGCTTCCGGGCGTGGTCAGTGACGGATCGCCGGAAGCCCGGCAGCATTGGCTCGAGATAGCTAGCGGCAATAATCACGTGCCGGGCTGCCGCCCGTACCGGGCGTAGAACCCGATCCAGGTGAAGAGCACGCTGGATGCCAGGGGTCTTGGCCTCATCCGTTGCGGCCAGCACGTCTTGAACGATCTCGAGACCGGCTTGATGCCGATCACGATCCCCGCCTCCCAGGGAGCCCGCCAGGGCCGCGGCAGTATCGTGGAGCCGCTGGTATAATTGGCTGGTGGGCTCGCGCGACAGCAGCCATCGCAACGCGTCGGCCTCCGGTCCCGCGGGATTGGACGGAATGCAAGTGACCCACGATACTCTGATGCTTCTGACCGGAGGAGCGCCAATGGCGCGGTCGGTGATCAGGCTGCTGTACCAGGAGGGCGCGTCCTCGATCGGACGGCCGGGCAGCCGATTCGATAGCGTGCCCGAGCTCGCGACAGGCGGCACGATCGTGGACGCTGTCGGAATGCTTGTCGCCGGCACTGACGTCATGGTTGGCGTGGTAAGGGGAGCGTCGCCGTCGGGCGTGGCCGTCGTCTGGATCGGCGCCGGCGCGGCGACGCTTGCGGCGCCTACCGACGTCAGCTGCATGTGTACCTCTTCGAGCAACCCCGCAGCGCTGGTAAGGGTGGAGGGTGCCGTCAATGGGGCCGTCCGGCTTGCCCGCCGACACCAGATCGGTGTCGCCGTCCGCAGGCCCGCTGGAAGCGGCACACGGACTGCACCCGGCGTTCGTCCCGATATCCGTTCGCCATCAATTTCGATCCTGACCGAGTCACCGGCCGGGACGGCACCAGACGGCTCGGAGTATGGAGCCGACGCCGGAGTTCCGTCGGTGTCGGACGCCAATTCCGGCAGTGTCGGCGGAAACCCTGTGTCAAGCGGAGAGGGGAGGATGATTGCTCGGCGGTCCCTCTGCTGTTCCGAGCTGCCGACAGGCCAGCTTACGCACGGGGGAGTCACCTGGATCCCGATGCTTCGCAGTCCGACGAGCTGGGCCGCGATCCCGTCGGCCTTCGCTTTCCAGTGCCGCAGACGATCCGTCCAACCCGCCGTCCTCGCGAGTGCGGTCTCATTGTCGGCATTCCGCAGGTGGCGCCTGAGGGTATCGCGAAGGGCCTCGGTTTCGATCTGCTCGTCCGTCATGCCCAGCCGGCGAAGGTCGTCACGCGCGCGCCGATCGTTCTCGAACGCGGTGGCCGTAGGACGGCCGGCGATCTCCTTGGCCGACTCCTTGGCCCCGAGATGCCGGCTTGGAACGACGTCGATACCGAGGGCAGCATAAGAGGAAGGCGAGTACCGCTTCTTAGCGCCCGCTAGCGCCAACTCGTGGTTACAGGCAGCACACCAGGACGAGCGCAGCTCGACGATGAAGCCTCGATCATGGGCCCTGAGGTCGGCTGCTTGCGTCGGCGGTGCTCGATCGGCCGGGTTGGCGGCTTCCCAGTTCTTGACCTCGGCCAACTGCGTCGACCACCGCTGATGGTAACGCGCGCCCCGGCGGGACGTCTGAAGTTGATGTTCAAGCCGCTCGCGAAGTGTCGCCGGGCTCTCAGTACCCCACGGATAACGGCGGCGGCTCTTGTTGACGGCCCCGTCCCGGAGGCCGGTGCGCCGCAGTTCCCTGATGCGGTCCTCGACCGCGGACGCCCTCTCGAGTTTGTCGGACCATTCCAGGATGGCCGATCGGTCCTGTGATCGCTCGATCTGGCCCCGCAGGCGCTTCATCAGCTCCGAGGGCGTCTCCCCTGTTCCCCAGGGAAACTCCCCCGCCAGCAGACGCCGATCCTCATCGGGCGTAAGGACGTCGAAGCTCCAGCCGCCCGGCAGAAGCCGGCCAGGTCGTCCGTAGACGATGATGTGGACGTGCCAATTGCGTGAGTCGTTCCGCAATCCGGGCTGGTGAACGACGGCCCAATATGGATATCCGCGCGAGGTCAGCTCGGACATGCAGAAGTGGGAGAGGATGCGCAGGCGGGCGGCGGAAGATACCTCGTGGGGCAGCTCAGCGATGATCGAGATCTGAAGCGTGGCTCCCTTGCGTTCGAGACGGGCCACCTTCCGCCAGAAGGCGCGCCGGGCCCGGCGTGACGACGCCAGGGTGCCGAAGCTTGCGACGGGCCTACCGTCCACGGGCTCCGCAATGAACAGAACCGCAGACGGTTGTAGGTTTGCGTTGGCGAGGGTGAGAGCCGAGATTTGCTCCACGGCATCCCGGCGCTCAATGTAGCTCTGGTGAGCTGCAGCCCGCGCTATTCCGTTCTTGCCCGGGGGGTAATTCCTGATGGCGAGGTGGACGGGCTGAAGGCCGTCCTTAGAGTGACGTGTGGGGTGCAGCAGCGGGACGGCCGGCATCGCCGCGCCACGCACCACCCCTTCCGTCGATTTGCTTCCACGCCGTGACATGGGTGGAGAGTAGTGCAGGCGATGAAAGACTGAGCGTCGCCGCTCCCCAAGCTGTGCCTCTCATAAAAATATTTCTGCGCGCCCTCGTGAGCCGCTGTCGAGGACCAGCGAGTGCCAGGCTTCTCGCACTGCCAACTACTTGTATCTCCTTGCCAAGTGCGCCGATCGTTCGACACACCGCCTTTCAGGAAGCCTTGATTTTCATAAGGAGTCGACGAGGTCCGTTCACGGGCGAACTCAAGCGCCGGCAACCCCGTGGCCGAGCAGATGCGGCACCGCCGGGACGATGAAAAAATCTGCGCACCTCGGTAGGCAACTCTCTGGCCGTGACGGGCCGCCGACGTTGGCGGAAGGCCGGGGCGGGATCAGAGAGGAGATTGCATAATGAAAGCGAAGAAAAGCGACGGATCGGTGAGGTCGAATGGTCATGGTGGGGTCCGCAAAGGTGCGGGGCGTCCCGCCAGCAAGCTCGCGGACATGACCGTGGTACGAGAGGCGCTCGAGCAGATGGCGACCGTTTGCGATTCTATACCTTTTCTGCTGAAACTTTTCGTGGGCGACTTAGCTCAGATGCTTCAGGAACTCGCGCGAATGGTTGGCCGGCTCGAGTATCAGCTCGCCGGGCATCTTCGGACGATGGACCACAAGCTCGACCGCCTCCAGGATGAACACGAGCGCCAGGAGGTGCGGGAGAAGGCGAAAGAGGCCCGTGCGCTCGAGAGAGCCGCGGCCGATCGCGCAGAAGCCGAAGCTCTTCGGGCGGAACTTGCCGCCGCGCGCGAGCAAGCCGCCGAACTTAAGGCCGAAGTGCTAAGCGGTCGGGAACAACTTGCGACTCTCACGGCCATTGCAGAGGGGTTGAGGACGCATCTGAGCCGGATCCAGCATTCCGTTCGCGAGGTGCCGACGGCGGTGCCGGTCGAAGCGCTGACCGCGGCAGTTCGTTCGGGAGCACGGGATGCCGTGACGGCCGAAATCCGTAATGGGGCCCTCCGCGTGTCGTCTTCACCACCACGCCGGCCGCCGAGTGTTGGACCAGGGCTCGTGCCAGGTCTGCCCCTGCGGTCGCCGCCGGCGTAAACGACCTTCTGCCGAGTGACTGAGCTAGAGTCGAACTAGGGCTCGGCGAACTCGCCGAGCCTTACTTGCATTCGGATGCCTGGCTGGTGCGGCGTGACGACCAGAGCATGAGGGCAGGTGCGCCTGCCGTAAGGTCACTGCGACCCCTCGGCTAACGCCGTCGGTCTTCTGCGGTACAGGGGAACAGGTTTGCAATTTCTTGCCAAGTGCGCCGCACGAGCCGCACCAGATGCCGGTCGCGGACAAGGTTAAAAGATGAATTGGTGGCAAGGCAGGTTGCTCCCGCGCTTCCGGAGATCATCGCAGACTCGTCGGAACCGCCGAATCCAGTGGCCTGCCTCGGGCGGTCGGTTGAGACAAAGGCCTCGTTCAGGATGTCCGCCTCGATGAGAGGTCGCCGTCCCCCCGTCCAGCCCAGGTCAGCGTCGCCCGACCATGAACAATCCTGTTCATGGTCGGGCCGGGCCGGGCCGAGGCCCTGGTCCGATCTGAGCGAGCTGGACCATGAACAATCCTGTGGATGGGGCCGACATCGGCGCCATCCCGCATCAGGCTAGGTTGCCCGCCGCGATCCTTAGCAGGAGGGTGATGACCCGCTCGCTGCTGATTCCTCCTTCCAGGGCACGGGCGCGAGGGACTGAGCCGGCAAGTCCCACGGCAGGGGACGTCCACCATCTCGCCGCACCCGGCCAGACGACACGTTCGAGGATGACGAGGACGTCGGTGAGGTCGGGATACAGCCGGTCCGCCTGGAGTAGATCCGTCTCCCGGCGGGCGAGAATGCTGCGGGTTCGGTCGAGGCGGTGCGCGGCCGCTGGCGGCCATCGTGGTGCGGTGTTTCCATAATCTGATTTGTCGTCGGACTGTTGTTGGAGGCCGATCCCGCCCCGGACCGATGGCTTCGACTGGCACCCGGGGTGAGGTCCCGCCAGGTCCGGGGCGGCGCTGGATCGGTTCCTATCGCTCCTGGGGACCATTACGTCCCGTCCTCCAGCCCACCTGGGCGGTGCGCCGTGCGTATTCCTGTGCTGCTTCGGGCGCCAAACCGCTCGCCCGCTCCCCGGCGAGGATGACAGGCACGATCTGCTCGACGGATACGCCCCTGGAAGCCAGCCGCCGCGCGATGGCGAAATCCGCGCGGCTGCGATCGAGCGTCTCCCCCGATGGCAGGGTACTTATGAGACGTTTCATCCCGTCCGCGTGCTCCGCGGCGGGGGAACGGTCTAGCGAGGAGCCCGGGCACCCGGTGATGGGTCGGTTGGGATTATCCCGCCTCTCGGCCGGAATCGCGCTCGCCTCCTGCAGCAGCGCGGCGGCGCCTGGATCGACGATCGGTCCATCGGCGTAAATCAAGAGGGCGTAGGGGTACAGTCCGGTCTCTCTCGAGAGGTGCCGTGTTTTTCGGTTCGTGAAGCCGGGTAGGCGACCGGGCTGCGAGGCCCGCGCGGCGCAGAGGTCACCGCCGTAGCGTCGGGCCAACAACTTGGCAGCCGCATCGGCCAAAGCGGGATCGACCGACGTCTCGGATATTGTGACCCATGCCTGAAGGGATCCGGGGGAGGACGCAACGACAGCGGCCGGGCGGTGATGGCGGCGGAGCGCGGTGAGGGCATCGGCGTGGAGATCGTCGATGAGGATCTGGCGTGGATCGACGGGCCGGCCGACGATGTGGTGGCCAATTGAATTCAAGCGCCGAAGCCACGGAATGGCGCGGAGCAACTGGTTAAGGCTCCAGCAGCGCCGGTGAGGGGGCGTGCCGGCACCGGGATCGGCCGGAACGACGGTGATGGCGTAGCTGGCCGCAGGTAGGGCGCGGGCCCAGCGATCGACGGCGTCGCGCGTGCGATCCTCCCCGCGGCGCGCGGGGCTGGTATTCGAGGGCATGGGAGATGACTCCGAGAAAGGGTGGCGGCCGGTGGGTGACCGACCGCCAGGGGGATCAGGCGGCGCGGCGGGCGGTCGTGCGGGCCTCAAAGAGAGCCGCGACCCAGCCGCCGCTCGGCGGCTCCAGCACGAGGGGATCGCACGCACCCGCTGGCAGGATGTCGCGGAGGAGGGCCTGGACGCGGCCGCGGGAAGGGCAGCTGCCGTCCCGAAGCGATGCGAAGGCCAGGATGGTCTCGCGCAGTGGATCGGCGGTGACGAGAGCGGTGAGCGCCTGATCAGCCGCGCGCGACCAGGATCCGCCGGGCGCGGCGAACGTCGTGTTGTGGTGGGCGTGCGGCTTGAGCGCCGCCAGAGCGATGGCCTGCAGCGGTCCATCGACCAGGACGAGGCGGGGGCGGCATGGGCCAGGGGTGCGGAAGAGCGACCTTGTTCCCCCGCGGGTGAAGGCGTGGCCGCCGGTGCGGCCGGACTTGATTAGCTCTGACCCGCTCTCCCGGCCGGAGGCGTCGCGGTGGCGACACCAGAGGCCGGCGGGACTGCGGGACACGGCATCGCCGAAAGGCAGGAGGTCAGCATGAAGGAGCGGGATGTGCTCGAAGCCTGGCAGCAGCGGGGAAGGTGACGAGGAGCGGGGCTTACGCGGCGGAAATGGGATCACGGTGAGTCTCCGGACAAACCGGCCGCAGGAACCCCCAACTCCATTCAGGCCCGGATGGGCGAAGGCGGGGGGCGGCCGCGAGCGGCCAACCCCCGCCGGCGCCATCCGGACCGGAACTTGATTTCCCGGGACCAGCGGTCCCGCCGCTCTCGGTCCTCTCTTGATTGCCCTATCCGCGATCGATGCCGGGCGCCCGGTCAGGTGTCCAAAGATCGTCTCAGTGATACGCCGATGACGCTGCCCGTCTGGACCATCGTGACCCCAGCACCCGACAGGGCCGCCACGAGACGTTTAATCGTGGCGGGGCGTCCAGGGACAGGCGCATGGTCCGGCGAAAGCTCGGCCGACTTGATTGTTCTTAGGGACACGCCGGAGGCGACGGCGAGTTCAGCCTGGCTCCAGCCAAGCAGGGCGCGCGCGGCGCGAAGATGGGCCGGCGTCGGTTTGTCGCTCGCGGCCACGCGGAGCCCTCTTGATATCCGGACAGATCGCTGCACCTATAGTGCATATTCCCGGCGCGCCCCAGTTCGCCCGATCGGCTGCGGCCCGCCCCTTTTTCCCCGACATCCTCCATCCGGAGACCATCCATGCCCCCAAGCATGGCGCGGATCCCTGTCCGCGACACGAAGCCGGAGCGCGCGCTCCGCGCTGCCCTCGGCCGCCTTGGCATTGCCGATCTTGAATGCAACGCGGCCCATCTGCCGGGCCAGCCGGACGTGGTCCTTCCGGCGCTCCGCACTGCCGGGTTCGCCCACGGCTGCTTCTGGCATCATCACGAGGGGTGCAAGCACGGACGCGTTCCGGCCACAGCCTACCCTTGGGCGCAGAAATTCAAGTGCACCCGGGCCCGGGACGCTGCCACCCGCTCTGCCCTCGTCACGGCCGGCTGGCGCGTGCTGACGGTTTGGGAATGCGCGCTCCTCGGCCCAGATGCCCTCCCGCAGAACGATCTGGATGGGGCGGTGAAGGCCTTCCTCGGCGGGAAGGCTCCGACGCTGGAGGTCGAAGGGCGCGGCGTGCTTGCGCATGTCGATCATCCGCAGGCTGCCTGATCGGTGTGGCCAGCCTCCTGGGCAGATCGGAACCAATCAGGATCATCGACAAGGAGTAGGGCACCGTGAAGCGGAAGATAGATAAGGAAGCATGCGTCCCCATCCCACATGAGATGGCCGAGGCGCTCGGCCTGGATGAGGGCAGCGAGTTAGATGTGCGAGTCAGTGGCCGGCACATCGTGATTACCCGGGCCGAGAATGAAGATGAGCCGTTCATCGGGTGGGGAACGCCGGACGTCCAATTTGCAGCGGCTGTCGCGAAGTTCGCGAACGACGACCTTCCAGGCCTCACCGCATCGGTTGACGAGGGCATCGCCGAGATGGAGCTCGGATTTGTCGAGGGGCTCCGCCAAGGACTGGCCGCGCACCCCGTGGTTCTGGCGCGGCTGGAGCGGGTCATCGCGGCCGCGATGGAGACCTTTCGCGATCTGAAGGTATCACGGGCGTGGGTTCTGCGTCCGCACCCCTGGCTGGAGTGGCGCTCCCCGATCGCCACCGCGATGACGGAGGAGGGCGCCCTCGTGGTGGAGGGGGTGCTCGGCCAGATCCTGTCTGGCCGAACGGTGTAGTTGGTGCGACCGATGCTGGAGCCCCCGATATTCATCGACGTGGAGGCGAGCGGGCTCGGGCCTGCCGGCTACCCTATCGAGGTCGGAGTCGCGGTGCCCCGACAGGCAATTGGGGGAGGGTGGGAGGTGACCCTCTGGAGTGCGCTGGTCAGAACCCCTCCGGCGTGGCTCGCGGGAGACGGAGGATGGGATCCTGAGGCGGAGCAAGTACACGGCCTCTCCCGGGAGATGCTGGTGCAGGAGGGGCTGCCGGCTGAGGATGTTGTCCGGAAACTCGACCTCGTCCTCAGCAGCCGGGTGGTGGTCACAGACACTGGCGCGGATGGAAGGGACGCTGGCTGGATCGCCGAACTGGGCCGCGCCGCAGGGTGTGTGAAGTGGCCGTCCTCGTGGGCACTAGCACCGGACCAATCCGATACCCTGATCCGGAAACAAGCCCGGGCGGCTGGGACGGGTGCCCGCCTCCTCGCCATGGTGGAGGCCGCTCCGCCGCTGACCCACGCTGCCGCGGAGGATGCGTTCCACCATGCATGGCGCTGGTGCTCCGTCGCGGAGCGGGGGAACGGAGTTGTCACAGTTAGTCCCGCAAGTCGGTATCGACGCCGATGGCAGTGACGGGTGCTGACCTGATGATGCTGACGGATGAGGCCGGGCGCATTGAAGCCAGTGCGTGGGATGGATTGCGCCGGACTACCCCGACCGAACGGCTAGGCCAGCTGAGCAGGAAAGTGGCTGCCGGCTACCACCTACCCCCACCCGCCGCGTTGAGGAACCGCGGGAGGCGGAGAACGCCAGAGAAGATCGCGCTGCTCGAACGAATAGCGACATGTGTGGCGCAAGAGGGCGCCGAAGCGCCCTAGGTTCTCGACGACCTGCCAGGCCCCCGATCATTCCTTTGGGTTTGGCAGGTCGGTCTCTAAGTCAGCTTCTCGCCCCGGGTACTATCCGGTCGCGAAGCATCGTGCGTGTCAGGCGGCTTCTTCGACCGTCTTATCCTGCAGGGCCTCGACCGCGGCACGGATCGCGGCTTGCTGGGCCGGGGTCGCGGGCTTGGTGGGCCGGCGGCAGGTGCCGACCTCCATGCCCTGGAGGGAGAGGGCGTACTTCGCCGTGGCGATGCGGTTGTCGGCGAAGATCGCGTTCCAGAGGCGTAGCATCTTGCGGTGCAGGAGCTGGGCGCGGGCAGTGTCCCCGGCCTTCACGGCATTCCACATCTCTAGGCACTGACGCGGGGCGGCGGAGGCCAGCATGGAAATGACGCCGTGCGCACCGAGCGCCATGGAAGGGTAGAGCAGCGCGTCGATCGCGGCGTAGATGCGGTCGTTCGGGCCGGCTTCGAGAAGGAGGTCGGCCAGCATCTTCAGGTCGCCGGCGCTCTGCTTCACGCCGATCACGCCCGGCTCCTCGCGCATCATTCGGAGGATGAGCTTGGGGGAGAGATAGTTCCAGGGGATGACGTTGTAGACGATGATCGGCACGCCGGCCGCGTCGTACACCTCGCGGAAGTGGCGGATCATCTCCTCCTCGTCGGTCTTGTAGATGTAGTGGACCGGGGTGAGCTGGAGGGCGGAGACGCCGAGGTCGGCGACGGCGCGGGCCTTCTCGATGGCGTCGCGCGTGCTGTTGGCGATGACGCCGGCGATCAGGGGGCGGGTGTCGTCCATCTCCTCGGCGACGGTCGCGGTCAGGCGGCGCAGCTCGTCGGTGGAGAGGTTGAAGCCCTCGCCGGAGCTGCCGCCGACCACGAGGCCGTGGACGCCCTGGCGCAGCATGAAGCGGGCGGCGGCGCGGAGCGCCTTCTCGTCGATGCTCTCGTCCTCGGCCAGCGGGGTGACGAGCGGGGGAAGGATGCCGGTGATCTCGGCGGGGTGGAACAGCTTGGGCATGGGATGGCTCCGGTGTGGGGAGGTGGGGATCAGTTGGGCTCGACGCCGGCGATGCGGGCGAGCTCGGCGAAGTGGGTGATCTGCTGGTCGATGTAGCGGGCGAACTCGGCCGGGGAGGAGAAGGCGACCTCCAGGCCGAGCTGGTTCAGGCGGGAGGCGATCTCGGGGTCGGCCAGGGCCTTGCGGACGGCCTCGTTCAGCGTCGCCACCACCTCTTGTGGCAGGCCAGCAGGGCCGACCACGCCGTTCCAGGTGAGCACCTCGTAGCCGGGCAGGCGCTCGGCGATCGCGGGCACGTCGGGGAGGAGGGCGGAGCGGCCGAGGCTGGTGACGCCGAGCGGCCGGACGGTGCCGGCGGCAATCAGGGGCATCACCTCGAGGATGGGGTTGATCACGGTCTGTACCTGGCCGGCGACGAGGTCGTTCAGGGCCGGAAGGCCGCCGCGGTAGGCGACGGGCTCCATCCGCACCCGCGCCATGGACCCGAGCAGGGTGCCGGCGAGGTGGGGGGAGGAGCCCTGGCCCGCGGTGCCGTAGTTCACGGCGCCGGGCTTCTCGCGGACGCGGGCGATGAAGGCGTCCAGGCTTTGCGCCGGGTAGTTCGGCGCGACGACGAGGACGCTGGGGCTGGTGGTGACGCGGGCGACGGGGGTGAAGTCCCGCCGAGGGTCATAGGGCAGGCTGCGGGTGAGGCTGACGTTGGCGGCGAGCGGGCCGCTGCTGAGGAAGCCGAGGGTGTAGCCGTCGGGCCTGGCGGCGGCGACGGCGGCGGTGCCGATCGCGCCGCCGGCGCCGGTGCGGTTCTCCACCACCACGGGCTGGCCGAGGATGTCCCCGAGCTTGCGGGCGACGATGCGGCCGGAGACGTCGTTGTTGCCCCCTGCGGCGAAGGGCACGACGAGGGTGACGGGGCGGTTGGGATAGGGGGCCTCGGCCGCGGCGGACGCGGCCTGGAAGCAGAGCAGGCCGAAGAAGGCGCGCCTGGCCCATCCTGAAGGTGACATCGTCCCTCTCCCTGTAAACCGGCCTTAACCGCCGCTCTTGTGTTGCCCGGAGGGTAGGGAGCGGAAACTCGGCGCGTCTATTCGATTGTTGGACCCGCATGTAAACCAGCGGGAAACACCAGGGGTCGTCCATGCTCCAGCACCTGCGCTTCCGCCAGCTCGAGATGGTGCGGCTGCTGCTGGAGACCGGGAGCGTGCGGGCGGCGGCGCGGGCGATGAACATGACGCCGCCGGCGCTCAGCAAGAGCCTGCGCGAGGTGGAGGCAATCGTCGGCAGGCCGCTGTTCGAGCGCACGGCGCGCGGGATCGCGGCGACGGCCGCCGGGCACGACTTCGTGCGGCACGCGCGGGTATTGCTGCAGGGATTGGAGGAGCTGCGGGACTGCGGCCAGACCGTGGGCGGAAAGGCGAGGCCGGTGCTGCGGGTGGGGGCGGCGCCCTTCATCAACTGGCGCATCATGCCGGGCGTACTGCAAGGGTTGGCGCGGGTTGAGGAGCGGCCCCGGATCCAGTTGATCGAGGGGCGGATCATCACCCTGGCGGACCAGCTGGTGAACGGGGAACTCGACGCGATCCTGACGCTGTTCACGCCGGAGGCGCTGCAGGTGCTGGAGCAGGACGCGCTGGTGCTCGACCAGATCTACGCGGAGCGGACGCTCGTCGTCGCGGGGGCAGGGCACCCGCTGGCCGATCATGAAGCGACCTGGGCGCGGCTGGCGGAGGAGGACTGGATCCTTCCGCCCCAGACCTTCTCCCAGCGGCTAATTGTCCAGCGCGGCTGTCTGGAAGCGGGGGTACTGCCGCCGGAGCCTGCGATCGAGACGAGCAACATCCCGGCCATGCTGCGGATGGCAATGGCGGGGCTGGGCCTCGCAGTCACCTTCGAGTCCACGGTGCGGGAGGATCTCGCGGAGAAGAGGCTGCGAGTCGTGCGGATTGAAGGCGAACTGCCCGCAGTGCCGATCGGGCTGGCGAGCCGGCGGACGCGGGCGGATCCACGGCCGCTACAGGCTTTGCGAGAGGCTATCCGGGGCTATGCAGCGCGGTGATGCCCCTGGTGCCACGGCCAACCTGAAGCCGCGGCGAAGGCTGCGGTCAGACCTGCTTTCCCCCAAGCGGAGCTTAGCGGCGTGTGATCAGGGCGCGCCTCAAGGGCGCGCCGGCGGTTTGGACGTTCCATTATCGAGATGAGCGTTCTCTTCCGATCCTGCAGGCCGAACCGGTCAGGAAAACGCGCGCGACCTGTTAGTCTGAACCCAAGAGCCCGCGCGGCGCCGACCCCTTCCGGGCCAGTAGGCGCTCGCCGAAGCCGTCATCCTCAAGGACCACCTTCGCCAGGGCATAGGTCAGCAGCTCCGCGGGATCAGTGATGCCAGTCAACTTCATGGCGGTATCAATGAGCGGCTTGGAAAATTCGCCACCGAAAGCGCGGAGCTTCGGCCCCTTCAGAAGGCCGGCGTCAGAGGCCGTCTGCCACAAGCCCGCCTGCCGAGGCGTCGTGCTGGGGCACGATACCGGATCAGTCATGCTCCCCTCCAAAAGGCATCAACTTGATTTGTGATTTACGGGGCGTGTAGTCAGACCGCGAGGAGCAAGCAGCATAAGAAGCAGTCCTGAGAAGATTGGACGCGACGGAAAGCTTATCCGGCCACACCGAATGAGACCCAGATCTCGTCAATTACCAAACGGACCCGCAGGTGACATGTCGGGGTTTGGCCGATAACGGAATGGGCGCTTCCGGGACGGTGCTGGTGAAAACCGGCCGTCAGTACATGGGCAGTTCGCGCCTTGAGGCTCTTCTCCAAAGGGTTGAGCGCGCGTTCCGCGTCTCAGACTCGCTCCCCGGCCTGCACCAAACCAGATTGGCGTGCTCAAATATTCCGCACTCTGGTACCAGCTTCGGCTACCTTCCGGAGGCAATTGGTTTCGATGAGCGCAGCGCTGTGGACCCGCAGGTTGGTCCTGCGGGTCCACGTGTCAGTCCGCCTAGTTCCGGAGCAGCTGCAGATTGTCGCCCAGGCCCTGCTGCCGGCCGAGGTCGCCCAGCTTGTCGCGCTCGTAGCGGGGCAGGGCCTCCAGCTGCTCGCGCGTCATGCTGAGGTGCCCCTTGCCGTCGGCGGCGAACTGGATCCGCTCCATCGGGATGATCGCGCTGCGCTGGCCGATGCCGAGGAAGCCGCCCCACTCGACCACGGCGCCACGAACGCGCCCGGTTCCGTCCACGACGAGGTTTTCGATCTCGCCCGCCTTCTGGTCGTTCGCGCCGACCAGGTTGGTGCCGATCAGCCGGCCCGCCTCCTCGCGGCTGAGCGACGGCACGGCGGCCGGGCTCGCCGGGGCATTCGTGGCCACGGGCTGGGCCGGTGCCGGCGCCTGGCCGCCCAGGGCCGGGCGTAGCCGCTCGACCGCGAAGGCCTGCGCCTGCTGCGCACCCTGCACCACCGTCGCCATCCCGAAGAACTCGTGGGTGGTGCCGGGGAAGGTGCGCTGCTGCACGTCCACGCCCGCCTCGCGCAGGCGCGTCGTGAGGGTCTCGCCCTCGCTCCGCAGAGGGTCGATCTGGGCCGAGACGATCGTCACCGGCGGCAGCCCGCGCAGGTCGTTGCGGCCGACGAGGTTGATCCGGGGGTCCTGGGCCTGGGCCTGGCTCTCAAGGGCGTTCTTGACGAACCACTCCATCGAGCCCCGCGAGAGCGGCAGCGCGTTGGCGTTCTCCTGATAGGAGGGCGTGTTCATGTCGGCGCCCGCCACCGGGTAGACGGCGAGGACGTGGTCCGGGCGGGTCAGATTGCCGTCCCGGGCCGCGATGGCGACGTTGATGGCGAGGTTGCCGCCCGCGCTCTCGCCGGCGACGGCGAGCCGCTCCGGATTGACGCCGAGCTGACGGGCATTGGCGAGCGCCCAGCGATAGGCCGCGACAGCGTCATCATGGGCCGCAGGGAAGCGGTTCTCCGGTCCCTGGCGGTAGTGCACGGACAGCACCGCGGCGCCGGTCATGGCGGCCAGGGCGCGCGGCGTCGCGTCGTAGGTGTCGAGGTCGGCGACGACCCAGCCGCCGCCGTGCCAGTAGACGATCAGCGGCAAGGGCGCGGCGCCGGCCGGCCGGTTGCCGGGCGTGTAGAGGCGCGCGGGCAGCTGACCGGCCGCGCCGTCCACCTGCAGGTCGCGGGTCTGCACCGCCGCGACGGCCGGCGGCATCTGGATGCCGCGATCGCTCATCACGCGCTTCACGGCATCCGCCGGGGTGGCCTGACGGCGCGCCTCGGTGGGCGAGAGCGTCTCGAAGGGCTTGGCGCCGAGCGCGGTCAGGGTCTGGAGCACCGCGGCCATGTCCGGGGCCGGGCTGGCCGGCCCGGCCGCCGGCTGCGCCGCCATGGTCGGGGACGCGGCCGGCTGGGCATGGAGCGCCTGCCCCATCCCGCTCAGGGCAAGGCAGCCCGCCGTGGTGCCGGCAAGGAGGGCGGCCCGGAGGCCTCGGGCGGTGAATGCGGTCATGCGGGTGAGCTTCTCCGGCGGTCTGTCGGGAGGCACCGCGTCCTGCATCGGCGCTGGCCTCCTCGGACGCGCCTAAGTCTCATCCGGGTGGAGGGTTCCGCTCGTGGCAGGTGAACTGGACGCTGCGCCGGGTTTCTGGACGCCCTGCCGGCCAGAAGGATTCGTCACGACCTCGCCGCTCCGGGTGGATCTGGTATCCGGCGCCTTCGGCCAGGTCTGACCACTCAGGCTGCGGAGGATGGCCGGGTCCACTCCATGGCTGGCGCGGAAGGCCCGCGAGAGTGACGAGGGATCGGCATAGCCGACGGCCGCTGCAACGGCCTTCAACGGCAGGTCGGTGGTTTGAAGAAGGCGTGCGGCCGCACGAAGCCGCACCGACTGGACGAACTCCATGGGCCCGCCACCAAGTGCCCGCGCGAAATGGTCGGCGAAGGAGGCCCGGCTCATCCCGGCCTTCTCGGCGAGGCTCGCGACCGTATGGGGCACGCCAGGGTTCTCCAGCACCGTCAGGGCAGCACGGGCGAGGCGAGGATCCCCAGGGAGTGACGAGGCGAGCAGGCCGTGGTCCCGGCGGCGGAGTTGGCCCCGTAGAAGGGCGACGAGACAGGCCTTCATCAGCGCCTCGGTCATCGCCGCGGTGCCAAGGCCGGGCGCCGCGACCTCCGCCCGCATGAGGTCAAAGATGCGCTGGCCCGCCTCATCGGGCGGCATCTCCACCACCGCTTCGGTCAGCAGGTCGAAGAGGCCGAGGGCACGTCTATCAGGGGCCGGGATGGAGCCGCACAGGAGGAGCGTTCCGGGGCTGTCGCCGGCCACGAACGCCGCGAGCCCGTCCGCGAAAGGGCCGCAGTGGTCCTCCGCACTCGCCTCCCGCGCTCCGGGCCAGGCATCGCCGACGACATGGGCTTGCCGGGGTGGCACGACGATGATGCTGCCCGGCGAGTAGGGCAGCGGGGCGGCATTGCCGACCTGCACGGTTCCGGACCCGGATAGCACGTGGTGGACCGTCACGGTCTCGAAGGGCGCGAAAGCGAGGCGCCAGCCCTGCCCGATGGTGCAGACCGAAGTGGAGTGGAGATGGACGGCGAGCGCCGTCAGGAGCCGGTCGTGGCTGGTCGCTGTCATGCCCTGGCCTCAGTTTGCAGCGAAGACCCATCCTCAGCCGCGGCGACGAGGCAACGCGGCACGCTGGATCTGGCTGCCGGTCCTGGCACAAAGGCGCCGGGTCCGGATCCCCGCCGCGATCGATGGTCCCCCTCGCTCCGAGATCCGCGCGGAGTTCAGGGATGTTTCGTGATCTCACCCGCCCAGCCGCGCCGTGGCCTGAACGGCCAGTCCACGATGCCGCCCGCAAAGAGCGCCCACCACACGATCACGGGCTGCAGTGCCAAGCGTGGCACATGGTACCACCAGCCGAGCTGGACCTCCCCCGACGGGAGCCCGGCGATCGCGTGCTTGACGTTCGCGGGGAAGACCAGGACGGCGTAGAGAGCGAGCCCGATCGCCGCCGCACGTCGAAGCCGGCCGCTCATCAGGCCCACCGCGCCGGCGATCTCACAGAGGCCGGTGAGCAGGATGACCTGCCGCGGAAAGGGCACCCACTCCGGCGTGATCAGGAGGAAGGGATCCGGGGTGGCGAGGTGGAAGATGCCGGCCGCAAAATAGAGGGCCGCCAGCAGGAGGCGGAAGATGTCGCGTCCTCGGGTGGGTCGGGGCCGTGTGGCAGGCCTCATGTGAGTTATCCCTCCACCGGGTGGTCGGAGCGGAGACATGGGGCGACGCCAGTCACTTGGCAGGCCGCCATGGTTCCCCGCGATCCTGAGCTTTCGATAAGCTGACAGAACAGGGTGTGAGGATTTCACCCCCAATGGCGGTCTGCTAGCCTATGTTGTGCCTTCCAGCGATCCCCTGACCGTCTCGCTCACCCCCGAGCTCCGCCGCTTCATTGAGGCCCAGGTCGCCTCCGGGCGTTACCAGACCGCGAGCGAGGTTGTCCGAGCCGGTCTGCGGCTCCTGACCAAGGCCGATCCGCCTCGGGCGATCGCGGCAGCCCCCATTTCCACGCCAGAGATCCTCCCGGACGACTGACCACCATGACCGAGCAAGGAACCTCGCCGTCCTGGACGGAGGAGGAGCGCCTCGCCGCGCTCCACCGGACCGGCCTCCTCGATACCCCGCCCGAGCAGGCCTATGACGACCTGGTACGTCTGGCCGCTGACCTCGTCGGCGTGCCCATGGCCGCCGTCCACCTCGTGGCCGAGGACCGGCAGTGGGGCAAGGCCGAACTCGGCCTCGGCACCCGCGACATCCCGCGCGACACCGCCTTCTGCCCGACCGCCATGCTGGACCCAGAAGGGCTGGTGGTGCCGGATGCCGCCAAGGACCCGCGCTTCGCGACCAACCCGCTGGTCACAGGCGGGCCCGGCATTCGTTTCTACGCGGGCGTGCCCCTGATGTCGGAGGGCCTGCCGATCGGCGCCCTCTGCGTCATCGACACGGAGCCGCATGAGGGTGGGCTGGACGAGCGCCAGCGCTTTGCCCTGAAGGCACTCGCCGCCCAGGTCAGCAGCCAGATCGCGCTCCGCCGGGCCCTGACCGAGCGGGACAGGGTCACGGCCGAGCGGGACCGGGCCGACGCCCTCCGCCGCCAGACCCTGGATAGCGCGACAGACTTCGCTATCGTCAGCATGGACCTGTCCCGGACGATCACCGGTTGGAACACCGGGGCGGTGAACATCTGCGGCTGGACGGAGGCCGCGATCCTCGGCCAGCCCGCGGACCTCATCTTCACCCCGGAGGACCGCGAAGCCGGCGTTCCGGAGCTGGAGACCCGGCGGGCAGCCCGGGATGGGCGGGCCACCGACGAGCGCTGGCACCTGCGGGAGGACGGCTCCCGCTTCTGGGCCTCGGGCGAGATGATGCCGCTCCGGGACGAGGGGGGTGCCCATATCGGCTACCTGAAGATGCTGCGCGACCGCACGGAGCAGCACCTGGCGGGCGAGGCCCTGGAGCAGCTGAACGAGCGGCACCGTCTCGCGCAGAGGGCAACGCGCGACGCCATCTGGGACTGGAACCTGGAGACCAACAGCGTCCGCTGGAACGAGGCGCTCCGGGAGGCCTACGGCTGGGCTCCCGAGCAGGTGGAGCCGACCGGGGACTGGTGGATCGCGAGGATCCATCCCGATGACCGGGCCAGGATCGGCCGCAGCATACACGCCGTCATCGACGGCACGGGAGCGGGCTGGACCGAGGAGTACCGCTTCCGCCGGGCCGACGGCAGCTACGCAGAGGTGCTGGACCGGGGCTACGTCATCCGCGACCGCGCGGGCCGGGCGACCCGCATGATCGGCGCCATGCTCGACATGACGGGGATGCGGAGGGTGGAAGCCGCCCTGCGCGTGAGCGAGGACCGCCTCAGGTCTATCCTGGAGACGGTTGATGCCGCCTTCGCGATCGTCCAGGTCAAGTTCGATACGAACGACGAGCCGGTGGACTACCGCTTCGTCGAGGCCAACGCCGGGTTCGAGCGCCAAGCCGGTGTCGATCTGCGCGGCAAGTGGGTCACCGAGTTCGCCCCGGACCTGGAGAAGTTCTGGTTCGAGACCTACGGGCACGTGGCCAAGACCGGCGAGCGCGCGAACTTTGAGAGCTACGCGGAGGCGTTCAAGCGCTGGTTCGACGTGCGAGCGGTCCGGGTCGGCGACCCCGCCGAGCGGACGATCGCGATCATCTTCAACGACGTCACTGCCCGGCGGGAGGCGGAGGAGCGCCTGCGCGCCAGCGAGGCGATCGCGCGCGAGAACGTGCAGCGCGTTCAGCTTGCCCTGGCAGCAGGCGCGATCGTCGGGACCTGGCACTGGGACCTGCCGACCGACCGCTTCACGGTGGACGAGGCCTTCGCGCATACCTTCGGGCTGGACCCTGCCCTCGGCCGCGAGGGAATTCCGCTCGCCAGGATTGTCGCGACCGTGCATCCCGACGACCAGGCCGGACTGGCCGCCGCGATCAATGAGGTGATCGCCCGTGGGGGCGCCTACGCCCACCAATACCGCGTACAGCGCCACGATGGGCGGTACTATTGGATCGAGGCGAACGGCCGCGTGGACCACGGGCCGGACGGCACGCCGCTGAGCTTCCCGGGCGTGGTCCTCGACGTCCAGGAACGCCGTGCCGTGGAGGCGGAGCGCGACCGGGTCACGGCAGAACTTCGTGCCCTGACAGAGACACTGGAGCAGCGGGTCTCTGAGCGCACCGCGGACTTGTTGCTGGCCGAGGAGCAGCTGCGCCAGAGCCAGAAGATGGAAGCCGTCGGTCAGCTCACGGGCGGGATCGCGCACGACTTCAACAACCTGCTCACTGGCGTGATCGGCGCCCTGGAGCTGCTCAACACCCGCATCGGCCAGGGCCGCCTGAAGGACGTGGACAAGTACGTCGTCGCGGCCCAGGGCGCGGCCAAGCGGGCGGCGGCGCTCACCCACCGCCTGCTCGCCTTCTCCCGCCAGCAGACGTTGGACCCTCGGCCCACGGACGTGAACCGGCTGGTGGCCGGGATGGAAGACATGATCCGGCGCACGACGGGCCCCTCTATCGATGTTGAGGTTGTCGCGGCAGACGGCCTGTGGCCGACGCTGGTGGACCCGAACCAGCTGGAGAACGCGCTGCTGAATCTCTGCATCAATGCGCGCGACGCCATGCCGGACGGTGGGCGCCTGACGATCGAGACGGCGAACACCCGGCTGGATCAGCGGACCGGCAAGGCGCGGGACATGGAGCCCGGGCAGTACGTCGCGATCAGCGTGACGGACACGGGCACGGGCATGCCGCCCGACGTGATCGCGCGCGCCTTCGATCCCTTCTTCACGACCAAGCCGCTCGGCCTGGGCACGGGCCTCGGCCTCTCGATGATCTACGGCTTTGCCAAGCAGTCCGGCGGGCAGGTGCGGATCCACTCCCAGGTCGGCCTGGGCACGACCATGCGGGTCTACCTGCCCCGGCACCTCGGCAAGGCCGAGGCGGTGGAGGAGGTGCCGAGCCTGACCGCGGCGCCGAGGGCGGAAGCGGGCCAGACCGTGCTGGTCGTGGATGACGAGCCGACCGTCCGCATGCTCGTCATGGAGGTGTTGGAGGAGCTCGGCTACGGGGCCATAGAGGCCGGGGACGGTGCCTCGGGCTTGGCAGTCCTGCAGTCCGATGCCCGGATCGATCTCCTGGTGACCGATGTTGGACTGCCGGGCGGCATGAACGGTCGTCAGATGGCGGACGCCGCCCGCGTCACCCGGCCCGACATGGAGGTGCTGTTCATCACGGGCTACGCCGAGAACGCGGTGTTCCGAAACGGCCAGTTGGACCCTGGCATGCACGTCTTGATTAAGCCCTTCGCCATGGAAGCGTTGGCAAGCCGCATCAAGGAACTAATTGGCGGTCCGACGATGTAACTTCCGATGGAGACATCACGGCTCAAGAAAGTTTGGCCTTGATGTCCGCTTCGGAGCGCGAGTCGCGCCATTAACCAATGGCCGATGTGGGCGCTGAGCGGACGGGCGAAACTGGCCGAGAGCGGCATGGCCGCTTTCCGGATGCGGAGCACAGGAAGCGGACATATATCCCGTTCGGTTCATGGTTTCCGTAGCGCTCACGCATGGCACACGAGCGAGTTGCAGCTGAAATCTATCGTCACCAGCCGCGGCGAGTTGTGGGGACGCTGCTTGGAGCGGGGCGAAGCAGGTGAAGGAAAAGCGCGACGCGCTGCTTCACTTCAGACTTGCAGTTTTTTATCAAGATATAATACAAACTCGCTGAACGGGCCTGGTCTGGAGTGAGTGGAATGTCGCAGAGCACTGGCACGCAAGGCGCGCGGCTGTCCGGAGCCTTCGGCGAGCGCCGCATCGTCGCGCTGCCCGCAGCGGCGGGAGGTGCGCAAGCACTGGCCCGCATGCCCTGGTGCCACCGTATCCTGCTCGAGAACGTGCTTCGCCAACCGGAAGCCGATGCGCGGGAGGCCGGGCGGGCCGCCCTTCTGGCATGGCTCGAGACAGGACGCTCGGAGGCGGAGATCCCCTTCGCGCCGACCCGCATCCTGATGCACGACACCACCTGCGGCCCGGCCCTGGTGGACATCGCGGCCATGCGCGACGTGCTGGCACGGGCCGGCGGTGATCCCACGCGGCTGAACCCTGAGGTCCCGGTTGCCACCTCCACCGACCATTCGCTTCCCGTGGACGTCTCCGCGGTGCCCGGTGCGCTGTGGACCAACATGGCCAACGAGATGGCCCGCAACGCCGAGCGCTACCGCTTCATGAAGTGGGCGGCCGGCTCCGTCAGCGGCTTCCGCGTGTTCCCGCCGGGCACCGGCATCATGCACACCATCAACCTGGAGCGCCTCGCGACCGTGGTGGCCACGGAGACACGGGACGGCGAGCTCTGGGCCGTGCCGGACACGCTGGTGGGCACGGACAGCCACACGCCCATGGTGAACGGCATCGGCGTGCTGGGCTGGGGCGTTGGCGGGATCGAGGCCGAGGGCGTGATGTTCGACGTGCCGGTCTCGCTCCGCGTGCCCGAGGTGATCGGGGTGCGACTGGCGGGCGCCCTGCCGGAGGGAACCTTCGCGACGGACCTCGCCCTGGCCGTGACGCAGATGCTGCGCCGCTACGGCATCGCCGGCGAGTTCGTGGAGTTCTTCGGGCCGGGCGTCGGCACCCTCACCGCCGGGCAGCGCGCCGTGGTGTCCAACATGGCGCCCGAGTACGGCGCCACCACCGGCATGTTCCCGATCGACGGCCAGACCCTGGAC
Organism: Pararoseomonas sp. SCSIO 73927; assembly: GCF_037040815.1. NCBI lineage: Bacteria > Pseudomonadati > Pseudomonadota > Alphaproteobacteria > Acetobacterales > Acetobacteraceae > Pararoseomonas > Pararoseomonas sp. SCSIO 73927. Next base: position 4,193,165 of record NZ_CP146232.1, read on the forward strand.
TACCTGCGCGCCACGGGGCGCGACGCGGCGCAGGTCGCGCTGGTGGAGGCCTACGCCAAGGCCCAGGGCCTCTGGCACGACCCGGACAACGCGCCGCGCTACACGGATGTGCTGGAGCTGGACCTCTCCTCCCTCCGCCCCTCCCTCGCCGGGCCCCGCCGGCCCCAGGACCGGCTGGCACCCGCCGAGGTGCCCGCCGCGCTGGAGGCGGCGGGCACCCGCATCGCCGGGGGGGAGAGAGGCGGCATCCCCTCGGACGCGGTGGCGATCGCCGCCATCACCTCCTGCACCAACACCACGGATCTCGGCCTTCTCGTCGCGGCGGGGCTGGTGGCGCGCAAGGCGCGTGCGCTCAGCCTTTCCGTGCCGCCCTGGGTGAAGACCTCCCTCACGCCCGGCTCGCCGAGCGCGGAGCGGCGGCTGCGGCGGGCGGGGCTGCTGGAGGATCTGGAGGCGCTCGGCTTCGGCATCGCCGGCTATGGTTGCGCCACCTGCATCGGCAATTCCGGCCCGCTGCTGCCCGCGGTGGCGGATGCGGTGGAGGGGGCCGGGCTGAGGCCCGTCGCGGTGCTCTCGGGCAACCGCAACTTCCCGGGCCGGGTCCACGCGCAGATCGAATCCGCCCTGCTCGCCTCCCCGCCCATGGTGGTGGCCTATGCCGTGGCGGGCCGTGCGGGGCTGGACATCACGCGGGAGGCGCTGGGGATCGCGCCGGGCGGCAGGCCCGTCCACCTGACCGACCTCTGGCCGCGCGCGGCGGAGATCGAGGCGGCCGTCGCGGCCGCGAGCGACCCGTCCGACATCGCCGCGGCAGGCGAGGAGGCGGACCGCTCCGCCGCCTGGGCCGCGCTGGAGGCGCCGGCCACGCCGCTCTTTCCCTGGGATCCCGCCTCCACCTATCTCCGCCCGCCGCCCTTCGTGAATTTGGGGCCGGAGAGCCAGGCGGCGGGCGTGCTGGCCGCCCACCCGCTGCTGGTGCTCGGCGACGACATCACGACCGACCACATCTCCCCCGCCGGCTCCATCCCGCCCCGCAGCGACGCCGCGGCCTGGCTGGTGGAGCGGGGCGAGAACCCGCGCGACCTCAACGTCTACGCCTCCCGCCGCGGCAACTGGGAGGTGATGCTGCGCGGGCTGTTCACGAACAAGGCGGCGGTGAACCACCTCGCGCCCGGCTTCGCGGCCGGCCAGACGGTCTTTGCCCCCACGGGCGAGGTGCTGCCGGCCTGGCGCGCGGCGGCGCGCTACGCGGAGGCCGGGCTGCCGGTGGTGATCGTCGCTGGCGAGCGCTACGGCACCGGCTCCTCCCGCGACTGGGCGGCCAAGGGCGCGCAGCTTCTCGGGGCGCGGGCGGTGCTGGCCAATTCCTTCGAGCGGATCCATCGCTCCAACCTCGTCGGCATGGGCGTGCTGCCGCTGCGGCTGCCGGAGGGGTGGCGCTACGACGCGCTCGGGCTGCGCCCGGGCGACCTTGTCGAGATCGGCTGGGACCCCGCCGCGCTGACACCGCGCGCCGCGGTGCCGGTCACGCTGCGCCGGGCCGATGGCACGACGGTCCAGGGGACCGCCACCGCGCTGCTGGAGACGGCGCGCGAGGTACGGTTGATCCAGGCCGGCGGCATGATCCCGACGATCCTGCGCCGCGCCCTCGCGACCACGGGGGAGAGGGCCGCGGCGCCTGCCTGAGACGCTGCCCGGCCAGGTTCAGACAACAAGGCCGGCGGAAAGCACGGTCGGAGGAGGAGTGTTCCCGATGATCCAGAAGCGCGCGCTGCTGGGCATATCCCTGACCGCCCCTTTCGCGCCCCTCGCGGCGCGGACTGCCCGGGCGCAGGGAGCCTATCCCGACCGCCCGATCAAGCTCGTCGTCGGCTACGCGCCGGGCGGCGGCGTCGACATCGTTGCGCGACTGGTCGGAGAGGCCATGCGGGGCGCGCTGGGGCAGGTGCCGATCGTGGAGAACCGCCCGGGCGCCAGCGCCATGATCGGTGCCCAGACGGTCGCACGCGCGCCGGCGGACGGCTACACGCTGCTGATGGCGGCCGCCGGCGAGATCGCGGCCAACCCCGCCCTGCTCAAGGCCAGGATGTCCTACGATCCGGCACGGGATCTGCTGCCGGTCTCGCTCGTCGCCACGGTGCCCAACGTACTGGTGGCGGCGCCGGGCGTGCCGGTGCGGGACCCGGCCTCCCTGGTCGCCTATGCCAAGGCCAATCCGGGCAAGCTGAGCTACGCCTCCTCCGGCATCGGCAACCCGCAGCACCTGGCGGGGGAGCTGCTGAACCGCATGGCCGGGCTGGACCTCCTGCACGTGCCCTATCGCGGCGCGGCGCCCGCGCTGACGGACGTGGCTTCCGGCCGGGTGACGCTGAACTTCTCCTCCCTCGGCCCCGCCCTGCCGCTGATCCGCGACGGCAAGCTGCGCGCCATCGGCGTGACCTCGAAGGAGCGGATGCCGCAGCTGCCGGACTGCCCCTCGCTCTCGGAAGGACCGGGTCTGGCGGGTTACGAGCTGCTGAACTGGTTCGGCCTCTTCGCCCCGGCCCGCACGCCGGAGCCGGTGGTGGAGCGCCTGGGTGCGGCCGTGGCGACGGCACTGCGGGAGCCGGGCCTGCGCACGAAGTTGGAGGAGCAGGGCGCCATTCCCCGCCCCCTGCCATCCGCCGAGTTCCGCCCCTTCGTGGCGGAGGAGACACGGCGCTTCACCCGCATCATCGAGGAAGCCGGCATCACGGGCGAGCTGTGATCCGCACCTAACACCAGAGCAGGACCGCCCAGTGACCGACGCCTACCACGTCTTTGTCGGGTGCCGCACCACGCGCGAGCGCAACGCGCGCGGCGACGGCATCCAGGTCTACCGGATGGAGGCGTCGTCCGGGCGCTGGACCCATGTGCAGCTGCTGGAAGGGCTGACCAATCCCTCCTTCCTCGCGCTCGACCGCACGGGGCGCTTCCTCTACGCCGTGCACGGTGACACGGAGGAGATCAGTGCCTTCCGCGTGGAGCCGGGGAGCGGGCGCCTGACGCTCCTCAACCAGGTCTCGACGGGCGGGCGCAATCCTGTCCACCTCGCCATCGATCCCACTAACCGCTTCATCGTGGTCCCGAACCACGTGACCTCCACCATCGCGGTCCTGCCGATCGATCCGGAGACGGGGTTTCTCGGCGAACGCACCGACCTCGTTACGCTGGAGGGCGGGATCGGGCCGCACCGGGTCGAGCAGCCCTTCGCCAAGCCGCACCAGACCGAGTTCGACCGGGACGGCCGCTTCGTGATCGTGCCCGACAAGGGGCTGGACCGCGTCTTCTCCTTCCGGCTGGACCCGGAGACGGGCAGGCTGCGCCCGAGCGCGCAGGGATCGGTGGTGGCGCGAGAGAATGCGGGCCCCCGGCACGTGGCGATGCATCCCGCCGGGCGGCTCGCCTATGTGCTGAATGAGCTGGATTCCAGCATCACCGCCTACCGCTACGAGGCGGCTACGGGGGCGCTGCAGCCCTACCAGCTGCTCCCTTCGCTGCCCGACACCTTCACGGGCAACAGCCGCGCCGCGGAGATCGCCGTCTCGGCGGATGGCCGCTTTCTCTACGCCTCCAACCGCGGCCACGACTCCGTTGGCGTTTTCGCCGTAGAGGAGGCGACCGGTCGGCTCGCACCCGTGGAATGGGCGGCGACTGGGCGCACTCCGCGCTTCATCGCCCTGGACCCCACCGGGCGCTTTCTCTTCGCCGCCAGCGAGGACGACGACAGCATCGCCGCCTTCTCGGTCTCGCCCGCGACCGGCCGTCTCACCCCTGCGGGAGAGGTGGCGCGGACCGGCAGCCCGGTCTGCATCATCTTCCGGAAAGCCGAGACAGGCTGAGGTCCGCCGTTGCAACACCGCGCCTCCAGCCATCTGCCTCCCCGACGCGGAGAACGGGTACATGAGCACATCCCACGACAACGACATCCGGTCCTGGCTCGACGAGGCAGTCGCGCAGATGGAGCCGCGGCTGATTGAGATCCGCCGGGACCTCCATGCCCATCCGGAACTGGCCTTCGAGGAGGTCCGCACCTCCGGCGTAGTGGCGGCGGAGCTCGCGCGGTTAGGCATTGAGCACCGCACGGGGGTGGGGCGCACGGGCGTGGTGGGCACCATCCGTGGGGCGCGGCCGGGCCCGACTGTCGCCATCCGCGCTGACATGGACGCCCTGCCAATCACGGAGCGCACCGGCCTGCCCTTCGCCAGCAAGGAGGAAGGCAAGATGCACGCCTGTGGGCACGACCTTCACACCGTGACGCTCCTCGGCATCGGCGCCGTCCTGCACCGGATGCGCGACCGCCTCTCCGGCGATGTCCGCCTGATCTTCCAGCCGGCCGAGGAGGCGATCGGCGGCGCGCGGGAGATGATCGCCGAAGGCGCAATGGACGGCGTGGACATGGCGCTGAGCCTGCACAACCGCCCGGAGATCCCGGTGGGCCGCTTCGGCATCGTTCACGGCGCCGCGAATTCCGCCAGTGACTCGTTCGACATAACGGTGCACGGAAAGTCCGGCCATGGTGCACGCCCATACGCGGCGGTCGACCCGATTGTGGCCGCGGCGCAGCTCGTGGGGCAACTGCAGACTATCGTCTCGCGCGAGGTGCGGGCGCTGGATTCCTGCGTCGTCACTGTCGGCTCCATCCACGCGGGCGAAGCGCGCAACGTCATCCCCGACCGCTGCGAGCTGAAGGGTACGGTCCGGACCCGGCAACCCGAGGCGCGGGATGCGGCGGAGGAGGGGATACGCCGGATCTGCGAAGGTATTTCCGCCGGGCTGCGCGTGCGCTGCGACCTCGTCTACCGCCGCGGCACGCCGCCGGTGATGAACGAGGAGGGGATGCTGCAGCGGACGGTGGACGCCATCCATGCCCAGATCGGTGACGTGGCGGACGAGTACGAGCCGAGCCTTGGCGGCGAGGACTTTGCGCTGATGGCCGCCATGGTCCCGGCCTTCAGGCTGCTCGTCGGCTCCTCTCAGCCCGGTCGTAGCGACAAGGTCCACAGCTCCGACTACGAGCCGGACGAGCGCTGCATCGGTTACGGCGTCCGCGCCCTGGCGCGTACCGTGGCCGACATCCTGGCCTGACCAACCGGAAAGGCCTGGGCTAGGATGCCCTGACCATGCCCCGCCCGCCCGCCGCCATCCTGCACCGTGAACTTGCACGCGCCATCGTGGACCAGCTACGGAGTTCGGCTGCCCATCCCGGCGATCTGCTGAGCGAGAACGACTTGGCCGGGTGCCTCGGCACCTCCCGCTCCCCCGTGCGCGGCGCCCTCCAGCTCCTGCTGGAGGCGGAGGTCCTGTCCCGGTTGGAGAACGGACGGCTGGTCCTGCGCCAGCTGCCCGCGGTGGGAGTGGAGATTGGGGGCGCGGATCCCGAGGCGGACGCGGCGGAGCGCGTCTACTGGCGCCTGGCCGCGGACCGGCTCGCGGGGGCCCTGCCGGACGTCGTGGGCGAGGCCGACCTGGTCCGCCGCTACGAAACGCCCCGCGGCCCGGTCCACCGCGCGCTGCTGCAGGCCATGGGCGAGGGCTGGATGGAGCGCGCCCCCTCCGGCACCTGGCGCTTCCTGTCCCTCATCGACGGGCCGGGGAGCTACGACGAGTCCTACCGCTTCCGCCGCGCCATCGAGCCGGCGGCCCTGCTGGATCCTGCCTTCGTCCTGCCCCCCGGGACGCTCACGCGGCTGCGGCGGGAGCAGCAGGAGCTGCTGAAGCGGGCCGAGGTGGCGAGCCCGCGCGAGGTGTTCGAGCTGAACTCGGGCTTTCACCTCGCCCTCGTCCAGGCCTCCAACAACCGCTTCTTTGTCGATGCCGCGCTACGCGTCACGCGGCTGCGGCGCGTCGTTGGCTACGTCATCGCCCTGGACCACGGGCGCTTGGCCGCACAATCCGCCGAGCACCTGGCGATCCTCGACCGGCTGGAGGCCGCCGACCGCGAAGGGGCCGCCGGGCTGCTGTTGCAGCATCTCGACGCGGGCCGCGCCTCCAAGGCGCGGCTGCTAGCGGATGCGCGGCTGAAGCTGGAGGGGCTGACCTCCGCCGTGCCGGAAGGTCAGACGCTCAGCCCACAAGGCCGAGCTGCCTGAGGACGCCCTCGATGGAGGCCGTCTCCGTGCTGAGGAAGGCGGTGAACTCCGCGGGCGGCAGGTAGAGCTGCTGCCAGCCGCGGTTCCCGCACTCGCGCTTCCACGCCTCGGAGCGCGTCATCTCCTCGACCAAGGTGGCGAGCTCCTCGCGGTGGCTCTCCGGGATGCCGGGCGGGGCCCAGACGCCCCGCCAGTTGTAGAGCACGGCATCCAGCCCACCCTCCCGCATGGTCGGCACTTCCACCTCCGGCAGGCGCTCCGTCCCGGAGAGGGCGATGGCGCGCATCCTGCCGCTCGCCACATGGGGCTCGAACTCGCTCCAGTTGCTGATGCCGGCCTTCACCTGGCCGCCGATGATGGCGGTGACCGCGGGCCCGCCGCCGGAGAAGGCGACGTAGGAGAGCTGGCCCGTCGGAATGCCCAGGGCGCCCGCGAGGATCCCGAGCAGCATGTGGTCCGTCCCGCCCGCCGAGCCGCCGGCGACCGACATGCCCTTCGGGTCCGCCCGGAAGGCCGCAACGAAGTCGGACAGGCTGCAGATCGGGCTCTCGGCCGGGACGACGAGGACATGCACCTCCCCGATCAGGCGCGCGATGGGGGTGAGCTGGGAGACGGCGATCGGGCTCCTGTTGGTGGTGGCGGAGCTGATCATCGTCAGGCCGCTCACCATCAGCAGGTTGCGGCGCCCGCGCATCCCGACGAAGCGGGGAAGGCCGACCGTGCCGCCCGCGCCGGGCACGTTCTCGAACTGGATGGAGGCTGCCGCGCGCGTTTCCCGGAGCACCTTCTCGACCGCTCGCCCCGTGCCGTCCCAGCCGCCACCGGGCGCGGCCGGAATGAAGAGGCGCAGGTCCGGCGGGCTGGAGAAGCGGGAGGCGGCCAGGGCCGCGCCGCCGGGAAGGAGGAGGGAGGAGGCGAGGAGGGCGCGGCGGCTGATCATCGAGGCTGCTTTCTGGACGTTTTCAGACTTCTATTGTTATAGAAGTCTAGTTGTCCAGCGCAGACTTATCTCATGCCAGCACCGCTGGTTGCCATCTGATGAGGTGAGCACAAGGCGATCAAAACGGTGGATGGCTGCAAGCTGCCCGGCTGCTCTCGGGTATGAGACGTGGGAAAGCGGACCCTGGTGGGACAACCCGCGCCGGTCGTAGGCGATCGAGTGCAGGTCAGGGCTGAACATCCCCAGCCCGAGGGACCGAGAGAGCACCATGGTCTGGTCGGCGCCCACGCATGTAGGTCTGAGGGCCACAGCCCATGTCGGACCGGAAGGCGTAGATGAAGGCCGAAGTCGAGCCGTAGCCGAGGTCCATCGCGGTCTGCGTCACCCCCAGACCGCCGCCCAGCAACTCGACTGCCTTGAACAACCGCAAGCGCCGCCGCCAGGAGCGCAGGCTCATGCCCAGCTCCGCCTCGAAGCGCCGGGCCAGGGTCCGGCCGGACATGCCCAGTTCCTTTCCCCAATCATCCGGACCGCGCGGATCGGCCGGATCCGCGTAGATGGCCTCGCATACGGTCAGCGCCGGGCCTCCTCGCGGCCAAAGGAGCGCGCCTGGCAATGACCTCGCGCGCCGGAGCTGATCGAGAATGAGATCGGTCACACGGCCGGCATAGCCATCGGGGTCGTCCTGTCCCTCGACGGCAGCGGCCTCGACGATGAGGGCCTGGAGCAAGGGCGACACGCTGAACACCGTCGGACCATCCGGCAGGCCCCCACCGGCCTCCTCCGCAATCCAGAGGCTCCGAAACTCCGCGCCGAGGAGCGACCCGACCCGGTGCGACAGACCGGCCGGCAGCCAGACCGCCTGCTCCGGCGAGATCACGAAGGAGCGCCCCTCCACGGCGACCGTCAGCACCCCAGCGACCGCGTAGGCGACCTGATGCCAGTGATGGGCGTGCTCCGGGAAGGAGTGGCGCGCGGGGATGGACTGCGCGCGGACGGTAATCGACCGGGGAGCGGCCAAGCCGGGCGGCGCCGCGATCGTTTCCCACAGCATGGGCGTGCTCCATTTTGTCCGGTGTTCTATACAGATTGTCAGGCCGTGAAGATACGGACAGCGCAGGATCCGATATCTCTTCGTGCAATGGCGCCCTGATCGGCCTTGTTGGCCACAGCGACGGGGCGTCACCGGACCCGGTGTCCGCTCGATCTCAGGAGGAGGAACCCACCATGGCTCGCCTCGATAGCCGCGGACTGCCGATCTCGACGACCTCCGACCTCGCAGCCGAGCGCTACAGGGAGGGCGTCGACCTGATGCTCTCCACTTGGCCCGGGGCAGCCGAGGTGCTGGAGGAGGCGATCGCGGCCGACCCCGACTTCGCCCTTGCTCATGCGGCGCGTGCCCGCGCGCACGCCATGCGCTCCGAGGGGGCTCTCGCCAAGGCCCGGATCGCGATGGCCGCCGAGCTCGTGGCGCGCCGCGCCACCGAGCGGGAGCAGAGCCACGTCGAGATCCTCTCCCTCGTCATCAACGGGCGCACGGCGGAGGCCATCGACCGGGTGTCCGCCCACGCCGATGCTTGGCCGCGGGACGTCGTCATCCTCTCGCTGCCGCTCGGGGCCTTTGGGCTGCTCGCCTTCTCCGGCCGGGCGGACCACGATCAGGCGCGCGTGGACCTGTGCGAGCGCCATGCCGCCCACTTCGCATCCGACGACTGGTGGTTCCTCACCTACCGCGGCTGGTCGCACGCGGAGAACGGCAACGTGGCCCATGGCCGCGATCTCACCCAGCGCGGCTTCGACCTCCGCCCGCGGAATGCCAACGCGGCGCACGCACTCTCCCACGCCATGTACGAGGGCGGCGCGAACGACGAGGCCGACCGGCTGATACAGGCCTGGCTGCCGACCTACGACCGCTCCGGCATCCTCCACGGCCACATCGCCTGGCACGCCGCCCTGGCGGCGCTGGAGCACGGGGACGCGGAGCGGGCGCTGGCCATCTACGGCGAGCACGTCCAGCCCTCGGTCTCGACCGGCAATGCCGTGAACGTCGTCAGCGACACCGCGTCCTTCCTGTGGCGGCTGCAGGCCTACGGCCACCCGGTGCCGGAGGGGCTGTGGCAGGCGGCCTCGGCCCATGCGGCGCCGTCCTTCCCCGCCGCGGGATTCGCCTTCGCGGACGTCCACATGGCGCTGCTGGCGGCGGCCACGGGGGACAGGGACGGACTTGATCGGCGCGTCTCCGCGCTGACCGAGATGATCGAGGCAGGGACGCTGGCCGCAGGGCCCGTGGTGCCCGCCATCTGCCGCGCGGCACTCGCCTTCGCGGAGGAAGACTATGCGGGGTGCGCCCGCATCCTGGAGCCGGTCGCGGCCGAGGTGGTGCGGGTCGGCGGCAGCGGCGCCCAGCGCGAGATCGTGGAGGACATGCTGCTGCTCGCCCTCATGCGGAGCGGCGAGGCCGCCAAGGCCGGTGCGCTCCTGGACCGCCGCCTCCACCGCCGCCCATCGCCGCGCGACAAGGCTTGGCACGGCCTGCTGGCAGCCTGAGAGAGACCATGTCCCAAGCCAACGTCACCACCGCCTCCGCCCTACCCGCGGCCGCCTCCAGTCAGGAGCGGGGCAACGTCCTGCGGCTCGCGGTCGCGCAGGCGCTCGCGGGCGCGAACTCCACGGTCGTCTACGCGACGGGCGCGGTGGTCGGGAACACGCTCGCGCCCAGCCCCGCCCTGGCCACCCTGCCCATCTCCATCTTCGTGGTAGGCATGGCGGCCTGCACCCTTCCGTCGGGGATGATCGCGCAGCGGCATGGTCGGCGCGCCGCCTTCCTGACGGGAACCGGATGCGGGGTGCTCGCCGGCTTGCTCGCCGCGCTGGCCGTCGTGCTGGGCTCCTTCCCGCTGTTCTGCGCGGGCACCTTCTTCGGCGGGGCCTACGCCGCCGTGGTGCTCTCTTTCCGCTTCGCCGCCGCAGACTGCGCGCCGCCGGCGCGGCGCGCGCGAGCCCTGTCGGCGGTGATGGCGGGCGGCGTCTTCGCCGGGGTCATCGGCCCGCAGCTCGTCACCTACACCATGGAACTGTGGCTGCCCTACCTCTTCGCGGCCAGCTTCGTCGCTCAGGCCGCGGTGGCCGCGATCTCCGCCCTTGTCCTCCTCGGCGTTCGGCTTCCCATGCCGACCGTGGCGGAGACGGCCCGAGGCCGCCCGCTCGGCGCCATCGTGCGCCAGCCGCGCTTCATCACCGCCGTGGTCTGCGGGGTGGTCTCCTACCTGCTCATGAACTTCCTCATGACCTCCGCGCCGTTGGCGATGCGGATGTGTGGTCTGTCGCAGGAGGCGGCCAACCTCGGCCTGCAGTGGCACGTCATCGCCATGTACGGCCCGAGCTTCTTCACCGGGCAGTTGATCACCCGCTTCGGGGCTCCTCGCGTGGTGACGGCCGGACTGATCCTGACCGCCGCCTCCGCCGCGGTCGGGCTCACGGGCGTGGACGTGGCGCACTTCTGGGGGACGCTGGTGCTGCTCGGCGTCGGCTGGAACTTCGGCTTCGTGGGCGCCTCGGCCATGGTGCTGGACTGCCACCGGCCCGAGGAGAAGGCGCGGGTGCAATCGTTCAACGACTTCGCGGTCTTCGGGACCATGGCGTTCGGCTCGTTCCTCTCCGGCGGGCTGCTGTCCTCCTACGGGTGGAACACGGTCCTCTGGCTCTCCTTCGCCCCCCTGGCCGTGGCCTTCATCGCCCTGGCCGCCACCGCCAAGCCCCCGGCCGCCCGGGCGGCCGGGTAAGGCGAGTCCTGGCCATGCTTCATGCTCAGCCTCCCGGCGGCAGCGACACCTCTGCCTTGCCGCCCCAGCCCGGGCAGGGACCGGGAGCGCGAGCGACCGTCGCCGTCGTCGGGGGCGGCCTCGCAGGGCTCCACGCCGCACGGCTCCTGCACCGGGCCGGGGTCGGCTTCCAGCTCCTCGAAGCCCGCGACCGCCTGGGCGGGCGCATCCTGTCGGTGGGGGTGGATGGCCGCGAGGCCGCGGACGGGTTCGACCTCGGTCCATCCTGGATCTGGCCGGACATGCAGCCAGCGCTGGCGGGCCTGGTCGGGGAACTGGGCCTTCCCAGCTTCGCCCAGCACAGCATGGGGGACGTCCTCCTCGACCGGGATCCGCAAGGCCAGCCGCGCCGCTATCCCGGGATGCGCCAGGACCCGGCGTCCATGCGCCTCGCGGGCGGGATGGGCGCCCTCGTGCGCGCCCTGGCACGGGATCTTCCGCGGCCGAGCCTGCGGCTCGGGACACGAATCGCGGCCCTGGAACTCGGCGATGCGGGGGTCACCCTGCGCGTCGTCCGGAGTGACGGCGGGGAGGAGGCACTGACGGCCGATCAGGTGATTGTCGCGGTGCCGCCGCGCCTGCTCGAGGCGACCGTCGCATTCACCCCGGCCCTTGCGCCGGAGGTGGTACGGCGCTGGCGCGATGCGGCCACCTGGATGGCTCCCCACGCCAAGTTCCTCGCGCTCTACGATCGGCCGTTCTGGCGCGATGCCGGGCTGTCCGGCACGGTGCAGAGCACGGCGGGACCGCTGGCCGAGATCCACGACGCGACAACGGCGTCGGGCGCGGCAGCCCTGTTCGGCTTCCTCGGCCTCGCCGCGGACCGTCGCGACGTCCTCGGAGTGACCGCCCTGACCCGGGCCTGCCTCGACCAGCTCGCGCGGCTTTTCGGCCCGGAGGCGGGGAGGCCCTCCGGGACCCTGCTCAAGGACTGGGCTGCCGACGGCTGGACGGCAACCGGCGACGATCGGCGCCCCGCTGGGCATCCCCTGCCGACGGCTCGGTCCTGGATTACCGGACAATGGCGCGACTGCCTCGCCCTCGCTGGAAGCGAGGTGAGCGAGATCGCGCCGGGCTACCTGGCCGGTGCCGTGGACGCGGCCGAACGGGCCGTCTCCGAGGTCATGGCGAGGCTCGTGGTGCCCGCCGAAAGAGGTTGAGGCGCGGGCGCCCAGGAGCAGCCGAACGGGAGAGATTACGGGGCCCCTGCCCCTGAGAACGGAATTTTCGAGCCGGATTTGCAAGCGGTCCCGGACAAGCAAGAGCGATCTGGCGCTCACCAATGGAGGATACGTTCCCATGTCCCTGAACCGTCGCGCCCTGCTGGGGACCGCCGCCCTCTCGCCGGCTCTCGGCTTCCCGGCGCTCGCCCAAGGCAATGCGGCCGGCAACTGGCCGAGCCGACCGCTCCGGATCGTGGTGCCCTATCCGCCCGGCGGCGCGGTGGACCTGACGGCGCGGATCCTGGCGGGGCGCCTGCAGTCGCTCCTCGGGCAGAGCGTGGTGGTGGACAACCGCAGCGGGGCGGGCGGCAACGTCGGCGCGGAGTACGTCGCGCAGTCCGAGAAGGACGGCTACACAATGATGATGGGGCCGAACTCGCTCATGGCGGCGAACCGGCACCTCTACCGCCGCTCCATGCCGCTGGTGCCGCTGCGCGACCTGACGGGCGTGACGCGCGTGATCGCCGGTACCGTGCTCATGGTCGTGAACGCGAACAAGCCCTGGAAGACCTTCGGGGACGTGATCGAGGCGGCGCGGCGCGCGCCAGGCAAGCTGACCATGGGATCGTCCGGGGCGGGGACGATGGGGCACATCACCGTCTCGACCATCGGCAGGGCGACCGGGGTGGACATCACCCACGTGCCGTATCGCGGCGGCGCCCCGGCCATTTCGGACCTGCTGGCCGGGAACGTCGACATCATGTTCGACGCCATTCCGGAGCTGGTGCCCTACGTGCGCGAGGGACGGTTCCGTCCCATGGCCGTGGGCAGCGCGGAGCGCATCGCCTACGTGCCGGGACTGCAAGACGTACCGGGCATGAGGGAGGTGCTGCCGGACGCCGGAATCGACATGCAGAGCTGGATGGGGGTGGTCGTTCCCGCGGGCACGCCCAGGCCCGTGATCGAGCGCCTGCACGGCGCGCTGGTGCAGGTGGCACGGAGTGACGACTTCCGGACGAGGATGGAGCCGCAGGGCTACGCCCCGGCCTGGGACGAGAGGCCGGAAGGCTTCAACGCCTTCATGCGGGAGCAGGACGTGCTGTGGAGGCGGCTCGTCGAAGACTCCGGCGCGACGCTGGACTGAGCGCCGCGGCGTCCCGGGAAGTTCAGGGGCCGGTGTCCGACCCGGCCTTGGGCGCGGCGGCCCGTTCGGTGACCCGCCCTCCTCAGCTCCTCCCGCCCATTCCAGAGCAACCACCCAGTCATCGAGGGGTATCCAGGATGATGCTCGACTGCCCGCCTCAGGTGCCCATTTCAGGCACCTTGGCCTTCGACGAGGTGCTCGACCGGAAGGCGTCCAACTCGCTGAAGTGGTCCTGCTCGCACAGGCTGCTGGCGCCGGACGAGGCCGCGGCCGACCCGTTGCCCATGTGGGTCGCGGATATGGATTTCAGGGCACCTCAGCCGGTCGTCGACGCGCTGCAGGCGACCGTCAGCCAAGGAGTCTTCGGCTATCCCGGGGGAGCGACGCAGTCCTACCTCGGCGCCGTCACCGGCTGGCAGGGGAAGCGCTTCGGGTGGGACGTGTCGCCGGACTGGGTCGTGCCGACCTCCGGCATCATCACCACCCTCAAGACGGCCATCCAGGCCTTCTCCGCACCGGGCGACACGGTCCTGATCCAACCCCCGGTCTACGGTCACTTCCATGGCGACGTCCTGCTGAACGGCCGCCACCTCGCTCTGGCGCCGCTGATTCGTGCCGGGCGCCGCTACCGCTTCGATGAGAAGGTCTTCGAGGCGGCGATCCTCCCCAGCACCAGGCTGTTCCTCCTCAGCCATCCACACAACCCGACCGGCAATGTCTGGTCGGAGGAGGAACTGCGGACGATGGGCGAGATATGCCTCCGCCGCGGGATCCTCGTCATCTCCGACGAGATCCACCAGGACCTCATCATGAACCCGGCCCGGAGGCACATCCCCTTTGCCTCGCTCGGTGATGACTTCGCCCTGAACAGCATCACCTGCACGGCGCCCAGCAAGACGTTCAACCTGCCGGGCCTGCAGTGCGCGAACGTCTTCGTCCCGAACTCCCGGCTGCGCGATGAGCTGAGGTGCCAGTACGAGCGGAATGCCGCGGGCCACGTCAACATCCTCGGCATGGTCGCCGCCGAGGCGGCCTACGCCCACGGCGAGCCTTGGCTCGAGGCGCTCCTCGGCTACCTTCGCGGCAATCACGCCTACTTCGCCGGTGCCCTCGGGGGCTCCAACACCGACATCGAAGTGCTGCCGACCGACTCTCTCTACCTGGCCTGGATGGACTGCCGCCAACTCGGCATGGACGCGGCGGCGCTCGACAGGTTCATGCTGACGGAGGCGCGCGTCTGGCTCGACAAGGGGCAGAAGTTCGGCCTCGAGGGGCATGGCTACATGCGCGCCAACCTCGGTTGCCCGCGGGCGACGGTCGAGGAGGCTGTTCATCGCATCAAGCGGGCGGTCGCCGCGCGATGAGAGTGCCCAGGCGACGGCTCGTCCCTGTCGCAGCTGGCCCCGCTAACGAAGGAGCGGACCCTTGAGAGCCACATTTCGCGCCATGCAGGTGTCCACGCCGGGCACCCTCGAACTGGTGGAGCGCGCCACGCCGACGCCGGGCTCCGGCGAGGTCCTGATCGAGGTCGAGGCGTGCGGCATCTGCGGCGCGGATGCTGCCGACATCGACAGGGCCAACCCGGAGCTGCGGCCGCCACGCGTGCCCGGCCACGAGGTGGTCGGCCGTCTTGTCGCGCTTGGCGAGGGAACGCCTTCCATCTGGAAGCTCGGCCAGCGGGTCGGTGTCGGACGTCTGGGGGGCCATTGCAACGAGTGCGGCCAGTGCCGCCAGGGGCAGTTCCAGCTCTGCGAGAACCAGCCCTTCGTGGGCGCCTCCTGCGACGGCGGCTATGCGGAGATGATGCTGGCCCGCGCTACCGGCCTCGTCGCCATCCCTGACGAGCTGCGGTCGGAGGAGGCCGCGCCCATCCTGTGCGCCGGGATCGCCACCTTCAACGCGCTGAAGAAGTCCGGCGCCGAGGCGGGCGACCTGGTGGCGGTGCTGGGCATCGGCGGCCTCGGCCACATGGCCCTGCAATACGCCCGGCGGATGGGCTTCCGGGTGGTGGCGGTCGGGCGCGGGCCGGACATCGCGGAGGATGCTCTGCGGCTGGGCGCCCACCTCTATGTCGACACACGCCAGGAGGACGCGGCGGCCAGGCTGAAGTCCCTGGGCGGCGCCAAGGCCATCCTGACCACGATCGGCAACGCGGTGGCCGTGTCCTCGTTGATGGCCGGTCTCGCGCCGCGCGGCCGCCTGGTCCTGCTGGGCGCGGGCAAGGACCCGCTGCCCGTGTCAGCCGGGCACCTCGTCGTCGGCGAGCGGAGCGTGCTCGGCTCGATCACCGGCACGCCCTACGAGAACGAGAGGACGCTGGACTTCAGCGTGCTGGCGGGCGTGCGGCCGCAGATCGAGACCATGCCGCTGGAGCGGGTCTCCGAGGCCTATCAGCGGATGAAGTCCGGCGACGTGAAGTTCCGGATGGTTCTCACCATGGAAGGTTTGGGCGATGCGTCTCAACGATGATCTGACCCGGCCGGTGATCGTGCACGCGGCGGACCAAGCATGGGTGCCCAGTCCAGCGGCTGGGGTGGACCGGCGCATGCTGTTCCGCGTCGGCGGCGAGATCGCCCGCGCCACCTCCATCGTGCGCTACGCTCCCGGCAGCGCCTTTCCCCGGCACACCCACTCCGGTGGGGAGGAGATCCTGGTGCTGGACGGCACCTTCCAGGACGAGCACGGCGACTATCCGGCAGGGAGCTACTTCCGCAACCCGCCCGGGACATCGCACATCCCTGCGTCGAAGGATGGCTGCGTGATCTTCGTCCGGCTGTGGCAGTACCGCCAGGGCGACCAGACGCAGGTCGTGCGCCAGCCAGGCCAGGGGCAGCCGGTCGACCCTCGTCCTGGCGCCGTCTCCGCGAAGGTCCTGTTCAACGACGGGCATGAGGACGTGCGGATCGAGGCGTGGAGCGTAGGAAAACAGGTCACGGTCGCAAACCCGCGCGGCCTGGAGTTCCTGGTCGTTTCGGGCGCGCTCACCGGCAATGGCGAGAGCATGGGAAGCCTCGGTTGGGGCAGGCTTCCGGCCGGAACCGACCTGCAGGCCGAGGTCGGCCCGGCTGGCGCGACGGTGTGGCTGAAGAGCGCCGCTTTGCTGCATCCGGACGTCATAGCGATAGCGATGCCCGTCTAGGCGATCAGGGAAATGGCTGCTTTCGGGATGTCACTGCGGCCCACCGAACTGCCGGATTGGGCGCGAACCAGCCAGTTCGCGGTCGTCCTTTCCCCAGGCACAGCCGACCACGGGGGCGTGTGATCAGGAAGCGCGCCCCCAGGGCGCGCCCAACCACCAACCCCGCTAGGTCAGACCCTCATAACCGTCAGCGGCAGAGCACAAAGCCATCCCGCCGCATCTGCTCGACCACACCCACCTCCTCCCCGAACGGCGCAACGCCATAGGTGAGACGCGCCAGCGTCTCGGCCAGAGGACGGTGCCAGTTGCCCTTCTGGTAGACCTCCCGCACGTGCTCGCGGTCGGATGCGTTCTCGTGGCCGAAGATCAGGTCGAGGTCGTCCCGGCTGGCCTGCAAGCCGGCGAGCATTGTCCGGGCCGAGTGCCGGAGAGAGTGGAAGTCCAGCTTCGGCCGAACGATCCCCAACTCCCGGCGAAGCTCGAGGAACGACCGCGAGAGATTGCGCGCGCCCTTCTCGGTCGAGGTGATGTCGAGGAAAAGGAAGTCACCACCAGCCCCGCCACGAAGCCGCAGGTATTGAAGGAAGCCCCGGCCGAGAACGACCGGGTGGACCGGCACGACGCGGTCCGCAGCGAGGGTCTTGAGCGTGTTTTCGGTTTCGGCCCGGCGATGCCTGCTGATCCCGATCTCCGCGGCATAGTCAGCGTCGGCGAGTGGGCGGACGTGGATGAGGACGAGCCCGTCATCGAGCACCTCAACATCCCCGACTCGCAACTGGACGATCTCGCGCTCCCGCATGCCCATGTAGGCGCCGAGGAGAAGGCCGAAGTACCGGGACGCCTGTCCTGTCGGGCGAAGGGCGGATCCAGACCCGTCGTGGAGCGGGCTCCAGGAGTTCCATGCGACCGAGGTGAAGACCTGCTGGATCTCGGACACCCGGAAGGCCTCCCGGGCATTCTTGGCGGCGCGCCGACGGTCCGCCCCCTTGAGCTTCTTCTGCATGCCCTGCGTCGGGTTGGGCAGGCCTTCGCAGCCCGCCTCGGCCTCGGCCCACTTCCACAGCCCGCTCAGTGCGCTGGTGTTCTTGTTGATGGTCTTCGTGGAGAGGCGTTTGACCGTTGGCGGCCGCCCGCGTGAGACGCGAAGCACTTCGCTGGCGGCGACCCGGCGGTTTCCTCTGGGGTCGCTGGGATCTGCGTAATCGGCGGCCTGCCCCCAATCGGAGCAGATCTCGGACAGGTTGCTCCGGAACTGCCGAAGCAGTTCGCGGGTGACCTCGCGGAGAGGAAGGTCGCCGAAAAACTCGGTGAACATCCGGATCGTGGTTTCGGCGTCCCGTTCGGCGCTGGCCTGCCAGGCCCGATCGACCTTCTTGGCCTTCCGGAACGCCGTGAAGGCGACGGAGATTGCCGTGTCGGGGGAGAGCAAAGTTGCCGCTGCCGCCACTGACCGCAGCGGGGTCTCCACACGCGGCACCGCAGGCGTAGGTGCCACCTGTGGACTAGAGGTCGTAGGACCTGATGCTGTTTGGACGACCGCGGCGGGAGCCGCCCTGGAAGCCATCATCCCGCTGGCCTCAGCGCGGTAACCCTCCATCGCCGCCCGCATCGCGATTTCGAGCAGCAGCGGGTCTGATGCGTTGCCAGAGGCAAAGCCGGCATTGTCAAGCGCAGTGCGGAGCAGCGGCTCGACTGTGTCGAGGTTGTTGGACGCCAGCTCGCCCCGAAGAAAAGCCGCACGCCCCAGCGTCGCGAAGGCGCGTTCCCGGGCCGCGGCGGTCCGGGAGGGGAGGGCGGTGGGTGCGGGGAGGGGAGGGAGGGCCGCCAGCATGGCCGTGGCCAGCTCGGCCGGGACCAGCACTCGCTCGTCGGTGTCGCCGACTTCCGCCAGGAAGGCGGCGAGGGGCCCGGCAGCGGCGTCCGGCAGGTCAGCTTGCGGCATGGGGCCCCGAGCCGGCTGCACTGGGTCAGGCCCGCGCTGACGCCGGGCTGCGGCGGAACGGCGCAGGACCTCGTCCCGCACGGCCCGCATCACAGCCGCCTCGCTGACCGGAGGTGTCGTAGACCCGGTCTCCCGGTTCGTCAGCTGCTCGAACGCGGCGTCCATGAGAGCCCCCAGGCGTCTCGCGGACGCGCGGCCCTCCACGTCGAGGGAGAGGTCGATGCAGCGTCCGCGGCCTGCCCCCGGCAGGCGCCTACGCCAGTACCACAGGTTGCCCCTCCGCCGGAGGTGGGCGGCGTGCCTCATCGGTTCCCCAGTCAGGACCGGATGGCTGGGGGCACCGTGGTGTGACAGCTTTGTGTGACACCCATGTGCGACACCCGGCCAAAAGGCCCGGTTGGCGTCGACGGTGCTGGATATCCGGGGCTATGCCGTTGATCTGCCAGACCCCTCGGAAGGGTTGGCTGGGGAACCTGGATTCGAACCAAGACTGCCCGAGTCAGAGTCGGGAGTTCTACCGTTAAACTATTCCCCAACGGCAGGCGGCGCGCCCTATAGCCCGGCCGGCCCGGCCCCGCAAGCCGGTGATCGCCCCGGAGAGTGGAATAAGGGCTTGCCCCACCCCATCTGCAGGCGGATCATCGAAATATCAGTGCCATGCAGATCCGGAACGCTTCCCAGCCGCCGGGTGGCAGGCGGGGGGAGGGACCCCCGGCGCCGCCCATCCCCGCCCCCGGCGGGACGGTCCGCCCCGGCAACGGGGCGCCCCTCTTCGCCGCGCTCGATCTCGGCACCAACAATTGCCGCCTGCTCGTGGCCAGCCCCTCCGGCCCGGGCGGCTTCCGCGTGCTGGACAGCTTCAGCCGCATTATCCGCCTGGGCGAGGGGCTGAGCTCCACCGGCGCCCTCTCGGACGCCGCGATGGACCGGGCGGAGGCGGCGCTGGAGGCCTGCGGGCAGAAGCTGGCCCGCCGCCCGGTCCAGGCCGTGCATGCGGTGGCGACGGAGGCCTGCCGCCGCGCCACCAACGGCCCTGGCTTCATGCGCCGGGCGGAGCGGGCGCTGGGCGCCCCCATTCGCGTCATCCCCGCGCGGGAGGAGGCGGAGCTGGCGATGGAATCCTGCTCCCCCCTCTTCCGCCCGGAGGACCGGCGCGCCCTTCTCTTCGACATCGGCGGAGGCTCCACTGAGATCGCCTGGATCCGCACGGACGAGCTCGCCAGCCCCCGGCTGATCGGCACCATCTCCGTCCCGCTCGGCGTTGTGACGCTGGTGGAGCGGGACGGTGCCGCCTGCTTCGGCGGGGCGGGGTTCGAGCGGGTGGTGGACGAGGTGGCGGCGAAGTTCGAGGCCTTCGATTCCGTCCACCGCATCCGGCAGGAGATGCGGGCCGGCGGGGTGCGGCTGATGGGCACCTCCGGCACCGTCACCACCCTCGCCGGGATCGCGCTGGACCTGCCCCGCTACAGCCGCGCGGCGGTGGACGGGCACGAGCTGGGGATGGCCTGCGCCGACCGCGCGCTGCAGGCGCTGCGGAGCATGGGCCGTGAAGGCCTGGCCGCGCATCCCTGCATCGGGCCGGAACGGGTTGATTTCGTCCTTCCGGGATGCGCCATCTACGCTGCCATCCGCCAGGTCTGGCCCGCCGCCGGCATCACCGTCTGCGACCGTGGCCTGCGCGAAGGGTTGCTGCTGCGGGCGATGCGGGAACGCCGCAAGCCCCGCCGCGGCGCCTGAACGCCCATCCGAGGACCCATCCGTGACCGAATCCCGTGGGACGGGCGAGCGTAGCCTGTCCACCCGCCTGCGCACCGCCAAGGGCCGCAGCACCGCCAGCCAGCTCTGGCTCCAGCGGCAGCTGAACGACCCCTATGTGAAGGCCGCCAAGGCCGCGGGCTGGCGCTCCCGCGCCGCCTTCAAGATCATCGAGCTGGATGAACGGTTCAAGCTCTTCCGCCCGGCACAGCGGGTGGTGGACCTCGGCGCCGCGCCGGGCGGCTGGACCCAGGTGGCCGTGAAGCGGGTGGGGGAGAGGGGCAAGGTCGTGGCCCTCGACATCCTGCCCATGGACCCGGTTCCCGGCGCGATCGTCCTGCAGGGTGACTTCAACGAGGAATCTGCCGAGCAGGCCGTGCTGGACGCGTTAGACGGCACCGCCGACCTGGTGATTTCTGACATCGCGCCCAATACCACCGGCCACAACGCCACCGACCACCTGCGCATCCTGGCCCTGGTGGAACTGGCGGCCGATTTCGCGCGCAGGGTCCTCACCCCGGGCGGCGCCTTCGTAGCCAAGGCGTTTCAGGGCGGGACGGAGCGGGAGCTGCTGGCAGCGCTGAAGCGGGACTACGCCACGGTCCGCCACGCCAAGCCCCCGGCCAGCCGCAAGGGCAGCGCGGAGATGTACGTGGTGGCCCAGGGCTTCCGGGCGAGCGGCGCTGCGGCCAAACCCGAAAGGGAATAGGGCAGGAAGGGACGGCTGACTTCCCCCTGCGCGGGAGGGGCAGCGTCTCGCAGTCGTCATGAGCCCAGCCTTGCGGCGCGGGGCCGGGGAAGCGTAGGAGGGATCGCCAAGGCAGCGCCGCCCCGTCCCGAGAGGCCCCCGCTCATGGCACCCGACAGCACCCCGCCACGCTTCCTCGCCCGTTTCGAGGAGGCCTACGCTTTCGACGACGTCCTTCTCGTCCCCGGCTACTCCTCCGTCCTCCCCGGCCAGGCCGATACCCGCACCCGCATCACGCGGGAGATCGCCCTCAACATCCCCCTCGTCGCCGCGGCGATGGACACGGTCACGGAAGGGCCCATGGCCATCGCCATGGCCCAGGCCGGCGGGATCGGGGTGATCCACAAGAACCTGTCGATCGAGGACCAGGCCGCCCAGGTCCGCCGGGTGAAGAAGTTCGAGAGCGGCATGGTGGTGAACCCCGTCACCATCCACCCCGACCAGACCCTGGCCGATGTCCGCGCCTTGCAGGAGCAGCACCGGATTTCCGGCATCCCTGTGGTGGAGCCGGAGACGGGGCGCCTGGTCGGCATCGTTACCTCCCGCGACGTGCGCTTCGCCACCGATCCGAGCCAGCGCGTCTATGAGCTGATGACGCGGGAGAACCTCGTCACGGTCCCCAACGAGGTCACCCCGGACCGCGCCCGCGCCCTGCTGCACAAGCACCGGATCGAGAAGCTGCTGGTGGTGGACGAGAAGGGGCGCTGCGTCGGCCTCATCACCGTGAAGGACATGGACAAGGCCCAGGCCAACCCGAGCGCCGTAAAGGATGCCATGGGCCGCCTGCGCGTGGCCGCCGCCACCGGCACGGGCGAGGATGGCCGCCGCCGGGCCGAGGCGCTGGTGGCCGCCGAGGCGGACATCATCGTGGTGGACACCGCCCATGGCCACTCCGCGGGCGTGCTGAAATCCGTGGAGACGATCAAGCGCCTCTCCAACTCCGTGCAGATCATCGCCGGCAACGTGGCAACGCCGGAGGCGGTGGAGGCGCTGATCGAGGCCGGGGCGGATGGCGTGAAGATCGGCATCGGCCCGGGCTCCATCTGCACCACCCGGATCGTCGCGGGCGTGGGCGTGCCGCAGCTGACGGCGGTGATGGAGTGTGCCGCGGCGGCGAAGGAGCGGGGGGTTCCGGCCATCGCCGATGGCGGCATCCGCACCTCCGGCGACATCGCCAAGGCGATTGCGGCGGGCGCCGACTGCGTGATGATGGGCAGCCTGTTCGCCGGGACCGACGAGGCGCCGGGCGAGGTGTTCCTCTACCAGGGACGCTCCTACAAGTCCTACCGCGGCATGGGCAGCCTCGGCGCCATGGCCCGCGGCTCGGCCGACCGCTACTTCCAGGCCGACGTTCAGGACAGCCTGAAGCTGGTGCCGGAGGGGATCGAGGGCCGGATCGGCTACAAGGGCCCGGTCGGCGCCGTGATCCACCAGCTCGTCGGCGGGCTGAAATCCGCCATGGGCTACACGGGCAACGCCACGATCGGCGAGATGCAGTCCAATTGCCGCTTCCGCCGCATCACCGGCGCCGGCCTGCGGGAGAGCCACGTGCACGACGTGGCGATCACGCGGGAAGCCCCGAACTACCGCCAGGAAGGCTGACGGCCGGCATCAAGGGACCGGTGCGCCGCAATTCCGGCGGCGCACCCCTATCTGTGCAGACATGACCCCGCTCGCCCGCATCTCCGCCGCCATCGCCCTGCTGGACGCGCTGGAATCCGCCCCCCGCCGCCCCGCCGACGCGGTGGCCAACGACTTCTTCCGCGCCCGCCGCTTCATCGGCGGCGGGGACCGCCGTGCCATCGCGGACCGCGCCTGGGGCGTGGTGCGGGAGAGGGCGCGGCTGGACTGGCACGTGGACCGCACCGGTGCCGCGCCGACCGGCCGCCTCCTCATGGCCGCCTACCTCCTGCTGGTGGAGGGGGGCGGGCTGGCCGGGGTGGAGGCGGCCTTCAACGGCGCCCAGTACGCCGAGAGGCCGCTCACCCCGGAGGAGCGGCGCTACCTGGCCAAGCTGGAGGGCCAGCCCCTCCTGCACCCGAAGATGGACGAGGCGACGCGCCTCAACCTGCCGGAATGGGCCCTGCCCGGCCTGAAGGCCCGGTTCGGGGAGGAGCTGCCAGCGGCCGCGGCCGGGCTGGAGGGCTCGGCGCCGCTCGACCTGCGCGTGAACCTTCTCCGCACCTCCCGCGAGGCCGCGGCGGCGGCCCTGGCCGCGGAGGGCATTCCGACCGAACCCACCCGGTTCTCTCCTTGGGGTCTGCGCGTGCCGGACCGCCGCCCGATCCTGGCCACCCGCGCCTTTGAGGAGGGGCTGGTGGAGATCCAGGACGAGGGCAGCCAGCTGATTGCCCTGCTCGCCGATGCCCGGCCGGGGATGAAAGTGGCCGATTACTGCGCCGGCGCCGCCGGGAAGACCCTCGCTATGGCCGCCACCATGGGCAACCGTGGGCGGATCGCGGCGCTGGACGTCTCCGTCCCCCGCCTGGCCGGCGCGACCAAGAGGCTGCGCCGCGCCGGGGTGGACAACGCGGAAACCCACCTGCTGGAGAGCGGCGACCGCTGGGTGAAGCGCCGTGCCGGCGCCTTCGACCGGGTCCTGGTGGATGCGCCCTGCACGGGGACCGGGACCTGGCGCCGCAACCCGGACGCGCGGCTGCGGACCACGGAAGAGGATTACGCGGAGCTCATCACGAAACAGCGCGCCATCCTCGATCGCGCCGCGTCGCTGGTGCGCCCCGGCGGAAAGCTCGTCTACGCTACCTGCTCCGTGCTCCCTGGGGAGGATGAAGAGCAGGTGCGCGACTTCCTCGACCACCATTCTGACTTCTCTGCCGTGCCCCTGGCCGAGGCCTGGGCCGATGCCGGCATGACGACCCCGCCGCCGGGGGAGGGGGCGCACATGGCCCTCGCCCCGCACAGCCACGGCACGGACGGCTTCTTCGCCGCCGTGCTGCGACGCCGCGCCTGACGGCCGGCGGCATGGTGCTGCAGGTCAGGCGGGCCCGGCCGGAGGATGCCCCGGCCATCGGGGCCATCCACCGCGAGGCCTGGCAGGACGCCTATCCCGGCATCCTGCCCGACGCCTACCTGATCGGGCTTGATGAGCGCCGCATCGCCGCCGGCTATCTCCGCGCCATGCTGGCGAGGCGGGGAGGAGAGGCGGTCTTCGTGGCCTGCGCCGGGGATGGCCAGCCCGTGGGCTTCGCCTCCGCCGGCCGTGCCCGGCGGGCCGGCATCGCGGAGGGCGAGGTGGAAACCCTCTACATCCTGCCGGACTGGCGGGAACAGGGGATTGGGCGCCGGCTCATGCGCGCCTCCGCCGCCCATCTCTCTGCCATCGGCTGCGGCTCGGCCATGCTCTGGGTCCTGTCGGAGAACGCGGCGGGCTGGTTCTACCGCCGCCTCGGCGCCCGTCCGGTCGGGAAGGAGAGGATACCCGTCGGGGGGCGCGCCGTGGAGCAGACGGCCCTCCTCTGGGACCCGATCGACCTGCTGCTGGATGCCACGGCCGCGACGCGGGAGCGGGATGCGCGCGGCGAGGGTTGAAGCCGCCCGCGTTTTATGGTGTTGGCCGCCATGGCCGATACGAATCCCGCTCCTTACGCCAACCAGCCGGGCAGCGAGCGCCACCAGCGCATCCTGATCCTCGACTTCGGCAGCCAGGTCACGCAGCTCATCGCGCGCCGCCTGCGCGAGGAGGGCGTCTATTGCGAGGTCTGGCCCTTCACCGCCGACGAGGCCCGGATCCGCGGGTTCGATCCGATGGGCATCGTCCTCTCCGGCGGCCCGGCGAGCGTGACGGAGGGCGCTAGCCCGCGTGCCCCGCAGGCGGTGTTCGAGATGGGGTTGCCGGTCCTCGGAATCTGTTACGGCCAGCAGACCATGTGCGCCCAGCTCGGCGGCAGCGTGGAGGGCAGCGACCATCGCGAGTTCGGCCGGGCGCATGTGGAGGTGGCCGAGGATTGCGACCTGTTCCATGGCGTCTGGGAGAAGGGCTCCCGCGAGCAGGTCTGGATGAGCCATGGCGACCGCGTGACCGCCCTGCCGCCGGGATTCCGCGCCGTCGCGGTCTCCGAAGGGGCGCCTTTCGCCGCCATCGCGGATGACAGCCGCCACTTCTACGGCGTGCAGTTCCACCCGGAGGTGGTCCACACCCCGCACGGCCACGCCCTGCTGAAGAACTTCGTCCGGCGCATCTGCGGCGCGACCGGCGACTGGACCATGGGCGCTTTCCGCGCCGAGGAGATCGAGCGCATCCGCGCCAAGGTGGGGAAGGGCCGCGTGATCTGCGGCCTCTCCGGCGGCGTGGATTCCTCCGTGGCCGCCGTGCTGCTGCACGAGGCGATCGGCGACCAGCTGACCTGCATCTACGTCGATCACGGGCTGATGCGGGGCGGTGAGACGGAGCAGGTCCTCTCCACCTTCCGGGACCGCTTCAACATCAAGCTCGTCCACCGGGATGCGAGCGACCTCTTCCTCGGCGCCCTCGCCGGCGTGACCGACCCCGAGGTGAAGCGTAAGACGATCGGGCGCCTGTTCATCGAGGTGTTCGAGGAGGAGCAGGCGAAGATCGGCGGCGCCGACTTCCTGGCCCAGGGCACCCTCTACCCGGACGTGATCGAGAGCGTCTCCGCCACCGGCGGCCCCTCCGTCACCATCAAGTCCCACCACAATGTGGGCGGCCTGCCCGAGGGCATGCGGATGCGCCTGGTGGAGCCGCTGCGCGAGCTGTTCAAGGACGAGGTCCGGGCTCTGGGCCGCGAGCTCGGCATGCCCGAGGTGATCGTCGGCCGCCACCCCTTCCCGGGACCGGGCCTGGCCATCCGCATCCCCGGCGAGGTGACGCGGGAGAAGGTGGGGATCCTGCAGAAGGCCGACGCCATCTTCCTGGAGGAGATCCGCGCGGCCGGCCTCTACGACGCCATCTGGCAGGCCTTCGCCGTGCTGCTGCCCGTGCGCACCGTGGGCGTGATGGGCGATGGCCGCACCTACGACCAAGCCTGCGCGCTCCGCGCCGTGACGAGCACGGACGGCATGACGGCCGACGTGTACCCCTTCGAGATCGCCTTCCTCACCCGCGTCTGCAACCGCATCGTCAACGAGGTGCGGGGCATCAACCGCGTGGCCTACGACGTGACGAGCAAGCCGCCCGGCACGATCGAGTGGGAATAATTTTTGCCCATCCGAGGCTATCCGAAACTACGCCAGAATACGACGTAACCACCTGAAAAACAAAAGTATTTCATCCGAGACCTATCGAGAGCTATCGGTGGGCATCAAACGCGTCTGTCGTGCCCGCTGACGGACCCTGCCCCCGTTGATCATCGGGAAAATCGAAAGTACCGTCATAGCGATTGAGGCTAATGACGGTACTTTTTTCAGCCTAACACGCTGACCATAAACAGATATTCCCGTCAAAAGCCTCCAAATACCGCGTGACGGTACTTTTCCGCGAGGAGGCCCAGAATGTTGACGGATGCGGCACTCAAGTGCCTGAAACCAAAAGCCAAAATGTACAAGGTGACCGATCGTGACGGCATGTATGTGCGTGTCGCGCCGACAGGCGGCATCTCGTTCAGGCTCGACTACCGGCTGAACGGCAGGCGGGAGACCGTCCATCTTGGCAAGTACGCCCGAGATGGGATCTCGCTCGCCCGAGCTCGCGAATTGTGCCTGGACGCGAAACGCATGATTGCCGAGGGGCGGTCCCCCGCCATCGAGAAGCAGCGGGAGAAGCGCCGGATCAAGGAGGCCAAGAGCTTCGGCGAGTTCGGCGAGAAGTGGCTGACGCGCGCGCCCATGGCGGACAGCACGCGCGCTATGCGCCGCGCCATATTCGAGCGTGAACTCATGCCCGTCTGGCGGAACCGTTTGCTGACCGAGATCACGCCTGATGACCTGCGCGCCCACTGCGCCAAGATCGTGGAACGGGGCGCGCCCGCGACGGCCATCCATGTGCGGGACATCCTGAAGCAGATCTACGGCTTCGCCATTCTCCACGGCGAGAAGGTCGCAAACCCGGCCGATGACGTCGGCCCGGCGTCGATCGCCACATTCACGCCCAAGGACCGGGCGCTTTCGCCGACTGAGATCCGCATCATGCTCAAGCAGCTCGAGCATGTCGCGACGCTGCCGACGATTCGCCTCGGCATGAAGCTCTACCTCCTCACCATGGTCCGGAAGAGCGAACTGCAGGACGCGGTCTGGGATGAGGTCGATTTCGAAAACGCCGTCTGGACGATCCCGAAGGAGCGCATGAAGCGATCGAAGCCGCACAATGTCTACCTGTGCCGGCAGACCCTCGACATCATGATCGCGCTCAAGACCTGCGCCGGTAATTCCCGGTATCTGCTGCCGTCCCGCTACGATGCGGATGCGCCGATGTCGCGGGCGACCTTCAACCGGGTCACCTACGCGGTCGTCGAACAGGCCAAGAAGGAGGGGCTGCCGCTGGAGCCGTTCACCGTGCATGACCTGCGTCGCACTGGTTCGACGCTGCTCAATGAGTTGGGCTTCAACCGCGACTGGATCGAAAAGTGCCTGGCGCACGAGGACGGGCGTTCATCACGCGGCGTCTACAACAAGGCCGAATACGAGGTTCAGCGTCGCCACATGATGCAGGAATGGGCCGACACCGTCGATGCCTGGGTCGAGGGGCGGAAGTATGTTCCGACGCTGCTGCCGACAGTCATGCCGTCTATCGCGCTCGATCCTGCCCTTTGACCGGGTGGGGCTTGCGCTTGGTGACGTCGGGATGCTGTGCGCGATGGATCGGCTTCGCGCGCCGCGCCAGCAACCAGGCGTGGACTTCGGCGAGATCCCAGACGATGCAGCGCGGTGACAGCGCGAAGCGGCGTGGAATTCGCCGCGCTGCTCTATATTTGATAGATGACTCTGCTATGAAGGGCGGTGCCGATTGTCCAAGCGGCGCCCGCACTTGGGCTGTAACTTGTCGGCGACGCGATGAGCGCGACTTTCACTATCGACGAAATCAAAATCGGGGAGGCGGTCAAGGCGCCGCTCCTGTACCGGAAGGAAGCGAAATGATGATCGAATGCCTCGGAATGAAAGGGCTCTGACGGTGGCCGCGCTCAAGTTCTCCTTGATCCCCATGTTTGCGATCATGATTGGTGCGCTTCTCGCGGCGTGGCGCACGCCCGGCGAGAAACAGGTCGCGGTCGTGCAGCATCTGGCGGCGGGCGTGGTGTTCGCTGCCGCTGCGACGGAGATCCTGCCCCAAGTGATGCACGGCGGTTCTCCGATGGCGACGGTGATCGGCGGGGCGCTGGGCGTTGCAGTGATGCTCGGCCTGAAGGCGGCGGAAAGCCGATGGCAGGGTCCGGTGGCGCTGCTTGCTGCGATCGGTCTCGATCTGGCGATTGACGGCCTGGTCCTCGGCCTTGCCTTCATCGCCGGCGAGAGGGCGGGAATATTGTTGGCCGTCGCGCTGACCTTGGAAGTGTTGTTCCTGGCCCTGACCCTTACCATCGATCTGGCGGGCCGGTATCCCAAGGCGAAGGCGATCGGCCTGACTTGCGCGTTGGCGCTGCTGGTGCCGATGGGTGCGCTGATCGCGCAGCCGGTGGCATTACTGCCGCCATATGGATCACCGGGTTCTTGAGCTTCGGCCTGATGGCGTTGCTCTACCTTGTCACCGAAGAACTGCTGGTCGAGGCGCACGAGAAGCCGGACTCGCCGCTTATCTCCGCGATGTTCTTCGTCGGCTTCCTGGCGATTCTCCTGCTTGAGGAAATCATGGCATGACGGCTCAGCCGGAGGCAAAGGTTGCCGCCGAGCGGCGTACGCTCCGGATCGCGGGCAGCAACAGCGTCTTGGTCGATGCGCGGGCTGAAACCAAGATCGGAGCATGTTTCGACCTGGTGGAACCACCAGACTCGAAAACTATGCGGAAAGACAAGTACATAGAGCGTCCGTTCTGGTGCAATCAGAACGCGACGCCCTCTAGGGCGGAGACAGCGTGATGACCGACAAGTTCGAACTGGATATTCCCGTCTTGCTGCCCGAGGTTCCCGACGCGGCCGACGCCTGTGTCGGCCGCCTCGTTTCGACATTGAGCGCCAAGCCCGGCGTTGAGCGCGCGCACGTTCTGGCCGCCGATGGCGATACGCCGGCAAAGCTGTGCATCCATTTCGACGGCGAAGCGCTGCCGCTGTCACGCGTGCGCGACATGGTGCGGGCGGCAGGCGCCGAGATTAGCGGGCGATACGGTCATGCGACATGGCAGGTCGAAGGAATCGGCCACGAACGCCGCGCCCGCACCGTCGGCGAGACCCTGTGCCAGATGCCCGGCGTGCTGCAGGCCGATGCCAGCGCCTCGGGCAGCGTTCGCGTCGAATATGACAAGGAACTAGTCGACGAGGCAGCGATCGTCGCGGCGCTGGGCAAGCTCAAGGTCAAACCGGGCAAGCGGACGGGCTCCAATCAGGCCGGTGGTCATGCTGGACACGATCACGGCGCCGGCGACCATGCCGGCCACGATCACGGGCCTGGCGGCCATGCCGAAGGCGCGGAAAAGCACGGACTGGGCGATGGCCACGATCACGCCCATGCCAATTTCCTTGGCCCCAATACGGAGCTGATCTTCGCGCTCGCCTGCGGCGCGCTGCTGGCGATCGGCTTCGCGATCGAAAAGCTGGTTGCGGGTGCCCCCGACTGGCTGCCGACCGCCTTCTATGTGGGTGCCTATGTGTTCGGTGGCTTCTTCACGCTGCGCGAGGCGATCGACAATCTGAAGCTCAAGAAATTCGAGATCGACACGCTGATGCTCGTCGCGGCCGCCGGTGCCGCGGCGCTCGGCGCCTTTGCGGAAGGCGCGCTACTGCTGTTTCTGTTCAGCCTCGGCCATGCGCTCGAGCATTATGCGATGGGTCGCGCCAAGCGCGCGATCGAGGCGCTGGCCGAGCTCGCGCCCGACAAGGCGACGGTGCGCCGTGGAGGGCAGACCTCGGAAATCCCCGTCGAAGAGCTGGTGGTCGGCGACGTCGTGATCGTGCGACCGAACGAGCGCCTGCCCGCTGACGGCTTCCTCATCAAGGGGTCGAGCGCGATCAACCAGGCCCCAGTCACCGGCGAGAGCATCCCGGTCGACAAGGAACCCGTCGCAGATGTCGAGACGGCGCGCGCGAAGCCCGATGCCGTTGACGCCGCGTCACGGATTTTTGCTGGGACGATCAACGGCGGCGGCGCGATTGAAATCGAAGTGACACGGCGCTCCAACGAAAGCGCGCTCGCCAAGGTCGTGAAGATGGTGAGCGAAGCGGAGACGCAGAAATCCCCGACCCAGCGGTTCACCGATCGGTTCGAGCGCATCTTCGTGCCGGTGGTGCTGGCGCTGTCGTTTATCCTGCTGTTTGCCTGGGTCGTCGTCGACGAGCCGTTCCGCGACAGCTTCTACCGGGCGATGGCGGTGCTGGTTGCCGCCAGCCCTTGTGCACTGGCCATCGCCACCCCCAGCGCGGTTCTATCAGGGGTCGCGCGGGCCGCACGCGGCGGGGTACTGGTCAAAGGCGGCGCGCCGCTCGAGAATCTTGGCTCTCTGAAGGCGATCGCGTTCGACAAGACCGGTACGCTGACGGAAGGGCGTCCACGCATCACTGATGTCGTCCCGGTCGACGGCGCGAGCGAGGCGGATTTGTTGACGCTCGCCGTCGCCGTCGAAGCCCTGAGCGATCACCCGCTGGCGCAGGCCATCGTCAAGGACGGTCGCGAACGCCTGGGTGGACGAGAACTGCCTGTCGCAATCGACGTCAAGAGCCTTACCGGACGCGGCGTCACCGCGACTGTCGACGGCGAAACGGTGTGGATCGGCAAGGCAGAGATGTTCGGCGTGGAGGGCATCCCGTCGCTGAACGCCGCCGCAACCGATGCCATCGCCCAGCTTCGCGAAGGCGGCCGCACGACAATGGTTGTCCGCAAGGGCGACCGCGACATCGGCGCGATCGGCCTGATGGACACGCCCCGCGAGGCAGCCAAGGTCGCCCTCAGGCGCCTGCGCGACATGGGCATAACTCGCATGATCATGATCTCCGGCGATAACCAGAAGGTCGCCGACGCCATCGCCCGCGAGGTCGGTCTCGACGAGGCATGGGGCGATCTGATGCCGGAAGACAAGGTCGCCGCGATCAAGAAACTCGCCGGCGAGGACAAGGTCGCGATGGTCGGCGACGGCGTCAACGACGCCCCTGCGATGGCGTCGGCAACGGTCGGTATTGCAATGGGTGCCGCTGGCTCGGATGTGGCCCTGGAGACAGCAGACGTCGCGTTGATGGCCGACGATCTCGCGCATCTGCCGTTCGCTGTGGGCTTGAGCCGCCACACCCGCGGCATCATCCGGCAGAATGTGTTCGTCAGCCTTGGCGTCGTGGCGTTCCTCGTGCCGGCCACCATTCTCGGACTCGGCATCGGCCCGGCGGTGGCGATGCACGAAGGTTCGACGCTGCTCGTTGTCTTCAACGCGCTTCGCCTGCTCGCTTTCAAGGATCGGACCGGCGCGGCGTGAAATGGCTGACCGTATTTGACCTCGACGGGACGCTGGGTGAGAGCGAGCAGCCCGTGTCGGCCGAGATGGCGGCGACGCTCGCATCCCTGCTGGCCGAGATCGATGTCGCGGTGATCTCGGGTGGCAACTGGCCGCAGTTCGCCCGCTAAGTCGTTTCGGAGTCGTCATATGATGCAGGAATGGGCCGACACCGTCGATGCCTGGGTCGAGGGGCGGAAGTATGTTCCAACGCTGCTGCCGACAGTCATGCCGTCTATCGCGCTCGATCCTGCCCTTTGACCGGGCGGGACTTGCGCTTGGTGACGTCGGGATGCTGCGCGCGATGGATCGGCTTCGCGCGCCGCGCCAGCAACCAGGCGTGGACCTCGGCGAGATCCCAGACGATGCAGCGCGGTGACAGCGCGAAGCGGCGTGGAAATTCGCCGCGCTGCTCCATCTCGTAGATTGTGCTGTCGGCCAGGGGCACCATCTCGCGCAGTTGGTGCCGCCGGATGGTCTTCCTGATCTCCAAAGGCTCGCTCTGACCCATACCCAATCTCCTTAGCGGCTGTCGCTGGCGATTGAGAACGATAGGTGCCGATGCCGGAAGTCCCTCCCGAGTGGCGTGCGGCAATTTCGGGCTCTGGCGTAGAAATCGGCGGGTCATTTTCAGTCCTGACAGCGCGGCCGGACATCCGTCAGCCCACAGAATCTGCACGACTCGCCGCACGCGTTCCGCGCCGTAATTGCGCTGTTCAGATCACGCACCATTTACTGCTTGCACCGGCGAGATGCGATCCGGAAGTCCGCTAGCGACGTAGCAACAGTCGAATGTGTGACACTTAAGGATTTCGTGGGCGGCGGTAGCGAGGAGACGGAGAAGACCCATAATCTGATCGGAACAGTTCTCGGGGGCTGACGGGGCTACGTTTGCAAAGACCTTTGCATCATGGGGAACCATCGTGCCGAGATCGAAGATCGAGCTGCGCCATGTGCGCTACATCATCGCTGCCGCGGAAAGCGGCAGCTTCCGGCGCGCGGCGCAAGATCTCGGCGTCGAGCAGTCGGCGATCAGCCGCCGCATCCGCGATGTCGAGGATGAGATCGGCGCACAGCTGTTCCGCCGTCATCCTGCCGGCGTCGACCTGACGGACATCGGCAAACAATTCCTGAATCAGGCCGCCCCTGGGGCTCGCCAGATCGGATCGGCGCTCGACGGCGCAAGAACGGTGGCGAACAGAGGACGGCATCTTCGGATCGGCGTGTTCGGGCCTCTGACCATGGGCTTTCTGTCTGAGCTCTTCGGGGCCTTTCGGGGTGACCGCCCGGGGGTCAAGCTGCGGTTCAGCGAGGGCAGTTGTCCCGAACTTATCGCGGCCGTGCGGCGGGGGCAGCTTGATGTCGGTGTCGTCGCCGAAGCATCGCCCGGGAAGGGCTTTGACGTGACGCATTTGTGGGCCGAGCCCGTGTACGCGGCATTGCCGGACGGCGACCCACTCGCCGATCAGAAGGCGCTCCGGTGGGATGACCTGCGTGATCGGCACTTTGTGGTGACTGATTTACCGACCGGCGATTTCGCGAAGGGTTACCTGATGCGAAACCTCCAGACTTCGCCCGGAGACCTCCAGATCGAGCAATTGTCCGTCACTCGGGAATCTCTGATGCAGATCGTCGCGCATGGGGACGGCGTCACCATCGCAGGCAGCGCGCATGTCCGTCACGGTCTGCCAGGCATTGCTTTTCGCCTGATCGAGGATGCTGTTCTCCGCTATGGTGCTGTCCACCCGCGAGGGGCGCTCCATCGGAACCTCGAGCGCCTGCTGGCGCTGGCAAAGTCTTTCTCGGAGCGAGATGACGCTTGGTTCGCCCGGCAACGGCTCATGCGCCCTGAGCATCGGCGCGTGCCGCACGTTGACTGCCATCGCGGCGCGCGCGGGCGAACCCCCGATCGGTTGCAATGAAGCGCTCGAGCATGGGCACAATCAGCTTCGTCGGGTCGCCGATGGTCTGGCCTTGTTCGCGGCCGAGTGCTGCGGCGTAGGCGACGAGGTCCCGATGCAGCGGCGCAGGGAGTTCAATCGTCACCTTGACCGGCTTGTCGTCGATGATCGGGCCGAGCTTCAGCTTGGTCATCACAACCCTCCATAAGGTTCGAGCACGAGGTCGCGGGTGACGATGACGCGCACGGGGAACCCCGGTCTGATCGTCAGGGTCGGCGCGACATTGAGTTGCCGACGGATGATCTGCTGCCCTGCGTCGTTGATGGTGTCCTGCCCGCCGTTGCGGATCGCCCGGAGCAGCCGATCCTGATCGTCAACGGCGAGTTCGGCGCCGACCGACAGCAGTGTCGACAGGCCGGCAGCCTTGGCGAGATCCCACCAGTGATAGTCGACGCCATCCTGGAGACCCGCATAGCCTTGCGCGTCGGCTCCGGGTTGACGTTCCAAGACGATCGAACGGCCATTCGGGAGGATGAGCCGCTTCCAGACGAGCAGCACCCGGCGCTGACCGAAGCCGACATCGTTGCTGTACTCGCCGATCAGCCGCGTGCCCTGCGGGACGAGCAGGATGCGCCCGGTCGGGCTGTCGTAGACATGCTCCGTGACCTGCGCGGTGATCTGGCCGGGCAAGTCGGATCGGATGCCGGTGATGAGGGCCGCGGCGATGACGGCGCCGGTCTGAAGCACATAGGGCGATGCCGGACCCATCACGCGATCTGGCGAGACCGTGCGGCGGTCCACGCCCGCATTCAGGAACGCGAGCTGGCGATCCTGCGCCGTCGCTGCACCTGGCTGGCCCGGAAGACCTAGCCCAGAGAGGCTCGGGCTGCCTGGTCCACCAACTGTCGCAATCGGAGCTGCGACGCGCGCCTCCGTCTGGAAGAAGACGCGGCTCGTTCGGGCAGCTTCTTCTTCCGCGCGCCTGCGTTGCTCGACCGGATCGACGGTGGGCGCTGCTGCCATCGGCGGCGTGACGGGCTGGCCACGGTTCTGCGCATCGAGGATGGGGCGCCCCAGATCCCCGGGCAGCGGAGGCCCAAGCACCGGACCGGTGTAGTCGCGTGGCAGGCCGGCGAGCCCGTCCGCAGTTCGCCGATTTTGCGTGGAGTAAAGCTCCTCACTGCCAGGGCCGATACTGCGCGTCTGAAGCGCATAGATGAGCGCGCCACCAACCCCGAGGGCGGCGACGAGACTGATGCCGCCCAGCACCTTTCGCGACAGTCGGGTGACCCGGGGCGGTTCGGCGCGCAGCCGCATTGGCGCAGCGGCGTCGCCGGGTTGTGTGCCGACCAGCTGTGCGTCGGCTTCGTTGGGCGTGTCGCGCTCGCTCATGACGCGGGCCTCCCATCGGTGCGAACGATCCGGACCGTCTGCTGGCGCTCGCCACTGCCGAGACGGAGCTCGGCGGCGCCGAACAAACGGTCGACGATCAGGATGTTCTGGTGGATCCGGCTGTTGGCGATTTGCGGTTCGCCATCTGCGCCGATGACGAAGAGCGGGGGCATCTCGCCCTGAACGATCCCGCGCGGGAACTCGACATAGACGCGGCGCCCGTCGTCGTAGACCGAGATTGGCCGCCACGGCGGCGTGTTGCCTGTAAGACCGTAGCGATAGTTCCGTGCCGCAACGGCCGGGATCACTGGTGTAGCGGGCACTGCCTGTCTCTGCGAGGCGGGCGGCTGCGGATAGGCCCAGGCGACGGCCGGCATATAGGGGCGTTCGCCCGAGCGCAGCTCGATCATGTAGATGCGACGGTCGGTGGTGATGACCAGATTGGTCGTGATGTCTGGCCGTGTCGGCTTCACGAGGACATGGACGCGCCGGGTGATGCCCGAGCCGCTCTCTGTGTCGCCGATGATCCAGCGCGCCGTATCGCCCGCAGCGATCGGGCCGGCGCCGGTCAGGCTTTCGCCTGGTTCCAACGCGATGTTGGTGATCTGCCCGGGAGCGGCATAGACTTGATAGAGCGCGCCCTCGCTCCAGGGATAGATCTGTATCGAGTTGTAATACCCCTCGCGGCGCGGTTCGACGCGCGCGGCGGCATTGGCATTCTCCACGCGGCCCGCCGGCGTCCCCGCGGCAGCGCCACCGCGCGCGGGTGTCCAGGCGGGCGGTGTGTGAAGCGGCCTAGGTGGCGCCTCCGTGACGGCAGCCGGCACAGGGGGAAGTGGCGGCACATCGGCGTCATAGCTGATCTGTGGCGGTCGGTTGGTCGCGCAGCCGGCCAGCGCCAATCCCGAGATCAGCAAAAGCGCAGAGCCGGATAGGCGGAAGCCACGGCTCGCGGGTCGGCGGAGATGATTTCTCATTGCCCCATTTCCCGCGACCAGTTGATGGCGTTGACGTAGATCCCAAGCGGATTGGCCCGCAGCCGCTCTGCGTCGCGCGGGGGTTGGATCACGATGGTCAAGATGGCTGTCCAGCGCTGTGTCGTGGAGAGCTGGCCGTTCTCGTACTGGCGTTCGGTCCAGGCCACGCGGAAGCTGTCAGGCGACGCGCGGATCACGCTCGACACTTCGACCGACACCTGCTGCTTCCCGACGCGGGTGAACGGATCGTTGGCGCGGGCGAAGTCATTGAGGGCCGCCGCGCCGCGATCGGTCGTGAACTCGTAGGCGCGCAGCCAATTCTGCCGCACGACGATGGCGTCGGCCGGGATCGAGCGGACCTGCTCGATGAACCGCGCCAGATGCCAGGCCACCTGCGGGTCGGTGGGGCGGTAGTCGGCCTGCGCTGGCGCGACCGCCTGCGCCTGGCCGAGATTGTCGACCTGCACCACCCACGGGACGATGGTCCCGCGCGCCGACTGCCAGACCAGCGCGGCAGCGAAGCCGGCGGAGAGGATCAGGCAGCCGAAGGCCATGAGCCGCCAGTTTCGGGCCTGGACACGCGCTGAGCCGATTCGATCATCCCAGATCTGCGCCGCGCGCTGATATGGCGTCTCGGGCTCGGGCGTCTTTCCATAGTGGGTTGCGGGTCGCTTGAAGAAGCTCATGTGCGGTCGCCTCCGGAGAGATTGATGGAAGAGCCGCCGCCGTGGCTGTCGCCCGATCGGATCGCGTGTGCCGCGAGCGTGACGCCGTGGCTCATGGTCTGCCCACGTCGCATGCGCTGCGCCCAAGCCGGCGGGCTGGCGGCAGAGCCTGTGGCCGCCGGTGCGGCCGAACCGGCATCATTCGCGACCGTTCCCATGCTCGAGGAACCGCCGGTGGCTCCGAAGCCGCTTTTGACGCCGTCGGCGAAGCTCGAGCGAACGCTTTGCGCGGCCCGGCGCAGCGGAGAGGCTGCCGCGCCGCCGGCCGCTCGTGCGACGCCGCCGAGGCCCGACGCGACGCCGGCGGCGCCCGACTGGCCGAGGGAACCGAGACTGTAGGCAGCAGAGGCGGCTCCCGCCGCGGTGGCTCCACCGCGCACGGCGGCGGCGCCGCCGGAAATGGCGCTCGCGCCACCGCGCAAGGCGAGCCCGGCCGCGCCGCCGGCAGCCATGGCTGCGCCGCCCGCGACGAGGCCGGTGCCGATGGCGGAGCCTGCGCCGAGTTGCGGGCCGCCGGAAACGATGCCGTTGGCGATACCCGGACCAAAGATGCCGAGACCGAGAAGCGACAGCGCCGCCAACACGACGGCCATCGCGTCGTCGATGGTCGGTGGCTGACCGCCGAATCCTGCCGTGAACTGACTGAACAGAGTCGAGCCGATGCCGATGATGACGGCGAGCACCAGTACCTTGATCCCTGACGAGATGACGTTTCCCAGCACGCGCTCGGCCATGAAGGCGGTCTTCCCGAACAGGCCGAACGGGATCAGGACAAAGCCGGCCAGGGTGGTCAGCTTGAATTCGATCAGCGTGATGAAGAGCTGGATGGCCAGGATGAAGAAGGCGAGCAGCACCAGCGCCCAGGCGAAGAGCAGGCAGGCGATCTGGATGAAGTTTTCGAAGAAGGCGATCCAGCCCATCAGGTTTGAGATGGATTCGAGCAGCGGCCTCGCCGCATCGAGACCCGTCTGCGCGACCCGGCCCGGGCGCATCAGGTCCTGGATGGAAAACCCGGTGCCGGACGCCTGAAGTCCGAGGCCGGCGAAGCTTTCGAAGACGATCCGCGCGAGGTTGTTCCAGTTGCCGATGATGTAGGCAAAGACGCCCACAAACAGCGTCTTCTTCACAAGGCGTGCGATGATGTCGTCGTCCGCGCCCCAGCTCCAGAACAGGGCGGCCAGCGTGACGTCGATGACGATCAGCGTCGTCGCGATGAACGCCACCTCGCCGCCGAGCAGGCCGAATCCGCTGTCGATGTAGGAGGTGAAGACCCCGAGGAAATTGTCGATGACGCCGCTGCCGCCCATGGCTCACCGCCCTTCGTCGGCGCGTCGCGGCGCGGTGCGGGTGCCAAGGAAACGGTCGCGGGTTTCGGCCCAGATGCGCAGACACTCGCCGTCCCTTGCGGCGGCTTCCCCCATCTGCTGGCACCGACGCTGGCCCTCGCGCAGCGGGTCCGGCGCCTCCTCAAGCACGGGCGTCGGCCGAGCCGCTGGCCTTTCCTCTTTCCGGGTCATCTCGATCGCCGTTGCCGTGATTGCGACGGAGACGAAGATGATTGCGCCCACGCGGGCCAGCGTCTTGCCGTCCATCCTGCTGTCCTCAGTTGCCGTTCGGGAACATCCGGGCGTTGCCGGGCTGATAGCCGGAGCCGGGCGTCAGGAACCGGCGGCGCTGTTCACGGCCTTGTTCGGCGGCTGCGGCGCGCTCGGCATCGACAAGCGCCTGCGCTCGGCCGTTCGCAGCGACCACAGCGACCAGGTCTGCGAGTTGCTGCGCCTGCAATGCGAGCAACTGGTTGCCGGCCTGGGTTGCCTGAAGCGCGCCGGTCGCACCCTGGCTCTGCCCGACCAGAGCCGCCATCTCGGCGCGGTTGGTGTCGATGTTGCCGACGACACCGGCCTGCACGCGCAGCGCGTCCTGAAGGCCGCCGACCGTGTTCTGCCAGCGCGATCGTGCATCGGAGACGAGACGCTGATCCGAAGTGGACAGCGAGATGTTGCTGTACTGGCTCTGAAAGGCTTGGTCGATCTGCTGCACGTCGAAGGCGATGCGCTGTGCCTGACCCAGAAGCGCTTGCGTGCGCTGCACCGATTGCTGGAGCTGCTGAAGCGAGGAGTAGGGCAGGCTCGCGAGATTGCGGGCCTGGTTGATCAGCATCTGCGCTTCGTTCTGGAGGCTCTGGATCTGGTTGTTGATCTGCTCGAGCGCCCGCGCGGCCGATAGGACATTCTGGACGTAGTTGGTCGGATCATAAACGACCCACTGCGCCGCTGCCGGGGTGACGAACACGGGCGATAAGGCGACGGGCAGCGACAGGATGGTTGCGGCGAACAGCGCCGCGCGAGAGCGTCGGATCATCATGGCTTGGGCTCCAGGTTGGCGAGATCGGGAATGAGGTCGGCGGCCCATCCGACATCGCGGGCGCGCAGCCAGGCGGACAGGAAGCCGTCGCGGCCATGCTCGGCGAGGATCGCCTCGATGGCGGCCTGATCAGTTTTCGAGGATGCCGCGCAGAGCGCGAGGGCGACTTCGGAGAGCCCCAGCTCGAACAGCCGGTTGCCGCGCCGCGACTGGCAGTAATAGTCGCGCTTGGGTGTGGCCCGGCTGAGGATCTCGATCTGGCGGTCGTTCAAGCCGAAGCGCCGGTAGATGGCGGTGATCTGCGGTTCGATCGCGCGTTCGTTCGGCAGCAAAAGGCGCGTCTGGCAGCTTTCGATGATGGCCGGAGCGATCGCGCTCCCATCGATGTCAGCCAGCGATTGCGTGGCGAAGACGACGGACGCGTTCTTCTTGCGCAGCGTCTTCAGCCATTCGCGCAGTTGCGCCGAGAAGCCTTCATCGTCGAGCGCGAGCCAGCCTTCGTCGACGATCAGGAGCGTGGGCCGTCCATCCAGACGGTCGCCGATCCGATGGAAGAGATAGGCGAGGACCGCCGGCGCCGCGCCGCCGCCGATCAGCCCCTCGGTTTCAAAGGCCTGGACCGCAGCTTCCCCTAGCTGCTCGCCTTCGGCGTCCAGCAGCCGTCCGTATGCACCGCCCACGCAAAAGGGTCGCAGCGCCTGTTTGAGATCATTCGACTGGAGGAGGACGGCGAGGCCCGTCAGCGTGCGCTCAGGGACCGGCGCGGACGCCAGCGAGGTCAGCGCCGTCCAGAGATGTTCTTTCACCTCCGGCGTGATCGTGACGCCCTCGCGGGCAAGGATGGCGGCAATCCAGTCGGCTGCCCAGCCACGCTCATGGGTTTCGTGAACGCGTGCGAGTGGCTGGAGGGAGACCGACGACGCGGCGCCTTCCGTCAGGCTGCCGCCGAGGTCGTGCCAATCGCCTCCCATGGCGAGCGCGGCTGCGCGGATCGAGCCGCCAAAGTCGAAGGCGAAGACTTGGGCACCCGGATAGCGCCGGAACTGAAGCGCGATAAGCGCGAGCAGGACGGACTTGCCCGCGCCGGTCGGTCCGACGACCAGTGTGTGGCCGACGTCGCCGACATGCAGCGAAAAGCGAAACGGCGTGCTGCCCTCCGTCTTGCCATAAAGCAGGGGCGGCGCACCAAAATGCTCGTCCCCTTCCGGCCCGGCCCAGACTGCGGAGAGCGGAATCATGTGGGCGAGGTTCAGGGTGGAGATCGGTGGCTGGCGGACGTTGGCGTAGACATGGCCGGGCAGCGAACCGAGCCAGGCATCGACGGCATTGATGGTCTCGGACATCGCGGTGAAGTCGCGGCCCTGGATCACCTTTTCCACGAGGCGCAACTTCTCGTCGGCGGTGCGCGGATCGGCATCCCAAACGGTGACCGTGGCGGTCACATAGGCCTGACCGGCATAGTCGGCCCCAAGCTCCTGCAGGGCCATATCGGCATCGGCGGCCTTGTTCGCAGCGTCAGTATCGACGAGCGCGGATGCCTCGTTGGTCATCACCTCCTTCAGGATCGCGGCGATCGACTTGCGCTTGGCGAACCACTGCCGCCGGATGCGCGTCAGCAACTTCGTGGCGTCCGTCTTGTCGAGGAGGATCGCCCGCGTGGACCAGCGGTAGGGAAAGGCGAGCCGGTTGAGATCGTCGAGAATCCCTGGCGTCGTCGCGGTTGGAAAGCCGTTGATCGTCAGCACGCGCAGATGAGCGGCGC
This sequence comes from Pararoseomonas sp. SCSIO 73927, assembly GCF_037040815.1. Classification (NCBI taxonomy): domain Bacteria; kingdom Pseudomonadati; phylum Pseudomonadota; class Alphaproteobacteria; order Acetobacterales; family Acetobacteraceae; genus Pararoseomonas; species Pararoseomonas sp. SCSIO 73927. The sequence continues at coordinate 4,233,588 of NZ_CP146232.1, forward strand.
CGAGCCGCGGCTCGAGGCCGCCGGTCAGCGGCTCATCGGCGAGCAGCGCATCGAGGTAGATCGGTGTTTCGGGCACGCGGACGCGGTGGCGCTTCGTCGAGACAGTCGAGTGCAGGTAGGTCAGGGTCTCGCCGTCATCGAGCCACCGGCATTCCGGCATGAACCCGTCGACGAGCTGGAGGACGCGGTTTGTGCGGTCAATGAAGGCCGCGAGGGCTTCATGGGGATCAACGCCGGACTGTTGGCGACCCTCGTAGAGCCAGGTTTCCGCCCGCGCGGCGTCCTCGGCAGGCGGGAGATAGAGAAAGGTCAAGAAGTAGCTCGACTCGTAATGCGCGTCCGCTTCCTCGAAGTCGGCCTTGCGCTCCGCATCAACGAGGGCGGAGGCGGCGTCCGCGAAGCGGCTTGCCGGATAGGAGGCGGCTTCGTGGCGCTGCGCTTCGACGAAGATCGCCCAGCCCGAGCCCAGACGCCGGAAGGCGTTGTTGAGGCGACTGGCGACGGCCACCAGTTCAGCGGCCACAGCTGAGTCGAGATCGGGACCACGAAAGCGCGCGGTGCGCTGGAAGCTGCCATCCTTGTTGAGCACGACCCCTTCGCCGACCAGCGCCGCCCAGGGCAGGAAATCTGCAAGGCGGGTCGCGGTTCGGCGATATTCGGCGAGGTTCATCATGGCCGCGCCTCAGACCGAGAGATGGCCCGGAATGCGCAGATGCCGGCGGCCCACTTCGACAAAAAGCGGATCGCGCTTTGCTGCCCAAACGGCGGCGAAATGGCCGATCGCCCAGATGAGGAGACCGACCAGCCATAGCCGCAATCCGAGACCGACAGCGCCGGCGAGTGTGCCGTTCATGATGGCGATGCTGCGCGGTGCGCCGCCCAGCAGAATATGCTCGGTCAGCGCGCGGTGGACCGGAACCGAGAAGCCCGCGACCTCATCGGGATGATGCAGGAGGCCCGTCATCAGACGAGCGCCCCGCCGCCGAACGAGAAGAACGACAGGAAGAAGCTGGACGCCGCGAAGGCGATCGACAGGCCGAAGACGATCTGGATGAGGCGCCGAAATCCTCCGCTCGTGTCGCCGAACGCCAGCGTCAGGCCGGTGACGATGATGATGATCACCGCGATGATCTTGGCGACCGGCCCCTCGATCGACTGGAGGATGGACTGCAGCGGCGCTTCCCAGGGCATCGAGGAGCCGGATGCGTGGGCGGCGGGCGCCAGAAGAAAGCTCAGGGTCAGCGCCGTGGCGGCGGTTGCGAGGCGCTGATGGCCGCGCGCAATGTGTCGGATCATGCGGGTTCTCCTTGTGGGTCGGGAGGCTGGGTTGCGGGGGAAAGGTGGTAGTCGGTGTCCGTCCCGAGCCCTTCGACGCGGGCGAGTTCGGCGAGACGCCGCGCAGCGCCGCGGCCGGAGAGCACGGCCACCAGATCGATGGTCTCGGCGATCAGCGCCCGCGGGACGGTGACGACAGCTTCCTGGATGAGCTGCTCGAGGCGGCGCAGCGCGCCGAGCGCGCTGCCCGCGTGGATCGTGCCGATCCCGCCGGGATGGCCGGTGCCCCAGGCCTTCAGGAGATCGAGCGCCTCAGCCCCACGCACCTCGCCGATCGGGATCCGATCCGGCCGCAGCCGCAGCGAGGAACGCACCAGGTCGGACAGGGTCGCGACGCCGTCCTTGGTGCGCATGGCGATGATGTTCTGCGCCCGGCATTGCAGCTCGCGGGTGTCTTCGATGACGATGACGCGGTCGGTTGTCTTCGCGACCTCGGCCAGCAGGGCATTGGTCAGCGTGGTCTTGCCGGTGCTGGTTCCGCCGGCGACGAGGATGTTGGCGCGCGCTGCGACCGCCTGCCGGAGGATGGCAGCCTGGTCGGCCGTCATGATGCCCGCGGCGACATAGTCGTCGAGCGTGAAGACGGCGACGGCAGGCTTGCGAATCGCAAAGACCGGAGCCGTCACGACCGGCGGCAGCAGGCCTTCGAAGCGCTCGCCGGTTTCGGGAAGCTCGGCCGAGACGCGCGGGCGACGGTCATGCACCTCGGCGCCGACATGATGGGCGACGAGGCGGACGATGCGTTCGCCATCGGCCGCCGAAAGCCGTTCCCCCGTATCGGACAGGCCGTCAGAGTGCCGGTCGACCCAGAGCCGCCCATCGGGGTTGAGCATGACCTCGACGATCGCGGGGTCTTCCAGGAATCGGGCGACAGCAGGACCCAGCGCGGTGCGCAGCATGCGTGCGCCGCGTGAAGCTGCTTCCGATCGCTGATGGTTGACCGCCACGTCGTCCCCGTTCGCTTGCGGGCCCGCGCGACGCGCGGCCCTGGATCGGGGATGAGTAAGAAAGGCAGGAATTGGGGCGTTGCAACAACGCTCAGGGGGTCGTCGTACTGTGGCGAAGAAAGACAGGTAATCGGCGGACCGGCGTCGAGCCACGGCAGCGTCTGAGGCTGCCGATCGGCTCGTTTTCCCGAGCGGGAATAATTCAGGCCCGGGAGCTACCCCGAGGCGCAGGATTTCCCGAGCGGGAAATTCTTATAGACATTCTTCAGAAATCCATGATACTTTCCCGTTCGGTAAATATCATGGTCAGACGCAACCTCACCACCGCCGAGATCGGCGACATCGTGCGAACCACCCGCAAGGCCGCTGGCCTGCGGCAGGACGAGCTTGCCGGCGCAGCTGGCGTCGGCCTGCGCTTCATCGTCGATCTCGAAGCGGGCAAGCCGACCGCGCAGATAGGCAAGACACTTCAGGTCCTGGCAGCGTTGGGCTGCTCGCTCGATATCACACCGCCGCCCGACACCAAAGGAGCGCGGCCAAAAGATCCTCAGAAGCCATGACGCGCACCCTCGATATCTGGTGGGACGGGCGCCTGGTGGGCCAGCTGACGCAAGACAAGCATGGTGAACTCGGCTTCGCCTATGCGCCGGCTTGGCTCGACGACGAGGCGGCGCAGCCGTTGTCCGCTTCGCTGCCAAAGCGGGCGGAGCCGTTCAGTCGTCGCGAGTGCAGACCGTTTTTCGGCGGTCTCCTGCCAGAGGAAAGCCAGCGCGACGCGGCGGCTCAGGCACTCGGCGTGTCGCGCGCCAATGATTTCGCCCTTCTTGATCGCCTCGGCGGCGATGTGGCAGGTGCGCTCCAGCTTCTGCCGCCCGGCGAAGGTCCGACCGCTCCTGCCCCCGATCAACGGCCAACCCCGCTTGCAGATGCAGGCTTGATCCGGGTGCTGGACGCGCTGCCCGTCCGCCCATTGCTCGCGGGCGAGGAAGGCTTGCGGCTCTCTCTCGCTGGCGCCCAATCCAAGGTGCCGGTGGTTCTGGTGGATGGCGCGGTGGCGTTGCCTGCGCCGGGCCAGCCCACGACGCATATTCTGAAACCGCCGATATCGCGGTTCGCGGCGACGACCGAGAACGAGGCGTTCGTGATGCGCCTTGCTGCCGCAATCGGTCTCGATGTCGCGCCGGTAGAAGCGCGCATCGTTCAGGATCGAACATTTCTGCTGGTCCAGCGCTATGACCGCGTCATTGGCAACGATGGCTTTGTGCGCCGGATCCATCAGGAGGATTTCTGCCAGGCGCTCGGGGTGCCACCGGAGACCAAATACGCGAGCGAAGGCGGCCCGACCTTCAAGGATTGCTTCGCGCTGCTTCGCCGCGTCGCCGCCAGGCCCGCTGTCGATGTGCTGAAGCTTCTCGATGCGGTGATCTTCAATGCGATCGCCGGGAACGCCGACGCACACGGCAAGAATTTCTCGATCCTATATGACACAGAAGGCCCACGCATCGCCCCGCTGTATGATTTGCTTGCGACCGTTGCCTATCCCGATCTCTCACCGAAATTCGCCATGAAGATCGGAAAGCGAGGAACGCTAGCGGAACTGGACGCCAAGGGCTGGGCAGCGTTTGCGGCGGACGCCGGCCTCGGCTTGCCGCTGATACGCAGGCGGGTCGCGGAGATCAGCAAAGGCGTTCGCGACAAGGCAACAGGCGTCGCGGCGGAGCTTTCGCGTGCCGAGTTAGACAGAACAGCTATTGAGCAGTTTGCCGATATGGTCCGCGACCGCGCCGAGCGCTGCGCTTTGACATTTGCGGGAACTGCTCGGTGACGCGTACCTTTCAGCAGCGTTAATATAATCGCGAGGTAGTATGAGAAAGATCTCCCCAGAAGCAGTCAGGGATGACTTTCGGCAGCAGTTGCAGGACCTCGCGGCATTTCATCAGACCGGTTTCGCCGCGTTCACCACGGAGGCCGACCAGTCTACCCAAACCGAACGTAGTCTCTTGGCTGCTGCGGTCAGTTGGGAGGGGTTCGTGAGCGACATGTTCATCGCATATATCAACCGCGATGCAACTCGCTTCAAGCAGCATCTGACACAATCGTTTAATGATCACCTTGACACGGCAGCTAAGCCGCGTCGTGTTTTCGATTCATTTGGGAAGCTGGACTTCCCAAAGCATCTCAAGAAGGCTGATGTTCAGGCCTTAGCGGACAACGTCGGCAACAATATCACGTTTCCGAATTACGCGGAGCTCGAGCGGCGGGCGGGCATTTGGCTTATTCCTGCCCACGCCGCAAAGTTTAGTGGCCTGACCGCACAGCAAAAAGCAGTGATCGACTCCGTAATTGCGCTTCGTAACCATATCGCTCACCGCAGTCAGCGATCGCTTGATGCGATGAACAACACGTTGGCGGCTGGCGCTTTATACCCTACCGGTATCCAGCGCGGCCCGAACCGCTTCCACATGGTGGGTGCTTGGCTGAAGGCGAGGCCGGTTGGATCGCCGAACACGCGGTTTGATCTGGTCATGCGTATTCTGGATTCAGTAGCTGCGACCTTCTAGGTCCTATGGAATGGGGCGAATGTGCAGCTCCGAAAGTTGGCCCTAGCCGTCTGGAATGCCTTTGCCGCTGACGTCTTCGGGAATCTCTCTCAAGAAACTCTGGCCCTTCTGCAGGCGCCGCCCCAGCGTCTCGATAAAGCCTTCGTAGCGCTCCCGCCCTTTGGCCTGTGCTGACGCTTGAGCATCGTTCGGCAAGGGCGGCGTGATCGTCAGCCAGAACCGGACGAAGAGGGCCAGTGTCTCTGCGGTGACGCCGAGGTCGCGCTCCAAGCGCTGGACCTGGCGCGACAGGCGATCGAGGCGGCGCGCGAACGCGGCCTCGCGCTTGTCCGCGCCATCAGGTGACAGGAATGACGCAACCGCCGCTTCGACGATCGCGGAGCGGGAGAGCTTCTTGCGGTCGGCGAGATCGGCGATCTGGCGGAGCATCTCGGGCGGGAAATAAACGTTCATCCGGTCGCGCATGGTTGCCTCACAGATCGATGCCGTCATTGGGATCGAGCGCGACCTGTCTCGCTACGCCGCGCATCTGCTGGCGCAGCGCCTGACGCTGCCGCGCCGCGTCTTCCGGCTCATCGTCCAGCATGATGGAAAACTCGTCGGCCGCGGCAGGTCCGGTTGTTTCCTTGGCGATCGCGACATGGTCGGGCAGCTCCGGCTCGCGCCTCAGCCCGCCATTGGCTGTGTCCTCCGCCTTGTCGAGCTCAGCCGCCAGCAATGCGTCGGGTCGCTGCGGCTTCAACTCGGACCAGGCGTCCCTTCGGGCCGAACGCCCGCATTTCGCCGGGTCGGGTGACGGCAGGATGCGCTCCTTGAAGCGGCGATCCTCGAAGTAACGGGCCTTCTTGGCTCGGATGGGATGGACACCGGCGGCCATGACGATCTCGTCTGTGGCCGGCAGCTGCATCACCTCGCCGGGTGTGAGGAGCGGCCGCGCCGTCTCCGAGCGCGAGACCATCAGATGACCGAGCCAGGGGCTGAGCCGATGCCCGGCATAGTTCCGCATCGCCTTCATCTCGGTCGCCGTACCGAGGGCGTCGCTCACGCGCTTGGCGGTGCGTTCGTCATTGGTGGCGAAGCTCACGCGCACATGGCAGTTGTCGAGGATCGCGTTGTTTGGGCCGTAGGCCTTTTCGATCTGGTTCAATGACTGGGCGATGAGGAACGACTTCAGGCCGTAACCCGCCATGAAGGCGAGCGCGCTCTCGAAGAAGTCGAGGCGGCCGAGCGCCGGGAACTCGTCGAGCATCATCAGCACGCGATGCCGCCGGTCTCGCGCATGCAGATCCTCAGTCAGGCGTCGGCCGATCTGGTTGAGCACGAGCCGGATCAACGGCTTCGTCCGGGAGATGTCGGATGGCGGAACCACGAGGTAGAGCGTTGCTGGCTTCTCATCGGCGATGAGGTCGGCGATCCGCCAGTCGCAGCGGCGCGTCACTTCCGCCACCACCGGGTCGCGATAGAGGCCCAAGAAGGACATGGCGGTGGACAGGACGCCTGAGCGCTCGTTGTCGCTCTTGTTGAGGAGTTCGCGCGCCGTCGACGCCACCACGGGATGAGGGCCGCCAGGGCCGAGATGCGGCGTCGTCATCATCGCCTTCAGCGTCGCCTCGATCGGACGGCGCGGATCCGACAGGAAGGCGGCGACACCGGCGAGCGTCTTCTCCTCTTCCGCGTACAGCACATGCAGGATGGCGCCGACGAGCAAAGAATGGCTCGTCTTCTCCCAGTGATTGCGCTTGTCGAGCGAGCCCTCGGGGTCGACGAGAACGTCGGCGACATTCTGCACGTCGCGGACTTCCCACTCGCCGCGTCGCACTTCCAGGAGCGGGTTGTAGGCGGCCGACTTGGCGTTGGTGGGATCGAACAGCAGGACGCGGCCGTGCCTCGCGCGGAAGCCGGCGGTCAGCTGCCAGTTCTCGCCCTTGATGTCGTGGACGATGGCGGAGCCCGGCCAGGTGAGGAGCGTGGGAACGACGAGGCCGACACCCTTGCCCGATCGGGTCGGTGCGAAGCACAGGACATGCTCCGGTCCATCGTGCCGGAGATAGGCGTCGCCGAGCTTGCCGAGGACGACTCCATCGGGTCCGAGCAGGCCCGCTGCCTTCACCTCCCGGAGTTCAGCCCAGCGGGCCGAGCCATAGGTCTCCACATTCTTCGCCTCACGGGCACGCCATACCGACATCGCTATGGCGACGGCGATGGAGATGAAGCCGCCTGAGGCGGCGATCATTGCGCCTTCAACAAAGATCGGCGGGGCATAGGCGTCGTAGAAGTACCACCACCAGAAGAAGGCGGGTGGATAGTAGACCGGCCAACCCGCCAGCTCGAACCACGGCGTGCCGAGCTGCGCCTGAAAGCCGAGCCGCCAGGCGGTCCATTGGGTCGCGCCCCAGGTCGTGAGCAGCACGATGAGGAACACGGTGGTGATTTGGCCCCAGAGGATTTTCGTCGCGGACATCGGTGGCGGTGCTTTCTTCCTTGCTGGCTAGAGGGCGAGCCCGCGCTTGCGGCCGAGGCCCCATTCGATGCCGCCGCCATCCTTCACGGCGCCAGCGACATGCTGGCCGAGCTTGCGTTCGATCTCGCCGGACCAGGGTACAAGCTGGAAGCCGAGGCCGTTGTCGATCATCGCGAACCGGCCGGAGGAGAGGTCGAGACGCTGGCGATAGACGCCCGCGACCTGATCACCGGCGGTCGGCTTCATGTGCGCCAGACCGGTCTCGGCGGAGAGGCGCGCCCCGACCGCATCCAGTTCGCGCCGCCGCAGCGTGGCGAGGAGGTCGCGTTGCAGGATGATCCGCTGGCCTTGGCGTCGACCGAGGCCTTGGTCGGCGAGATGCTCGGCCCGTGCCTGCAGGGCTTCGCGCACCTCTCGCCCGAAGCCTCCCATCGACAGCGGCATGGGGTCCGCCTCCACAAGCCGATGGTCCAGCCAGGTGGCCCCCGGCGCCTTGATCTGCTGGCCGAGTTCGAGGTCTGACCGGCTCGCGAGAACAAGCGTCGGGCGCGGCTCATCGGCTCGGCCAAAGCGCCGAACCTCCACGATGCCGCCGATCGCAGGCGCATGCTCGAAGGCCTCGACACCGCGGAACCGGACATGGTGGGCGCGACCGTCGGTGCCGTCGATCACCGCATAGGCTTCGCCCGTCAGCTCGTCGTGCAGGCCGCGATCGACCAGCCGCCCGATGATCGGCGCCTGTCCGCTGCCGCCTTCGATGACATAGTCAGCGACGGCGCGATCCTCACCGCGCTCGGCGAAGACGCGGTGCATGGTCTTGATGATGTCCCCGCGAAGCCCGAGGTCGCGCAGGTGGCGTTCAGCGTCGAGCCCGACCATCCACTCGCCGGGGGCGGCGGATGACGCGAGGCCCATCTTCTCCAGGTGCTGGAGCCGGCCGATCATGAGCCGGCGGGTCTGGGGATCACCGGCACCGGATTGCTCGGGACGAAGATCGATGAATCCGGTCTCGTCGGCGGCTATGCGAATCTCGACATCGAGGCGCGTCCAGCGCTCGGCCGTGATTTCGCGCTCGAGCGCCGTCTTGATCTCGTGCTCCGGCTTCGGGCCGAGTTCGATCGACACGAGATCCTCGGCCCGGGATCGCAAGCCGCGGCTGATGTAGTCGCGTGAGATGACGAGGTCGGCGCCCTGGGCGTCAACGCCTCGCACCAGCAGGTGGACGTGGGGATTGTCGGTGTTCCAGTGATCGACCGCGACCCAGTCGAGCCGGGTCCCGAGGTCGGCTTCCATTTGGCGCGCGAGGTCGCGCGTGAAGGCGCGCAGGTCCGTCATCTCGCCGGCGTCCTCGGGCGAGATGATGAAGCGGAAATGGTGCCGGTCGTCCTTCGAGCGCGCGGCGAAACCAGCGTCATCGGCGCGGTCGCTGTCGGCATCGAACATCACGGCCTTTTCGCCGTCGCGCGTGACGCCGTCGCGCTTGAGATAGGATAGGTGGGCATGGAGCGGCGCGGACCGGAAGGCCCGGCCCTGGTGGCGGGCGATCCGCGCCTTGACGACGACGCGGCGCGACGAGCTGAAAAGCCGCGCGCGGCTGAAGGCAATCCGTCCTCGCCCGAAGGTCGAACGGCCATAGCCGGACGCCCTGCGCCCCGGACCGCCGCCGGTGCCGACATGCCCCGAGCGCTTGGCGGCGCGCAGGACTTGGTTGATGAAGCTCTTGGCTTTCGGCGCCCGCGTCGAACCGATGCGGCCCGGCCGGACCCGGAAGTCGCTGTCGCCGTCGCTCATCGCCGGCCTCCGGCGGGCCAAACGCGGGGCAGTGCCGGCAATGTCCTTGAAATAGCGTGTATAATAGCCGAAACCGGCACTGCCCCCGACCGACCGGCACGTGAAAAGCCATGCGAAAGCAATGGCTTGCACGCGAGTGGCGAGCCGCTTTTATCTCGCCGTCTGTTGGTCGTGTCTGCCTCGCCCCAACCGCCCGACGCCGCCTCTTTTCGGGAGATCGCTACACCGCGCCGGAGTGCGATTCTGGTCATGGGCGCCCCCCATCATCTGCGCGGGTCACGAAGATGCCTGCCGTTTGCGTCGAAGCGGCGATTGGGGGTTGCTGCGGATCCGCGGTTCGGCTGCCATTCCTTTGACGATCAGGCTGCGATCGTTCTGCTGCAACGCTGCCGTTGGGGCGCGCGACGAACAACGGAGACCGAGTCCACGCGAGCGGGTCGGCGGTCGCGACAGCGACGCCGGCAGCGAGCGGCTCACTGCCGATCAACGGCGCGATCGCGGCCACGTAGGCGATGGTCTCGGCGGGCAGCGCGCGGCCAGCCGAGAGATAGTCATCGTAGCGCCCGGGCCCGGCATTGTAGGCCGCAAGGAAGCCCGGCGCGCCGTAGCGGTCGTGCATTTCGCGCAGATAGGCTGCACCAGCCAGGATGTTATCGCGCGGGTCAAAGGGATTGGCCCCCAGACCGTGGCGCGCCCGCAGATCCGCCCAGGTCGCGGGCATGATCTGCATGAGTCCCATCGCGCCTTTGGGTGAGACCGCGCGGACACGACCGCCGCTCTCGACGCGCATGACTGCCCAGATCCAGCGTTCGGGAATGCCGAACCGCTGCGCTGCCTCGGCGACCGCTCGTGTGTAAGCCGAGCCTGCCGCGGGTAGCTCGATGACCGAGGCCTGCGCCAGAGACGGCGCGGGCATCGCGCCGGCAAAGGCCAGGCCGGAAAGGAGAAGGAAGGGCAGTCGGCGGGCGGCCCCTTTCGCTCCGGCAGCGGGCTGGCGACGGGAGACGCGCATCGATCAGTCCCGCTCGTTGCGCTTGGTCGGCCGGTTCCAGTAGAGACCCCATGCTGATTTGTTGTCGGCCGACTGGAACAGGTTGGCTCGGATTGGCTGCGCGAAGGTCGGATCGTCGAACTGCAACGATACATATTCGCCGGCCTTCTCGCCGGTGCGCTTCCATCCCGCCCCCACTTCCGGCCCATCGGCATCATCGCCGAGGTGAACGCGATAGTCGGGCGCGTTCTCGGCGTCGGAGTGCTCCGCCGGCACCAGCACCAGAGCGGCGTCGAGGGCGAGCGTGCGGATGCGGCCGCCATAGCCGCTTTTGGTGCGGGTGAATTCTCCGATCAGACTCATGGCAACCTCCTTGGCGATGCGGTGGAACGGGTCATGGCTGCGCCGTCACCGCGTCGGCGCGCGCCAGACGAAGCGACCGTCGCCGTCTTCGTCGGTGTAGAGAGGCGTGGCCCGGCCGATCACGGTGTTGACGGCGAGAGGCCCGAAGTAGCGGCCGTCCAGGCTGTCCCGGACGCCGATGTTCATGAGGAAGAGTTCGCTCGCGCCGATCCGGTGGCAGCCGCTCCAGATAGGCAGCGTGCGTCCAAGACGGTCGCGGTCGAGCGCATTGCCGACGGTGATTCCGTCGACGGTAATGTCGCCACCCGAACGGCAGACCGTCTGCCCGGGAACTGCGGCAACGCGCTTCAAGAGCGGCACGCCGCGCGGGAGATAACCCCGGTCCTCGAGGAAGGCGGCAAGCGGCTCTGGCGCATTGACCGCAACAAGGTCGGTGACCTCGAGCGGCGTAGCCGAACCGATCTCATAGAGGCCGACCGGGACGCTGGCCGATGCGTTCCAGACGAGCCGCGGTGCAACGTGCACCATCGCCAGCGTGATCAGCAGGAGCGCGGCGCCCGTGGCCGTCAGCAGGTAGCCGGCGCGCGTCATGGCTCGGCCCTCTGTCGCAAGCGCCAGGCGCGGTGCTGCTGACGGGAGTAGGATCGCGGGGCGTCCCCGGCGGCGAGCCGGTTATGGACATGGCGCCAATAGTCAGGCGCAGCTTCGGCGGGATCGATGTCGAGCGCTTCGATCGCGTCGATCAGAAGCAGCACCTGCTCGACGCTCGGCCAGCCGCTCGTTTGCAGCAGGATTTCACCACCGGGCCGCACCGAGGGCAGCGTCTGATAACCTTCGCCCGCGCTGACGGCGCGCAGGATGTCGATGCGCGAGACGACGGTGCCAAAGCCATTCGACGCCCAGCGGACGAAGGCGAAGACAGCGCCGGCGGGGAAGCCGAGGACGCGGCGCCGTCGGTCGAGGATCTGTTCGTGAACCGCATGGCCGAAGCGGATCCAGTGCTCGATCTCCTTCTCGCGCCAAACCAATTCGACCTCGGTGAGCCGACCGGGGGGTGATGACGGCCGAACGCCCGCTGCGCTATGAAATGCCGGTACGCTCATGGCGCGTCCCCTTCGGCAGGAAACGCGCCCGCGAGGAGCTCGCGCAGCATGTCCGCGACGGTTTGGCCGCGCTGGAACGCGGTGACCTTGATCCGGCCGCGCAGGTCCGGTGTGACGTCGATCGTGAGGCGCGCTGTGTAGGCGATGGCGTCAGCCCTGCGGCCGCGCGGATCGTCGGCGGCCTTGATCCAGGCGTCCGGGTCGCCGGGCCGCGCGGCGAAGCTGCGCCTGGTCATGGTGCGAGCCTTCCAACTTCGGCGCAGAGCGCTGCGATCTCGCGCGCACCGGCGCGCTGGCCATCGAGTTCGGAGATCAGGCGGCCCGATTGCGCTGCATCCGCGAAGCCGACGCGTTGGCCGATGGCGCTCGCCAGCACCGGCGGATCGTGTTCAGCGAGCGACTTGGCGGTTTCGCGTGCGATGACGGTGCGCGCGCCGCAGCGGTTGAGCACGAAACGCGCGACAAGCGACGGGCGGAACAGGCGTGCTTCGCGGAGCAGCGCCAGCATCTCGGCCGACGCCCATCCGTCGAAGGGCGACGGCTGAACCGGGATCAGGATGAGATCGGCGGCAAGCAGGGCCGAGCGCATGAGGCCGGCGACGCGCGGCGGCCCATCGATCACCACATGATCGGCGCTGCGCGCCAGTTCGGGCGCTTCGCGGTGCAAGGTGTCGCGCGCCAGTCCGATGACGGCGAACCGGCGGGGCAGGCCTTCACGGGCGCGGGCTTCGGACCAGTCGAGTGAAGAACCCTGCGGATCGGCGTCGATGAGCATGACGCGTTGATCGCGGCTGGCCCATTCGCCGGCGAGATGAAGGGCGAGCGTCGTTTTGCCAACGCCGCCTTTCTGATTGAGCAACGCGACGATCATGACCGCGCGCTCCGTCGGCCGTGGGGTGGTTTTCCACCGTCGCCCCGCTCCAACAAGAAGTTAGATTCGTTGTTAGATTCTAAGTTAAGGCTCGGAATCGCCGTTTCAGGCCAGAGGGTTAGTTGCGATTTCCGCGCCCGAAGTCCCGAGGCGGCTGCGCCCGAAATCCCGATACCATTTGCGCCCGAAGTCCCGATCGCATCCACAACACCATCCACAGGGCCTGTGGACAAGTTGATGGGGCGGATGTGCAGGCGTTCCTGACGACCGGTGCGCTCCAGAGCCAAGCGATAGCCGGGCAGCGGCTGGCGGGCGACGATGCGGCGGATGTCGATGGCGAAGTCGGAAACACGCGCCTGGCTCCCCGATTTGGCGTGCAGGTGCGCGATTTCGAAGGTCCAGCCCGCTGGCTGACGGCCGGCATGCTTCCGGGCGACCCGATAGAGCCAGCGCTCGATGCCGCCGGTCAGTCGGAAATAGGCGGGATCGATGGCGAGGACGAGCGAGCGGTCAATGACACCGCGATAGAGCCAGTCGGGCAGGACGAACTCCATGCCCTCTACGCGGCCGTCGCGCGTCGTGCATTCCCCCCACTCGTTGATCCAGGAGAATTGCTGACGCCGCCAATGCTCGCCGTTGCGGATCGTGGTGCGGATGACCGTCGACTGAAGGCGCGCCAGAGCGCCCTTGAGGAGCCGATAGTCGCGCGATCCCGTCTGGCGCCCGATGGCGGTCAGGAGTTGATACGGCGTGAAGCGCAGGAAGCGTGACGTTTGGAAGCCGAGGTTTGCGGCCTCGACGATCTGGCTCGCGGCCCAGATCAGGATGTCGGCATCCCAGATGGTCGCCATGCCATGCTCGGGGACCGCGAAGACTTCGACGCGGATGTCGCCGGCTTGGTAGTGGATCGGTGAGGTACGCTTGGCCTTGGCGAGCGAGAAGAAGGGCCGCTCCATCAGATCGCGCTGGTCGCGCGGACTGGCGTCGCCGGTGGCGACGACGAACGGGTCGAGCCGCGATCGTTCGCTCAAGGAGAGGGGGCGCTGCCGCGGGGACATGTCGGACGGCTCAGCGGGCTTGGCCGCCGCCGAAGGCAGGCGTGACGGCGGCATGGCGCTTGGCGGGAAGGACACTCCCGCGCGGATCGGACGTCGAGGTGACGAAGCCGCGGTCAGCCCACGCTTTCAGGTCCTCGAGCGCGTAGACGACGCGCCCGCCAAGCTTGCGATAGGCGGGACCGGTGCCGTAGGTCCGGTGCTTCTCGAGCGTGCGATCCGAGAGACCGAGGAAGCGGGCCGCTTCAGGCGTGCGGAGAAAGCGTTGCGGCACGCCGGCGCCATTGGGTGACATGATCGGGCCTCCGAGGGTTCGCGAGAGCCGCAGGGGGACAGCGGCGGTTGGCGGCTACCCTGGCGGACCGCGAAGTTGCGGAGGGAGTGGGAAGCTGGCGGGAGCAAATCCCCACACCAGGCGTGCTAGCGTCGACGGCGATGGCTCAGCAGGCGTCGATAGCCGCCGGCGATCATGGCGAGGCCGCCGCGCACGAGGTCCATGGTGGCGAACCGGCGCGAGGATGTTTTCCAGGGTTCATCGGCGAGGTCGCGTGCGCCGAACAGTACCGCCGCGATCTCGCGGTAGCTGGCGCCGCTGAGACGACCGTCGACGGCCTGCAACATCCGTCGCGCACGTTGACGCTGCTGCTTGGTCAGCCGCGTGTCGGCAGGAATCGAGCGGCCATGGAGCGAACTCAGGAGACGGGCTACGGCCTCGAGCCGATCGAAGCCTTCGGGGCCGAGCGGGATGACGGCCGCCGTGCCTTCGTCTGCGCCTAATCCGCCGAGACGCAGGATCTGAAGCCGTTCGCCATTCGTGAGGGTGTGGACGAAGTGGGAGCCTTGCGCGTCTGACTGGCCGGGCGCCTGCGCGTCAATGGATTGTGACGTGTCGTCCTTCGGCAGGATGGCGGGCGGTGCGGTCAGTAGTACGACGCCAGTGTTCACGGTGGGTGCCCAGATGGGCGCGGCCTCTTTGGCGTCGAGGGCCGGCGACAACAGGAAATCGCAGCCCCCATCGAGACCTCGTCGCCTCGGTTGCTGCGGTGTCGGCGTTCGGTTCCAGCTGAGCGGCCTCGAAGTCGCGCTGATAGTCTCCGTTCCGGCGCAGCCATTCCCAGGCGAGTTCGGGCGAGACGAGGCCTTCGACGTATTCGTAGCGCTCGGATGATCGCCAGTGCGAGATGTCGGGGGTCATGCATCCTCCGCCAGCAAACCTGCAGCAGCTTCGCTGCGCAGGATTCCGCCACGAAAGCGCCAGCGGAAGCCGGAGAAATGGAAACGGGCGATGCCGCCGCGGCATCACCCCCGCATCAACGACGCGGGTGCTCGTGTGCGAGCTCGCGGTAGCCGTGCTGGGTCATCCATTTGGCACGATCGAGATGGCTGTCATGGATGCGGCGGGCCCGCTCCGGTTCGGCGGCCGGGTCAATGCCGAACAGGATTGACACGGCCTCTTCCCAAGCAGCGCCGTCCGACGCGGCATCAAGGAGACGGAGGTAGAGCGTCATGTGCGCCCGATCATAGTCGGTGATCGACGCGCTCTCCGGCGGCCGTTCGAGGAAGTCTGCCTTGGTCACGACGCCCCACCTGGAATCACAGAGCCCCTGCGTGTCGGCATGGCGTTAACCAAGCCCGACTTCGACGGCAACTGGTATGGCTGCTGGCTCGCAACGCGGGTTGGCCGTCGTGGAACGGCGCTAGTTTCTCTTCCGCATGTCACTGGCGGCTTTTCGGCCATGGACGAGCATCACCCCTTCACCTTGGTCGGACTGCAAGAGGACGATGCCATGCGCTTCGAATGCCCGGCGCACCTGATCGCGCGTACTCTCGTAGACCTTCAAGTCGCTCTCCGACTCGAGGCGCTTGAGCGCGGTCAGTGATACACGGGCTTCGTCAGCGAGCGTCTCCTGTGTCCAACCCAGTAGCGCGCGTGCGGCCCGCGACAGTCGGGCGGTGATCATGCATGATCACCTCCACTCGGACCTCAGCGCACGCCAGAACTACGACTATAATAGTCGCTCTTGGCCTCTCGGACCAGACTGAAGAGCGTCTATTGCGGTCGCTCGAGTAGTTCAGGCCGCAACCTGATTCGGATGCTTTGGCTGACGAAGGCCCCGTCCGGATCGACCGGACGGGGCGTCGCCGGAGCCTCAGTCGCCGTTGCGGCGGCTGGGGCGGGACCAGATGAGGCTGAAAGCTTCGCCGTCCTCGTCGTCGAACAGGTTGGCGTAGATCGGGGCGTTGAAGCTCGGGTCGTCCAGCTTGAGACCAAGATAGTCGCGGCCCTCGTTGGAGCGCTTGGACCAGGCGGCGCCGATCTCGGCGCGACCGACCAGGACGCGGTGGCTGGGGGCGTTCTCGCCGGTGGCCCGGGTCTCGGGGACGATGCGGACGTTCTTGGCCTGAACGCTCAGGGTGACGATCTCGCCGGTGAACTCGTTCGTGCCGGTCTTCTTGAAGGTGCCGATGGTGGCCATGTCATTTCTCCTCGATCTGAAGTCTCGAGCCCGCACCATTGCGGCCCCGATGGCGATCGACGGGCCGGAGACGCTCGACGGCGCACCCCAGCCTCGGGGCCCCAGTTCGCTGGGGTAGGCTTGGGGCCTGACAGCAAAGGAGAAACTTTCTTGTCCCGCGAGGAATGACGGCGCAGCCGGCAGGGGAAGAAAGTTGTGACGCCGCTGTTGCGCCATAGGCGAGCGAGGCGTGAGCCGGTCTTCGGCCAGATCAGGCCATTGAAGAGGCCGCTCGGGTGCGCTCGATCTGGCTAGATCCCGAGGGGATGACGTGGCGGCGCAGGGCATCGGCCGAATTGGCACGCGCGGCTTACGCGATCGGCGTTTCTGAGCGCGGAGCTGGCACGTCTCGTCCTGCTGATGAGGGGCGCCTGACCGGTGACGCCCGTCAGCCTGCGTTTGGTCGGTCGGCTAGTGAGCAGCCTGGGATCAGACGATCAGCGAGCCCTGCGCCATGACAGGTTGCGCGCTTACGTGCGCGCCCTTTCGCCCGATCCCACATCAGGTCGGTCGATGGTTGGTGCGTGGTGCGCGTCCGCTTTCTGGTCCGGCTCTGCGGTCAGTTCGACACTCAGGCATTGGCAACGCCCCGGCTGGTCGATCCTGGCGGGGTGAGTGACGTCACGCGGATGAAGGTCGTGACCGCAACGGCAATCGCCCCGATGACCGAGAACACGAGCTGCCAGGCTTCCGACGGCATGGTGTGCTTCACGATGCCATGCGTCGCGTGAAAGCCCGCGATGCCTGCGGGCGCGACGAATGCCAAGGCGACGAGGAGTTTCAGCCAGGCCGGCCGCAGGAGGGCGAGCAGAAGCTGGCCGACGCCGAGTGCGATACCGGCACCAACGGCGCCGATGACGATGGCACAGAGCAGGCCGGCGCCGGTCTCATGCGCCCAGATGCCCGCGCTGACGCCGATGAAAGCTGGAAGCGCAAAGACGGCGAGCGTGAACAACAACCAGCAAAGTGCGCCGATGGCGACGAGCGAACCGAGAATGGCGAAGACGATCATGGTGGTGGCCTCCGTGAGAATAGGTCTGACGGGTGCGCCAACCACCACCACCAAGGCGCATTGCAGAGTATAGCGAAATTCGACGTGCTTCGGGAGCGGAAATCGAACCGATCTCCGCCCGCGAAGCTGTTCCGCCAGACGTCAGACGTCGAACGGATCGATCTCGGCCACGACCTCGGCATCGCCGTCGAACTCGTTGCAGGGAGTGACAGACAGCGTGCCGTCGCCCGCCCGGAAGATGATGATGGCGACCATCAGGGTGCCAGCGAGGCTGTTTGCGAAGGCATAAGCGGCGTCGAGGGACATCGGTCCGGCTCCTGTTCCGAGCGGAGGACCATCCCCCGCTGACAGGCGCCCGATGTGTCCGGCCGAGGGCCGCAATCACCGCGTAGGCGAAGACGAAGCGGCGGCACGCCAAGGCGTAGCCGACCCTTCACGGGTTGATGGCATCAGGCCCCCGGTTGGAACAAGGATCAGCGCATTTGAAGCGGGGGTCGCGAAGTTTCAGAATAGGAGCTACACCGATGGCCGGACCAAGATGCTGGTGCTGACGTAGCTCTTCATGCTGACGACAGAACTTGACGCAGTCATCATGCGAAGGCTTGCTGCCGATATGTTTGCACCCTTCAACGCAGTTCAGATTCGTGTGTCAATCGACGATATTGACCCTCCTGCTTGGAGGCGTCTGATCGTACCGATCGACTGGAATCTGGAGCAATTGCACCTGACGATCCAAGCGGCGTTTAACTGGTGGAATTACCACCTGCATGAGTTTCAGATTGGCGGACTGCGCTTTAGCGATGCGGCTGCTGCTTACGAAAGCTCCAGCAGGGATGATCCCAAGGTCTTTGAGCAGACGGACGTTCGCTTGCGTGACTTCACGAGATCTGGTGCGAGGTTCAACTACCTGTACGATTTCGGCGACGGCTGGTCGCATACCGTTGAATTGGAACAATGGCTTTCCCTCGACGTCGCACCAAAGAAGGCTCAATGCATCGATGGTGCACGGGCTCGCCCTCCCGAAGATATCGGCGGGATACCCGGCTATCAGCGGTTTCTTGAAATCTTGGCGGACCCGAGCGACCTGGAACACGATGAAACCAAGCAATGGTGCGGAGGATATTTCGATCCTGACTGGTTCGACCTCGCGACTGTCAACAAGGACGTGAGCAATGCGCTGAAGCCCAATGTGAAGCGGCGTCTTCACCAGCCGAAACCGCGAAAGGCTTGAGTGCATCGGTGGCGCCTAGGCGCCACCTGAGCCGAATTTCCAGACCGGGATGCCGAGCTTCTTCGCCTTGTCGGCGAGATTGTCCTGGATGCCGGTGCCGGGGAACACGATGACCCCGATCGGCAGCACGTCCAGCATCTGATCGTTGCGTTTGAACGGGGCGGAGCGGCCGTGTTTGGTCCAATCGGGGGCAAAGCCGATCTGCGTAACGCCGCGGTGGTCGGCCCAGCGGGCCGCGATCTTCTCGGCGCCTTTTGGAGATTTGCCGTGCATCAGCACCATGTCGGGATGCTTCGCGCGGACCTGGTCGAGCTTGGCCCAGATCAGTTGATGGTCGTTGAAGTCGAGCCCGCCGGTCAGCGCGATCTTCGGTCCGGCGGGCAGCAGCACCTCGCGATCGGCGCGTTTGCGCGCGGCGATGAAGTCGCGGCTGTCGATCATCGCAGAGGTGAGCTGGCGATGGTTGACGCGTGAGCCGTGGCGGGGAGACCAGTTCGAGCCGGTCGTTTTCCGGTAAAGGTCGGCGCCGGTGTCACGAAAGAGTTCGAGGGCGTCTCGGCGTTCGATGAGCCGCTGTCCGGTGGCGATCAGCGCCTCGAGCTGCACGGCCTTCACCTCGGAGCCATCCTGTTCGCGCTGCCCCTGCTTCTGCGCCAGCTCGTTGTCGTCGAGTGTGCGTTCGACCCGTTCGACGGCGCGGTGGAAGGTGTTGACCGTTGACCACAGCAGGTCGTCGAGATCTGCGTCGAGGCCGGTATCGGCCATGGTCGCAATCAGCGCGTCGAAGATGTCGGCGACGGCGCCGGCGATCACGCGATCTTCCGGAATTGGTCGAGGATCGGGTTCATCGTCGCGGGGATGGAAGCCGTAGAGCTGAAGCTCGGTCAGAACGTGGTCGGTGGGAGAAGAGATGTGGTCGGGCTCAAATTCGTCGTGCTCGCTCATGGGAAGCTCCGTTCGCTGGACCGCGACCGCCGCGGCCTTCATGGCGACGAAGCCGTCGGACGGGCTGGACTGGCACCCGGAGCGAAGCGAGGGGCCGCAGCGTGAGCGAAGGACCGCAGGGGCCGGCTATTTTGTCTCGCGATGGAAAGGCCCGAGCCGGGGTCCCCGCGCGGCTTGACCGCGTGGGGTGGAGCGGGCCGCCGGAAAATAGTCGGCCACAAGGTTGCCTGGATAGACCGTCTGATGGCCGATCGCCCTCTGGAAGGCCGGGGCGCGGTCCTCTGGCGAAACGGTCATCCCGGATGCGAGCGTTGATCGAAGTGCTCGACCGGCAGCCGCCTGCCTCCATCCCGGTTAGGCTGCGTGCTCCATGAAGCGTGCGACGTCCTGGGGCGCGATCTGGACCCGGATGGCCGCCCGGAGCGCCGCGAGCCCTACCAGCCGGAGGTCTTCATTGAAGTCGCCAAGCGTCGGAGACAGGGTGACTGCCTCGATGCCCGCTTCCTCCGCGCGGGTCATCAAGGTCCTCACCGCTGCATCGCCGGCGGGATCGTCATCACGCGCGACATACAGCCGGTGCAGGGTGTCGGGGAACTGGATGGCAGCCAGATGTGCCGCCGACAGCGCAGCCGCCATCGGCATGGTTGGCAGGACGCAGCGCAGCGACAGCATGGTCTCGACGCCTTCGCCGGCCGCCATCACCGAGCCCGGCAGTCCGAAGCGCACGGCAGACCCGAGGAGATTGCCCATCGCCCGTCTCGGTGTCTCGACGGGCGCCTTGCCTAAGGTCGCTTCGTTGAAGCCGTCGGGGTCCAGCCAGGTGCGGTGTGCGCCGGTGAGCTCGCCATTGAGGTCCGTGACGGCGGCGATGATCGCCGGCCAGATCTCGGTCGGGGAATGCTCATCGGGGCGGAAGAAGCAGCGGGGATGGAAGCGCAGCGATCCGGTTTCGTGCAAAGACGTAATGCCGCGTGCGCGCAGATACGTCTCGGCGAGTGTACGGCTGATAGGCTGTGCCATCGCGAAGAGACGCCTCGCGGCGTCTGGCGAGCCCATTGGCGCCGCGAACGTCCTAGCCCGCCTCGACTCTCGTGCGGGTTCTGGATGCGGGAGGCTCAAGAAGCGCCGCGCTTCCTCGGCGACCTGCTTGAAGTCGGGAAGGTCGCAGGTTTCGCGAATGACATCGAGCAGATCGCCATGCTCGCCAGTCGCGGCGTCGGTCCACTTGCCGGCGGCGCCCTTGCCGGTCTGCGGCCCCTTGAGCCGCACGAACATTGAGCGGCCCGGCGTGTTGCGAACGTCGCCGACCAGCCAGTAGCCTCCCTGCCTTGTGCCGTTGGACAGATAGTGCCGGCACACGGCTTCGGCTTGGCCGGCGAGGCGGGCCGCGAGATCGGATGCGTCAAGGCTGGCCATCACGCTGCCTCCCGTTCAGAGATCCGCGTGACTGGATAGCGCTCCATCACCTTGGCAAGGACGCCCACGCCGGTCGCGTCGGTGGGAACGAACATCCGGAGCTTCCAGGAGATGATCTCGTGGAACAGGCCGTAGGACCGGAGGAGATCGCGCATCGTGTCGGAGAAGCCCGATAGCTCGATGCGGTGGACGCCCATAACCCGCGCGCGATGAAGCTGGAGGCCCTCAGTGAGATCGAGGACGGTGCTGCCTGCCACCAAGGCTGCAAAGGCATCGGCAGCCGTCAGCGTGGGCGCTCCGATCGCGAGCGCGTTGGCCGCCCAGGCTGGAGACACGCGTCGCCCGATGATGCGTTCCCCGTCGTCCGTCTGGAGGCGATAGACACGTGTGCACTCATCCGGGAGACGCTTCCAGATCGGGAGCAGGAGCCCGGCGACGACATGGATCGTGCTGTCGGTGAACTCGGGGATCTGCCCCAGTTCGCGCTGCCACGCCGCAGCGAAGACCTCGCGATCGGCCACCCGCCAATGGCTTTCCGCCATCCACGCCAGCGATGCATGGTGATGTTCCATCGGGCGGAGCAAGCGCACCCGGCGTTCGATTTCGCCGTCATCCAGCATGATGCTCGGGGCAGGCACCTGAACCGCCGCCCTGGCGGATCGGTCGTTGATCAGCAGAGCTGCACGTGGATCGGCGAGAAGCTCGAAGGCTTGTTCGAGCGACAGGGGCCTGTTGCGCTCGCGCTGGGTGATCGTCAGCAAGCGGGTTTCCGCGCCAGTGGCGGGATGCGTGTAGATGGTGTGCCGGTCGGTGACGACGAAGCTTTCGGCTTTCAGCGTTTCCAGCCCGATGTCATAGGTGCCGCTGGCCAGTGCTCCGGCAATACGGGCATTGAGAAGCTGCTCGAAGGCGCTGAACAATATGCCCTGCAGGTCGATCGTCAGCGCCAGCAAGCGATTGAGAAAGGTCGTGATCGGCGGTAGCTCGTCGCGGATGCCTGTGTCGTCCATCAGGCTGAGGCCGGTGGCGCTCTCGAAGATTTGGAGCGGGCAGCCATCGACCTTGCCGCGGACGATCAGCAGGTAAAGTTGGCGGAGCGCGTCGCGCGCGTGGGGGCTTTCGAGATTGTCCTCGGGTCTGAAGAGGCCCTGTCCGCCGGTCTGGCGCTGGCCGCGGGTGATTGCCCCGAGCGTGTCGAGCCGGCGGGCAATGGTCGACAGGAAGCGCTTCTCGGCTTTCACGTCGGTTGCGATCGGACGAAAAAGCGGCGGCTGCGCCTGGTTGGTGCGATTGGTGCGACCAAGGCCCTGAATGGCGGCGTCGGCTTTCCAGCCCGGTTCGAGGAGATAGTGGACACGAAGGCGCTGGTTCCGCGCCGCGAGGTCAGCGTGATAGCTGCGCCCGGTGCCGCCAGCATCACTGAACACGAGGATGCGCTTGGCATCATCCATGAAGGCGGCGGTCTCGGCGAGGTTGGCGGAGCCCGGACGGTTCTCGACCATGAGCCGATCACCTTTGCGGATGATGCGCCGCGATCGCCCGGTCACCTCGGCTACCAGGTCGGTTCCGAAGCGCTGGACGATCTGATCGAGCGCGCCAGGCACCGGCGGCAGGCTTGCGAGTTTCTCGATCAGCCGGTCACGCCGGGCGAGCGCTTCACGGCTTTTGACGGGCTGGCCGTCGCGGGTGACAGGTCGCGAAGAGAGATTGCCATCCGCGTCGGTGAACGGCTCGTAGAGCTGCACCGGGAAGGAGTTTTGAAGGTAAGACAGCACATACTCGCGCGGCGTAATGTCGACGCGCACGTCGTTCCATTCCTCGGTCGGCACCTCGGCCAGTCGCCGCTCCATCAGTGCCTCGCCGGTGGAGACGATCTGGACGACAGCCGCGTGCCCGTCATCGAGATCGCGCTGGATCGAGCGGATCAGCGTTGGGGTCTTCATCGAGGTCAGCAGGTGCCCGAAGAAGCGCTGCTTTGTGCTTTCGAAGGCCGAACGGGCGGCAGATTTGGCGCGCGGGTTGAGCGTGCCGGTCTCGCTGGTGATGTTCGCGGCGCGCATCGCGGCATCGAGGTTGTTGTGGATGATCGAGAACGCGCCAGCATAGGCGTCATAGATGCGGCGTTGCTCGTCGGTGAGCGCGTGCTCAACCAGCTCGTACTCGACCCCGTCATAGGACAGGGATCTGGCGGTATAGAGGCCGAGGGCGCGAAGATCGCGGGCCAGCACCTCCATCGCTGCGATACCGCCGGCCTCGATGGCAGCGACGAATTCGGCCCTAGTGGCGAACGGGAAATCCTCGCCGCCCCACAGGCCGAGACGCTGGGCATAGGCGAGATTGTGGACAGTGGTGGCGCCTGTCGCCGAGACGTAGACGATTCGGGCACCGGGGAGGGCGTGCTGGAGCCGCAAGCCGGCACGGCCCTGCTGCGACTGAGCGACATCGCCTCGTTCTCCCTTTCCGCCGCCGGCGTTCTGCATTGCATGGCTCTCGTCGAAGATGATCACCCCGTCGAAATCGGAGCCCAACCAATCGACGATCTGGCGGACGCGCGAAACCTTGTCGGCCTTCTCATCGGACCGCAGCGTGGCATAGGTGGTGAATAGGACGCCTTCCGGCAGTGTGATCGGCCGCCCCTGCGGGAAGCGGGAGAGCGGCGTCACCAGCAGGCGTTCCATGTCCAGGGCCGACCAGTCGCGCTGCGCATCCTCGATCAGCTTGTCCGACTTCGAGATCCAGACGGCCTTGCGCCGACCGTGCAGCCAGTTGTCGAGGATGATGGCGGCGGACTGGCGGCCCTTGCCCGCGCCCGTGCCGTCGCCGAGCATGAAACCGCGCCGGAATCGGACGGCGGATGCCGCGTCGTCAGGTGCAGCAGAGACGACATCGAACGTCGCGTCGATGGTCCAGGCGCCGCTGAGGAAGCCCGTATGGGCCTCGCCGGCATAGATCACGGTTTCGAGCTGCGCGTCCGACAGTACGCCCTCGGTGATGAGCCGTTCGGGCAGGCGTGGACGATAGCTCGGCTTGGGCGGTGCGACCGACGCCATGGCCGCCGATTGCACGAGCTTGGTCGGATGGGCTTGAGAGCCAGGAATGCGGATCGTCTGAAGTCCGTATTCCTCGTAGATGGCGTCGGTCAGCCGACCATGTTCGGCCAGCTTCCAGTCGAGGGTCTCATAGGCGAGGTCCAGGTAAAACGGCTCCTCGAGTGATGACCTCTGCGGCGCGTTCGCGGTGCCGCGCGCAATCGGACAGGCAACTTGCTTCAGCGCCATCGCCGACGGCGCCGGCAGGGCGACCGAACCCGCCACTGTGAGCCGTGGGGGAACGTGTTCCGTGACCCAGCCCATAAGCGTCTGCGTGTCGACTGCTTGACCCTGTGATGCGGGAAACCGGGCCGGATCGTCTGCCGGCAGCTTGTCGAAGACGGTGAGCCGCGTCTCGATAGTGGTGCCGTGCCTGGCGTAGACGGCGCCCTCGATGCTCGCGGTGAATACGACGCGGCCGCGCTCCTGCAGTCGGATGAACGCCTCGCGCCAGGCTGGATGCTCCGGGCTGACATTGGCGCCGGTGATGGCCACCAAGCGCCCGCCCTCGGCGAGGCGGGCGAGCGCGGATGCGATGTGTCTCAGAGCGGCGTCGGCCATGCGACCGGAGACGTTCGCCATCGCCGAGAATGGCGGGTTCATCAGCACGACCGACGGGACCATAGCCGGGTGCAGATGATCGTCGATCTGCGCTGCGTCGAAGCGCGTGACTGCGACCGCCGGGAAGAGGGAGGAGAGGAGGCTGGCGCGGGTTTCCGCCAGTTCGTTGAGGATCAAAGTAGCGCCCGCAATCTCGGACAGAATGGCGAGCAAACCGGTCCCGGCGGACGGTTCGAGCACACGGTCGGCAGGTGTAATAGCGGCCGCGCGCGACGCTATGAAGCCGAGCGGGATGGGCGTCGAGAATTGCTGGAACGTCTCGCTTTCGAGGGAGCGGCGGGTGTGCGTGGGAAGCAGACCGGCGACTCTGGCGACCAGCGGCAGGGCAGCGGCCGGAGAGCCGGCTTTGTGCAAAAGCGCTTTGCCGTATTTGCGGAGGAAGAGAACGGTCGCTGCCTCGCAGGCGTCGTAGGCCAGCTTCCAGTCCCAGGCTCCGGCAGCGTCGCTCGCGTTGAAGCTCGCTTCCATCGCGTCACGAAGCAGGGTGGCGTCGACACGTCGGCCGGCTTCGAGATGGACGAGGATGGATCGGGCGGCATCGAGCAGGGCCGCCATTCTGTCGACGCGTGGCAGATGAGACGCCGGCCTATGTTCTTGCGCGCATGGCGCGGAACGATCGTGCATGGGGAAGACCTCGAGGAGAGCGGGAACAGGGCGAGCCCTCGGCCGCTCTCTCTCGACCGTCCGGGCTCAAACCCGTCACGGCCCCCTCTGCCTCTCGACGTGCGAGTGGCAGGCTGAATCAACCGAAGCGCCGGCCCGCTTCGGTGAAGGTGTAGCCGTTCGCCGCAATCGCCTCGTCGACCTCCTCGTCCGAGGTCAGATGCTCGTATTCCCTTTCGAGCTGGCGGTAGAGCCAGCGGGCCAGATCACGGAGCGCTTCCGATACGGCATCTTCTGCATCGGCGGTCATGTCCTGACCTACGGGACTGTCGCGATCAACCATGATGGCCATGCACTGCTCGTGATAGTAGCGCCCCCGCTGAGTCATCGTGGCTCGGAGCTGGTAGAAGTTGCGCCGCTGAACGGCCTGGAGGGTATCGGCGATCCGGTGAAGCGCGGTATCCGTCGGTGCATAGGCCCGGATGCGGCCGGCGGCGGATCTCGCGTGTCGGTAGTCGCCCTCGAAGCAGGCTCCGTCGCCCTGGCTCCAGAAGCCCGAAAACCAGATGCAGGGTTTCAAGCGGGTGCTACCGCCGAACAGTCGGACAGGGCGCCTCCTGAGACTGATGCCCAGGATCATGCAAATGCGTTCGAAGTCGTCATAGACGAACTCGAACCAGTCATAATCGAAGCCACCCTCGCGGTACCATCCGCGCGCGGCGTCCTTCGCCGCAGTGGAGAGTTCGTCGAGGCGATAGACGATGGTTTCGATGATCTCAGGCATCGGGATTACCTCCATCCACCGCGGCGGCGAGCCAGCCATCGGTGTCGATCCATCCGAGGGTCTCACCCGTGCCGAGGTCGAGGACGTGCGCACCGCCACCGAACGCATTGAGCCGGGGCCGCGAGCAGGTATTGGCGTATTGGAAGCCCCAACGGCCCTTGAGGCTAAACTCCGTCGCGCAGAGTTTCACGAACTGGATCAGCCGTTCTGGATCGCCGGAGACGTCATCCCGTAGCCAGAGCTGCGAGCCGCCGTGCTCCGGCTGGATGGAGACAAGGAAGCCCTCCGACGGCGGTTCTTCCGACGCGCCGGCTTCGGACAGGGCATTGTAGAGATCGAGTGCGCGCGCGGCGTTCTGAGGTGTGCCGACGTCGAGCAGGCACGAGAAGTGCGTGAAAAAGTCTGCCATGACAGTCTCCCACGAAAATAAAAAGGCCCGGCGTGGCGACCGGGCTGATGGAAGGGGCGTGTGAGGAAAGATGCGGGACCACCGGAGCGGTCCCGCCTGGATCGGCTACTCGGCTGCGATGGCCGGGAGCGGCTCGGTATCTTCGTCCGAAGCTTCCTCGTCGGCTGATAGGAACGCCGGCAGATCCACGGAGCTTGCCTCAGCTTCGGGTTCGGCCGTTTCGGAGGATGTGTCCGTGTCGGCGAGCCGCAGCGGCTCGGGCAGCCACCGGGCGTCGGCGAGAAGTCGTTCGGCTTCCTTGGCCATTTCAGCTTTCTTCAGATGCTCTATGAGCTGCGCCGCCCGATCTCCCGCGCCCTCACGCACGGCCTCGACGATGCGTCGCTTCGGCACCCGGCCGAGATAATTGTCGACCGAAGGACGCCATCCGGCCTCCACCATGTCGAGACCAGTCGCCCGCGCGAGCCGGTCGGCCTGGGTGAGACGGCGTTCGAGCCCGTCCTGGGACACGCCGTTCCCGCCGTAGGGGTTCGGCTTCTCGTAAAGCGCGTTGACGCCGAAGCTCACGCAATGAGCGAGCAGCGCGAGTCGGCTCGCATCGTCGAGTGCCGACAGCCAGTCCCAGAGCGCCTCATCGTCCTGCGGAAGATCGGCCTTCCAGGCGTCCTGACGCTCCGCGATCGCGCATGCGGAGGGGCTGTCCTTGAGGTCGGCGGCCTGCGCGGGGAAGAAGACGTGTCGCACGGACGCTTCGAGGCATCCGCCGCCGGTGCTGGTGCGCTGGAATGTGTCGATGACGAGCTTGTGCAGCAGCGCCGTCAGCGCGATCTGTGGGTTACTCGCCACGGCGTCGCGCAGCGCGAGCGTGCGATGGGCGGTCAGTTCGATCACCAGGCGCTCGGGCAACGGCTTGATAACGTCGTCCTCGTCGTCCTCGCTTTCGATCGGCTGCCCGCCGACCGTGATGACGGTGCGGGACGTGCCGCTCGGTCCGGGTTCGCCGGCTTGAGCGCCGGTCGCCGCCGTAGCGCCACCGGTCTCGTCGTCGGGCAGAACGAGGGGCGCCTCGTCGTCCGGGCGAACATAGCCGCGGTCGGCCACGAGCCTGCCGTCCGCGCCGATGCTCACGAAGACGCCAGCACGCGTGATATCACAGGGATCAAAGATCACCGACCGGGTGTCGAGCTCATCCAGCTGGGCCTCGATTTCGCCGAGCCGCGCATCGACCTCGTCTGGCAATTCGTCCGCACCTTCACACTCTGCTTCGAGCCGCTGATACTCAGCGTTGAGCGCGTCGATCGTCGCCTGTTCGTCAGCCGATCGTTCGGCGGCGACACCGTCGATCTGGCGCAGACCGTGGGTGTGACCGTAGGGGAAGTCGGCAGCGACCTCGATCCACTTCCAACCTTCGGCCGCGATGGCCTCAGCCTCTGTCTTCAGCTTGGCGGCAACCAGGGTATCGAGCAGGGCGACATCGGCGAGCCAGCCGCCATCGTCCTGTTGGAAGAGATCGCGCAGGACCGTGCCGCCAGCGGCTTCATAGGCATCGAGCCCGACGAACATGGCGCGGCGGTCCGACGCGCGCACCGTCTTCTCGGTCAGCATGCGGCGGATCTGATAGGGCTCCTTGGACCAGGAGCTTGCGATCGTCTCCCAGACCTGTTCCTGCCTCGGATGGTCGGCGCTGACCGTGAAGGCCATCAGCTGCTCCAGCGTCATGCCGTCCTCGGCATAGATGTCGAGAAGCTTCGGCGAGACGCCGGCAAGACGCAGACGCTGCTTCACCACATGAGCGGAGGTGAAGAAGGCCGCGGCAATTTCTTCCTCGGACTGGCCCTTGTCGCGCAGCGCCTGGAACGCCCGGAACTGATCGAGCGGGTGGAGCGGGGCACGCTGAAGGTTCTCTGCCAGGGAGTCGTCTTCGGCCAGAATCGGCGTGGCGGGATCGCGCACCACGCACGGCACTGCGGCTGTCTTGGCGAGGCGCTTCTGCTTCACCAGACGCTCGAGCGCCCGGTAGCGACGCCCACCGGCCGGGATCTCGTACAGGCCGGTCTCTGCGCCATCGGCATCGATGATAGGACGGACGTTGAGGCTCTGCAGGAGACCGCGGCGGGCGATGTCCTCGGCGAGTTCCTCGATCGAAATGCCGGCTTTGATGCGCCGGACGTTCGCCTGCGAGAGCGTGAGCTTGTTGAAGGGGATGTCGCGCGATGGCGAGAGGATGATCTTCTGAATGGCAGTGGCCATGACAGGTCTCCGCGACGGGCGGCCGGGAGCCTCTCTCCCGACCTCCAACCCGTCACGAAAATCGGCGCAGCCCTCTTCCTCTCATTGCTTCCGGAAAGCCGGAACGCCGTAGAGCCGGAAAGACGGGACTGCGCCGATGCTTGGAGTGGAAGCGAGTGGGTCAGGCTGCCTGGCGTTCGGCCTCGGGAGTGGTGGCAATTGCCTGACCCGGTTCGCCCGCATGTGGGGCGAAGGCCAGCAACCAGTCCGCTGCCTTGCTCGCCTGACTGGCTGCACGGACGATGGCGCGATTGTCCTCGCGCAGGACCTCGGCCCAGGATCCGATGTAGTCGGCGTGGCGGACGGTCGGGGCGATGCCGAGGGCGGCGCAGCAGAAGGCCGAGGCGATTTCGGCCACCAGTTCCTCGAACGCGTATTTCTTGGAGCCGAACGATCCTGTGAGATCGCGTCCGAGCCGATGGGCTGCGCCGCTGGCATGGGCGCATTCATGCAGCGCCGTGCGATGCCAGTTGATGGGCTCGAAGAAGGCCTGGGGCGGCGGCACCATCACATAGTCAGGTGCCGGCGCGTAGTAAGCCCGGTCGCCGCCGATGCGAAAGTCGATTCCGCTCGCCCGGATCAGCGCGTCGACCGTGGGCTCGATCAGCCCGGGTTCGGGCGCCGGCACAGCGGCCACGAGGTCCTCGGGCAGGCCGTCACACTGAGCGACGTTGAAGACCGTGAAGCGCTTCAGGAACGGGATCGCCTGTGCCTCGTCGCCGGTCTCTCGCGCACGACGGCGTTCATCGTCCGGCACGAAGCGGTCGGCATAGACGACGGTGGTGCCGCGCTCGCCCTTGCGGACATTGCCGCCAAGCGACAGGGCCTGGCGGAAGGTCAGCCAGCCTTGGCTCGGGAAGCCGTGCGAGATCACCGCGCCCCAGAGGATCAGCACATTGACCCCCGAGTAGCCGCGCCCGGTTGCGGCGTTGGTCGGCATGGCGAGCGGCGCCTTGGCCGCGGCCGTCCCCCAGGGCTGGACCCAGGGCAACCGTCCGGCCTCCAGTTCGGCCAGAATCTTGCCGGTGATTTCGTCATACAGGCTCTTCCGGTCGGCGCTCGGCCGGCCGCGTGGATCAAGTTTCGACATCGCGGGTCTCCGCGACGGGTGCCGGAAGCCTCTCTCCCAGCCTTCAACCCGTCACGGCACAGCCGGCCTGCACTCTCACTCTCGGGGGGCGTTGCGGGGGCTCCCCGCTAGACACGGGTCGGCAGAGACAAAGTTCAGCCGCAGGGGAAGGCTTTCCCCTCAGATCCTGGGAATGCTCACGATACCAATCAGCGGACCATTGACTACAAATCTGCCGAGGCTGATGATGCCAATCAGCCGGTAGTCGGAGATGTCATGTTCCAGCGATTCGTTGAGCGGAGGGCGGAGGAGGCGCTTGCAGACACGCCGGTCGTCCTCATCGTCGGACCGCGCCGGGCCGGCAAGACGACGCTGGTGCGAAAGATGGGAGAAACCGGCTGGACCTATAGCACACTCGACGACCAGACCGTCCTCGAGGCCGCCCAGTCCGACCCGGCCGGGTTCATCCGAGGTCTGGATCGCGCCATCATCGACGAGATCCAGCGCGCGCCCAATCTGTTGCTGGCGATCAAGAAGACGGTCGACGAAGATTATCGCCCGGGCCGTTTCCTGCTGACCGGCTCGGCCAATGTGCTGACCTTGCCGCGCGTCGCTGACAGCCTCGCTGGCCGGATGGAAACCATTCGGATGCTGCCCTTGGCTCGGGCGGAAATCGAAAGCCGAGCACCGACCTTTCTGGAACGCCTGTTCGAGGGGACTTTGGAGAGTCAAAGCGCCGCCATTGTCGGCGACGAGTTGGTCCAGCTTGCGTTGCGCGGCGGCTTTCCTGAGGCGATTAGTCGTGACAGCGAACGCCGGCGACAAGACTGGGCGCGTGCGTATCTCACCTCGATCCTGACCCGTGATCTGCGCGATATCGCTGAAGTTGAGAAGCTCACCGAACTCCCCAAGTTCGTGCGTCTTCTCGCCGAACATTCCGGGCAGCTCGTCAACTATTCCCAGCTTGCGAGCGGCATCAACGTCAACCACAGGACCGGTCAGCGCTATGTCGGTCTGCTCGAACAGGTGTTCCTGATCGCGACCCTGCAGCCATGGTTCACCAATGCGCTCAAGCGCATCGTTAAGACGCCCAAGCTGCATTTCCTTGATTCCGGCCTGCTGGCTGCCGCGCGCGGGCTGACTTTCGATCGGATCAAGGCGGATCGGGGGGCATTTGGCGCGCTGCTCGAGAGCTTTGTGTTCTCCGAAGTGCTGAAGCTGATGACGGCCTCAGACCTGCGTCTGACGCCACATCATTTCCGCGATCGGGACATGCGCGAGGTCGACATCGTGCTCGAGCGCGATGACGGCATGATTGCCGCCATCGAGGTGAAGGCGAGCGCAACGGTCAAGGCCAGCGACTTTTCGGGCCTGCGCGCATTGGCCGAGGCTTGTGGGGACCGCTTCGCGTTTGGCGTCGTCCTCTACGACAGCACGGATGTCGTGCCGTTCGGAGACCGCCTGGCGGCCGCGCCACTATCGTGTCTGTGGGCGTGAGGAAAAGCCGATGAAGATAATCGACAACACCTCACTGCTTCTCGGCGATGACCTAAAGGCGACGTTGGGGCGTGGCGCTCGGATCAAAATCGCAGCGTCCTGCTTCTCGATCTATGCGTTCGAGGCCCTGAAGGCGGAGTTTTCGAAGGTCGAAAGCCTACAGTTCATTTTCACAGCCCCGACCTTCGTCGCGACGGATGTGACTGACCGCCTCCGCAAGGAGCGGCGAGAGTTCTTCATCCCAAAGACGACGCGAGAGCGGGGGCTCTACGGCACCGAGTTCGAGATTCAGCTTCGCAACAAGCTCACGCAGCGCGCAGTCGCGCGCGAGTGCGCCGAATGGATACGAAAGAAGGCTCGCTTCAAGTCGAACAAGACTAAGGCACCGATGCAGCAGTTCATTCACGCAGGATCGGAAGCCGGCGACGTCGCCTACATGCCGATTAGCGGGTTCACGGCCGTTGACCTGGGCTATCAGAAGGGCGACGCCGTCTCGAATCTCGTTACGCGCATCGACGATGCGGCGCACACACAGGTCTATCTGCAACTGTTCAATCAGATCTGGAACGATGAGGACAAGGTCAGCGACGTCACCGCCGCCATCTGCGACCACATCGAGTCCGTCTACCAGGAAAATTCACCTGAACGGATCTACTTCCACATCCTCTACAACCTCTTCCAGGATTTCCTCGAAGAGATTGATCAGGATGCGCTGCCAAACGATCTGACCGGCTACAAGGACAGCCTCGTCTGGAACAAGCTGTTCAACTACCAGAGGGATGCTGCCACTGGTATCATCAACAAGCTGGAGATGCACAACGGGTGCATTCTGGCGGACAGCGTCGGCCTCGGGAAAACCTTCACCGCGCTCGCGGTCATCAAATATTACGAACTGCGCAATCGGTCGGTGCTCGTCCTGTGCCCGAAGAAGCTTGCGGACAATTGGCGCAACTACAACACCAATCTGACCACGAACATCTTCGCCAAGGACCGCTTCAACTACGACGTACTGAGCCATACCGATCTCTCCCGCACCTCAGGAGAGGCGTTCGGGATTCCGCTGAACCGCGTGAACTGGGGTAACTACGATCTCGTCGTCATCGATGAGTCGCACAATTTCCGGAACAACGATGTCTTTAAGGATCGGGAGACCCGCTACCAGAAACTGATGAACAAGGTCATCCGCGCCGGCGTGAAGACCAAGGTTCTGATGCTGTCGGCGACGCCGGTGAACAACCGGTTCAACGACCTGCGCAATCAGCTCGCGCTGGCCTATGAAGGGGATTCAGAAAACCTCAGCCGCAAGCTGAAAACCAAGACCGGGATCGAAGAGATTTTCCGGCGCGCCCAAAAGGCGTTCAATGCCTGGTCGGATCTGCCGCCGCACGAGCGAACCGCAGCCGCAATCCTGAAGGCCCTGGACTTCGATTTCTTCGAGATGCTCGATGCCGTGACGATCGCCCGGTCGCGCAAGCATATCGAGACTTTCTACGACACCAAGGATATCGGAAAATTCCCCCAGCGCCGAAAGCCGCTGTCGTACCAATGCCCGATCACTCATCGCTCCGACGTGCTCGGCCTCAACGACATCTTCGGCAGCCTGTCGGTGCTCAAGCTCGCTGTTTATGCCCCGATCAGCTACATTCTGCCGAGCCGGCTGCGGAAGTACGAAGAAATCTACGACACCCAGGTGGAGGGTGGTCGCGGCAAGCTGCGCCAGGCTGACCGCGAGCGTAGCCTTCAGGCGCTTATGACCACCAACCTGCTCAAGCGGTTGGAGAGTTCGGTCGAAGCCTTCCGCCTCACCCTGCGGGCGCTCAGCGGCAACATCGCGCAGACCCTTAAGGCGATCGAGACCTTTGAGCGCACGGGCGCCGCCGCGAGTGTGACCGACCATCTCGGCGATCCCGGTTTCGATCCCGACGATGATGATCTGAATGGTCTGGATGAGTTCACGGTCGGCAAGAAGATTCAGATCAGTCTGTCGGACATGGACCTTCCATCGTGGAAGCACGACCTCACCGCGGATCTCACGCTGATCGGTGACCTGATCGCCTCGATGGACAAGGTGGTTCCGGAGGATGATGCCAAGCTGCAGCATCTGAAGGACGTCATCACCCGCAAGGTCGCTGACCCGCTCAACCCCGGCAACCGCAAGGTTCTGATCTTCACCGCCTTCGCAGACACGGCGAAGTACCTCTACGCCAATTTGGCGCCGGCCTTTCTTCAGTCGCACGGCCTGCACTGCGGCATGGTCACCGGCTCCGACGCGCCGAAGAGCACGCTGAAGAAAAGCTATGACTTCCAGTCCCTGCTGACCCTGTTCTCGCCGCGCGCAAAGGAGAAGCATCTGGTCCTGCCGCACGAAACCGGCGAGATCGACATCCTTATCGGAACGGATTGCATCTCCGAGGGCCAGAACCTCCAGGATTGCGACTATCTGATCAACTACGACATTCATTGGAACCCGGTGCGGATCATCCAGCGGTTTGGCCGCATCGACCGTATCGGGTCTCCCAATGCGCAAATCCAGCTCGTCAACTATTGGCCGGAAATCTCGCTGGACGAGTACATCAATCTCAAGGAGCGCGTCGAAAACCGCATGATGATCGCCGACGTCACGGCGACCGGCGACGACAACGTGCTGACGGCCAAGAGCAGCGACATTGCCTACCGGAAGGAGCAGCTCAAGCGGCTCCAGGAAGAGGTGATCGAGCTGGAGGACGTGCGGACCGGGATTTCCATCACGGATCTCGGCCTCAACGATTTCCGTATGGACCTTCTGAACCACATCAAGGAGCACGGCGATCTCGAGCATCTGCCCAACGGCATGCACGCGGTTGTGCCGGCACAGCCGGCGCTCGGGCTGAAGCCCGGTGTGATCTTCGCGCTGAAGAACATCCATGACAGCGTGAACATCAACCAGCAGAACCGGCTGCACCCTTATTACCTCGTCTATGTCGGTCACGGCGGTGGGGTCATCATCGACCATACCGAGGTGAAGTGCTTGCTCGATCTGATCCGCACGAGCTGCAAGGGCCAGGCAGAGCCGATCCGGGCGGTCTGCCAGCTGTTCAACGAGCGGACGCAGGACGGCCGGAAGATGGAGCATTGCTCCGCCCTTCTGAGTGCGGCGATCCGCTCGATGATAGAGGTCAAGGAAGAGAAGGACATTGACAGCCTGTTCAGCGGTGGGCGGACCACGGCGCTGGTCCACACCATCGCCGGGCTCGACGATTTCGAGCTGATCGCCTTCCTCGTGATCGAGGAGGGGGCCACATGACGGCAGCGTTCTTCGATTATCCCAAGGCTGCAGCATTCGGCCGGGTTGTCCCCAAAAGCCGCATATACGAGCACGCTGGTGCCAGCACGGCGCTCCGGGATCTGTTCGTCACCCAGGTCGATCAGATCGTCTGGAAGTACAAGCTGGCGCCGGAAACGACCAACCTCGCGGCGACGAAGGCCGTCAGCGAGATTCAGGTGTTCGGCATCAGCATGCGCTCCAGCAAGCTCGACGAAGATGTGTTGCGCGCGATCGACCGCGCGATCCCGTTCCCGCTGATCTTCGAGCTCACATGGTCCGGAAAGCGCAAGGCGGTGGCCGCTTTCAAGCGGCCGAGTGATGCCGATTCCACGAAGTGGGTTGTCAGCGGCTATTTCGCGACCGATTGGGCACCTGACGACACGGCGCGTCGGCCGTTGCCGGTCGCCCTCAATCTCGGCGGTCTCTACGACTCCCTCATCACGGCGCTGATGCCGAAGTCCGCCGCCGAAGCGGAGCAAGCCGGTGAGGACATCCAGGCGCGTGTGGCGCGGATGGAGGCGATCCGGGCCAAGGCGCGGGAGGTGGACCGGATCAGGGCCCGCCTGGCCCGCGAGAAGCAGTTCAACAAGCGCGTGGCGATCAATGCCGAGTTGCGCGCCGCACGGCAGGAACTGGAGCGCCTTTCTAGCGGCGCTCCCGTCACTGCTGCGACGAACTAGTAAGGGAATGACGATGGAAAAGCTGAAGATGCACAGCCCTGACCTGAGCCAGGAGAACATCGCGAAGATCCGCGACCTGTTCCCCAGCTGTGTGACCGAGGCACGCGACGAGGTGACGGGGGTAGTGCGTCTAGCGGTAGACTTCGATCAGCTGCGCCAGGAGCTGAGCGACAACATCGTCGAAGGGCCACAGGAGCGGTACCGGTTGGATTGGCCCGGAAAACGCGAGGCGTTGATCACTGCGAACTCCCCCCTCTCAAAAACCTTACGACCTGCACAGGACGAAAGCGTCAACTTCGACACGACGAAGAACCTATTCATCGAAGGCGACAACCTTGAGACCCTGAAACTGCTACAGGAAACCTATCTCGGTCAGGTGAAGCTGATCTACATCGACCCTCCCTATAATACTGGTAAGGACTTCATCTATCGGGACAACTTCACCGCAGCCAAAGAGCAGTTCGAGATAGACGCGGGGGAGAAAACTGCCGAAGGCGGGCGTCTGGTGGCGAACCCGGATACGCGCGGTCGATATCACTCGGACTGGATGTCGATGATCTATGCGCGTCTGACGGTCGCGAAGAGGCTCTTGAAGGATGATGGGATTATCCTCGTCAGCATCGACGACTACGAACAGGCTGCGCTCCGAAAGTTGATGGACCAGGTCTTCGGCGAGACAAACTTCGTGGCTCAACTGGTCTGGGAGAAAGGCCGAAAGAACGATGCAAAGTTCTTTTCCGTTGGTCACGAATACATGATGGTCTTCGCTAAGAACGTGACGCGGCTACGCGAGAAGCAAGAAATTTGGCGGGAAGAGAAGCCCGGTGCGCGCGATATATGGGCCGAATTCGTCAGGCTACGCGAAGTTCATGGTGATAACTTCAAGGCGATCGAGGCTGATCTTTCTCAATGGTACTCCGACCTGCCGAAGGGCCATCCTGCAAAGAAGTGGGCGCGGTACAAGCGGGTCGATGAAAACGGTCCCTGGCGAGACCGCGATATCTCTTGGCCCGGTGGAGATGGGCCGCGATATGATGTGATCCACCCCAAGACTGGGCAACCCTGTGAAGTGCCGGAGCGCGGCTGGATCTACGCAAACTCAAATGAAATGCAGAGACAGATCAAGCTCGGACTGGTTGAGTTTCGCGACGACCATACACAACCACCTTTCAGGAAGGCCCATATTCGACCGATCCCCGAAGAGGCGGATGGAAGCCAAGTCGACTCGAATGATGTTGATGACGATAGCGAAGAGGAAGCGGATTTCGCCACGCAGGTTCGTGGGTCGTATTTCTATAAGCAATCACAAGTCTCGGTAAGATACCTGCGCAAGCTCATGGGGGCGAAGGTCTTCACGAACCCCAAGGATCACGATGAGTTGGCAAAACTGATCGAATATATGACGCCGAATGACCGTGCCGCCCTCGTGATGGACTTCTTTGCTGGATCGGCCAGTACCGCCGAAGCTGTCTTCCGGGCTAATGCCACCTTTGGAACCAACCATCGTTTCATCATGGTTCAGCTCCCCGAGAATTTGCAGGAGGCAGAAG
Source organism: Pararoseomonas sp. SCSIO 73927 (assembly GCF_037040815.1). Classification (NCBI taxonomy): domain Bacteria; kingdom Pseudomonadati; phylum Pseudomonadota; class Alphaproteobacteria; order Acetobacterales; family Acetobacteraceae; genus Pararoseomonas; species Pararoseomonas sp. SCSIO 73927. The sequence goes on from NZ_CP146232.1 coordinate 4,270,081, forward strand.
CCTCGACCACAGGGACTGCGAAGAAGACGGTGCAGGCCGCAATCAAGCTCATGAAGAAGAATGGTCGACCGCTGGTCTTGTCTGAAGTGTCTAAAGAACGCGTGAGACAGGCCGGGGCAGCGGTGGTGTCGGAGACTTGCGATCCGGGTTGGAACCGCGATGTCGGCTTCCGGGTCCTGAAGGTCGATACGTCCAACATGCAGGACGTGTACTACCGCCCTGACGAGATCGATCAGAAGGACCTCCTCGCTGCCGTCGACAACATCAAGTCCGACCGCACCCCTGAGGACCTGCTGTTCCAGGTGCTCGTCGACTGGGGCGTGGACCTGACGCTGCCGATCCAGCGCGAGACCATACAGGGCAAGACCGTGTTCTTCGTGGACGGAAATGCGCTGGTCGCCTGCTTCGAGACCGGCGTGACGGAGGAGCTGGTGAAGGAACTTGCCGGCCGCGAGCCGCTGCGCGTGGTTTTCCGCGACAACGGCTTCGTGTCCGATGCGGTGAAGATCAACGTCGAACAGGTCTTCCGCCAAGTCTCGCCTGGCACCGACGTCAAGTCGATATAAGGGAGTGGCCATGAAGCTTAAATTCAAGGTCCAACCCTATCAGACGCAGGCCGTGACTGCGGTCGTGGACTGCTTCGCCGGACAGCCGATGTCGAACGGGATTACCTACCGGATCGATCCCGGCCGGAAGGCTCAGACGAGCGCCTTCGAGGAGGGGTTCAAGAACCCCGATCTCGCGCTGACCGAGCTTCAGGTGCTGGCCAACATCAAGGACGTCCAGCGCCGCCAGAACCTGCCTCTTTCCGACAAGCTGGTCGCCAGCGCCGGATGCCGGATCAACCTCGACATCGAGATGGAGACGGGGACCGGCAAGACCTATTGCTACATCAAGACGATCTTCGAGATGAACAAGCGCTACGGCTGGTCGAAGTTCATCATCATGGTGCCGTCGATTGCCATCCGGGAGGGCGTCCACAAGTCGCTGCAGATCACCGCCGACCACTTCACCGAGAGCTACGGAAAGAAGGCGCGCTTCTTCATCTACAATTCCAAGCGGCTGCACGAGCTGGAGAGCTTCTCGTCGGACGCCGGCATCAACGTGATGATCATCAACATCCAGGCGTTCGCGGCGCGCGGCGCTGACAACCGCCGCATCTATGAGGAGCTGGACGACTTCCAATCACGCAAGCCCATCGACGTCATCGCCAGCAATCGGCCGATCCTGATCCTCGACGAGCCGCAGAAGATGGAAGGCGCAGCCACGATGGAGGCGCTGCCGAAGTTCAAGCCGCTCATGATCCTGCGCTACTCGGCGACCCATAAGACGCAGCACAACCGTGTTCACCGGCTGGATGCGCTCGACGCCTATAACCAGAAGCTGGTGAAAAAGATCGCCGTCCGGGGCATCCAGACGCGGGGGCTCGCCGGCACCAACGCCTACCTCTACCTCGAGGGGATCGAGATATCGAAAAAGGCGCCGGTAGCCCGGCTTGAAATCGAGGTGAAGCTCGCGAGCGGCGAGATCAAGCGTCAGCTCAAGCGACTGGAGTTCCGAGACGACCTATTCGCCGAGTCCGGCGAGCTGGACCAGTACCGCGACGGCTTCACGATCTCCCAGATCGACGCGCGCAACGACACGGTCGAGTTCACCAACGGCGTAGTGCTCCGCGCCGGGGAGGCGACCGGCGATGTGTCCGAGCGCGACATCCGGCGCATCCAAATCCGCGAGACGATCAAGGCGCATCTCGACAAGGAGAAGCAGCTCTTCGCCCAGGGCATCAAGGTGCTGTCGCTGTTCTTCATCGACGAGGTCGTGAAGTACCGCGATTACGCACAGCCGGATGAGAAGGGCGAGTACGCCCGCGTCTTCGAGGAGGAGTACGAGCTTCTCAAGGCAGAATATCTGGCTGAGCTGGCGATTGATAACGACGCCTACCGGAAGCACCTGGCGGGCATCGATGCAGCCAAGACGCACAACGGCTATTTCGCGATCGACAAGAAGACCAACCGGCTGAAGGACCCCGCCGTCGGGGCGCGATCGGTCGATTCAGACGATGTCGACGCCTACGACCTGATCCTGAAGGACAAGGAACGGCTGCTGTCCTTCGCAGAACCCACGCGGTTCATCTTCTCGCATTCCGCACTCCGCGAAGGGTGGGACAATCCCAACGTCTTCGTCATGTGCATGCTCAAGCACAGCGACAACACCGTCTCACGGCGCCAGGAAGTGGGCCGGGGACTCCGGCTGTCGGTCGATCAGAATGGCGACCGGATGGACAACCCCGCAGTCGTCCATGACATCAACGTCCTCACGGTCGTCGCCAGCGAGAGTTACAATAACTTCGTGGCCGGCCTCCAGAAGGAGATCGCCGACACGCTGACGTCGCGCCCGCGGAAGGCGACGGAGGCCTATTTCACCGGGAAGACCATCACGACCGATGCTGGCCCGATCGAGATCACGCCGGCCATGGCGAAGCAGATTTACCGCTACCTCGTGAAGAACGATTATTCCGACGACGCAGACCAGATCACCAGCGCCTACCACCAGGCGAAGGAGGCCGGAACCCTGGCGGCCTTGCCGGATGAGCTGAAGGTGCATGCCGATCAGATTTTCCAGATCATCGACAGTGTGTTCAGCGATGCGCAGCTCCCGAAGGTCGAGGACGGCCGCAAGCCAAAGACAAATCCGCTCAATGAGAATTTCGAGAAAAAGGAGTTCCAGGAGCTCTGGCGGCGTATCAATCAGAAGGCTGTTTATCGGGTCGAGTTCGACTCCGATGAATTGGTCCGAAAGTGCGTAAGCGCCCTTGATAGCCAGCTTCGCGTGACGCCGCTCCAGTACACGGTTCAGACCGGCATACAGGGTGACGGGTTAACGGACGAACAGCTGAAGGCAGGTGATGGTTTTGCCCTGACACGCTCAACGACCGAACGCGGCGGATCTGTCCATTCGCTTGTGAAGTACGACCTCCTCGGGAAGGTCGCCGAAAATACTGAGCTCACTCGCAAGAGTGCAGCCGAAATCCTGACCAGCATCCAGGCCAGCGTGTTCGGGCAGTTCAAGGAGAATCCAGAGCACTTCATCGCCGAGGCGTCGCGGATCATTGCCGAGCAGAAGGCCACGATGGTGATCGAGCGGCTTGCTTATGACGGGCTCGCTGAGCGCTACGACGTCGACATCTTCACTGCGAACCAGACTGGCCAGGACTTCTCCAAGGCATCGGCCAAGCTCAAGCGGCACGTGTACGATTACGTGGTCACCGACTCCGAGATCGAACGAAAGTTTGCCGACGAGCTGGATACTGCGAGCGAGGTGGTGGTCTACGCCAAGCTGCCACGCGGCTTCCTGATCCCGACGCCGGTGGGCGACTACAACCCCGATTGGGCGATCTCCTTCAAGGAGGGAAGCGTCAAGCACATCTACTTCGTTGCCGAGACCAAGGGCACCATGTCCTCGATGAAGCTCCGCGAGATCGAGAACACCAAGATCGCTTGCGCGCGGAAATTCTTCGACGAGATCGGTCAGCGCGTGTCCGAGGATCGGGTCAAGTATGACGTGGTGACGAGTTACGAGAAGCTCATGGATATCGTGGGGCGAGCTGCTGCATAGAGTTGAGGCGGTTACCTGATGCAGTGAGCGCAGGGGAGATTCAATGGACGAAGACGCCAGAGAAGCCAGATTTCATTTTCTGCGGGATGGCAATTCTGAACCGAATAGCCTCGACTGGAACAAGGGGATCGAGAGTGCCCGCCAGGCGATTTCCGAGGCTATGAATGCCAAGAACATCGCGTTCTTGCTCGGCGCCGGATGTTCCTCCCTGATGAAGGGCAAAAAGGAACTCGGCATTGCAACCATGGCGCCCCTGGCCAAGGAGTTTTGCGGAGAAACCCTCGATGCGCGCGCGGCGGGCTTCTACGCCGATCCGCCGGTGGTCGGCGCTGCCCCGGCGCCATGGCGACTGACCAAGGACGAACTCGAATATCTCGATGCACTCGGGATCGATCTGGCGAAGGATTACAGCCGCAACCTGGAACGCCTGATGGAGGTGCTGTTCGCGCAGCGGTTCGTGCTGCGCCAGAGCGAGAATGCCGCTCTTCACCCCTACCGCGCTGTTCTCGACGGCATTATCAAGAAGGTCCAGGATTTCCTCTGGACACGTGTCACCCAAGGGGCCTTCGCCACGGACGGCGACACCACCGTGCGCGACCTCTACGAGCGGTTCTACAAAAAGCTGGTCCTGCGCGATCGGTCCTTGCCCCGACCGTGGGTGTTCACGACCAACTATGATCATTTCAGCGAATTGGCGATGGATCGGCTTGGCATTCCCTATGCCAACGGCTTTTCCGGCGTCGTGGAACGTCGCTTCAATCCGGCGATCTTCCGCTATGCCCTGGCCGAACAGCTCGACGTCGCCAGCCGCAAGTGGACCGCCGTCGACGCCTTCGTCTATCTCTGCAAATTGCATGGCTCGGTCACTTGGACCGAAGACGATCATGGCCTGTTCCCGATCAAGGAAGTCTGGCCGCCGGAATCCACGAACCAGATGCTGATCTATCCGACGCCGGCGAAACAGAACTCTTCGCTCGGCTCGCCCTATGCAGACATGTTTCGGGAATTTCAGTCCCGGATCGTGCGCGAGCAGAGCGTTCTCATCACGGCCGGCTACGCCTTCGGCGATGAGCACCTGAACAACATTATCTACCAGGCGCTAACGATCCCGACGTTCCGTCTGGTGATCTTCGCGGCGCCGGATACGGGCGGCGAGATCGCCAAGCTGCGAGCGCTGCGAGACCCGCGCATCTGGATCATCGGGGGCGACGGTCCTGCCGAGGGAACCAGGGCTCACTACTTCGACATGATCGTCGAGCATTTCATGCCACAGCGCCCCAGCGACAGGATCGATGACGCCGTTCGCAAGGTGTTGTCCGAACTGGCGCCGAAGAGGGATGACGAGACTAAGGTTGGCGGGGCATGAGCCACGATGATCGCAAGCGCGCGATCGGCAAGGTGGTGTCGGTCGCGGCCGACCGTTTCGTCGTCGAGATGCACGCCGGCACCGACAATTTCACGGTCGTTGGCTTCGACGGCGTGCATTATGTGGCGCGGCTGGGATCGTTCCTGATGATCCCGTCGCAGTCGGAATATGTCGTGGTCGAGGTTGTCGGCCTGCGTGAGCGCGACGCGAGCACGCCGTCCGAGCGCGGCGATTTCGACAGGGCCGGCTCCTCGAAGTATCTGGACGTGGTGCCGGTCGGCATGTTGCCGATGCATGGCGGCGCGTTCCGTTTCGGTGTGTCCGTTTTCCCGTCTTTATATGCGGACGCACTCTATGCGCTGGACGGCGAACTCGATCGCATCTTCGAGACCGAGGCGGCCGTCGAGCCGTCAGTCGGCCCGGATGGCGGCGCCGGCGAACCCGAAGGGGCCACGCGCTATCGGGTTCTGCCCATAGGCAAGTCGGTAGTGTTCGAGAACTACGACATCAAGGTTCGATTGAACGAGTTCTTCGGCGGTCATGTTGCCATCCTGGGCAATACCGGCAGCGGTAAGTCCTGCACGGTTGCCTCGGTCTTGCAGTCCCTTTTCAGCAAGCCGGAGGAGCATCACGCCCGCGGCGCGACCTTCGTCGTCTTCGACGTCAATGGCGAGTATCACGCCGCGCTGGCCGCTTCCGCGAAGGAGGGAGCCATCGGGGTCGAGCGCGTCATCCTCGACGGCACGGCGGCTGGCTTCCGTATGCCGCATTGGTTCCTGGAGATGGCAGAATGGGAACTGCTCTTGCAGGCCAGCGAGCGAACACAGCTGCCGGTCCTTCGGACAGCGTTAGGTCTGACAAGTCTTTTTCATGCCAATACGCCAGAAGCTCTGGCGCTGCGCGAGCACTTTGTCGCCACCTGCATCATAGAGTGTTTTCGAGGGGCAGATGGCGACTCCCCTGTATCAAAATTTCAGCGCGTTGTCTCCCTTCTCCAGAAGTATCCGACAACCGACCTAAATATGGCGCTTCTGAACCGCTTTAATCCCAATTTTCAGTATGGAAATTTTTCGGGAAACAACCAATCGGCGTTCCTGGACGAAGTGAGAAAAAAGCTCCGGGAGGACGCGCCCTTACCAGCCTATAATCGGACACCATTCTCTTTTGATGAGCTGCACGAGTGTCTCGACTTCGCGATCCTCTATGAGGAGGCTCACGGCAATCGCCAAATCCGAGACTACTGCTCGTCCATGGTTACGCGCCTCAGATCCCTCCAGGAGAGAACAGAATATGCCTTTCTGCGTCACGAAGGAACCGACGTTGCCGCAGCCGTGAGCGATCTGGAATTTTTGACCAACATCGTCGGCCTGCAAAGGGCGGCCGGAGAATCTTTCACCAAACGCAATCAAGTCATTATTATTGATCTCAATTCTGTCGAAGATGAAATCGTTGAGCTGGTCAGTGCGGTCATCGCACGCATGCTTTTTCGGTTTCTTCGCCATGCGGAACCGAGAAACCGCTTCCCGATACACCTATTGCTCGAAGAGGCTCATAGATATATCGCATCTGCGCCGTCCCGCTTTTCCATCGACGCCACCAAGATTTTCGAGCGCATCGCCAAGGAAGGACGCAAATACGGCATGTTCGTGCTGCTGGCGTCTCAGCGCCCGAGCGAGCTGTCCAAGACGGTTCTCAGCCAGTGCTCCAACTTCCTGGTTCACCGAATCCAGAATCCCGACGATCTCTCCCAGATCCGCCAGATGACGCCGTTCATCTCAGAATCGGTCCTGAAGCGGTTGCCGTCATTGCCTCGGCAGCACGCGCTGGTATTTGGAACGTCGGTTAATTTGCCAACGACCTTCAAGGTCAGGGAGGCATCGCCGCGGCCGCGCAGTGATGATACCGCCGTGGTCGATCTGTGGTTTCACGAGGAAGGTCGAGCCGCTGACATCCGCCTAGCGCTCCGTCCGGCCGATGCCGCTGTGGCGGCTGAGGGCGAGGCGCTGATAGTAAACGCAGCGTCGGACGATGACATTTTGTGACCAGCTGGAGACGCTGGAGGCCGCAGGGACTCCCGGGTCATCCAGCTTCCTCAGCTGCGCGAATAGATATTTCACTTTTTCGATGTGCTGGACGGACAGCCGATCACCTATTTGGTTAGCCACTGTCCGTAGGCTTCCACATCGATCATCGGAACGGTTCCGCTGAATTGCAGTTGAGAAATCAGCTTGAACAGGAATGCTGTCGCAGGCTTATTTTCGTTGACGAAGCTGATGCTCGCGGTCGGCTGATCGAAGAAAAAGTGGCCATGTGAGGCGACACAGCCGATATCGAGCCGCCCGTCACCAACGTCGGCGGCCAGGGCCTTCTCAAATGAGGCTCCGAGAGCAGGACTCCATTCGCTTTCAAAAGTCAGGAGGCCGCCCAAGATCGGGATCAACGGTTTCGCGGGATAGACGCCCTTGGCATATGGAATCGGTAGGCTCGTGCGGTGAAGGCACCTGACACTTGCAACTTTCTGCTGCGCGTATGCCACTAGGCCGGCATTCGCCGTCTGCTTTGCCTCGAAGACGGCGTAGACGCTCTCGGCCGGGATGATCGTCTCGTTCTCATATGTGAAAATGAAGGGTGAATACTGGCGATCGAAAATCACAACATCGATCTGTTGGCTGAAGTTGCCCAGGCTATCGACAACATGCGCCTTGGAAGCCTGATAGCGCTTCGGCAAATATGTCTCCAGCATGCTGATCCAAACATTCTCGCTGGCATCGCCCTTCGTCCCCGGGTGGCTGAACGACTTTCGGACGGTTGCGAGACGCTGCTGAATGTCTTCATGCAACGAGGAAAGAAGCTGGGACAAGGACCATTCCGACATCGAAAAACTCCGTGGGATTTTGATGGCTGTCGTTAAGACAGCGGAAATTTCGGGCCGAACAATTCCCGCCAGGCGCGCAACGCCTCTCCGTTACGGCCGTGGCGGACATGGTCGATTGCAACGGTTGCTTCACGCTCCGCTGCACGCAGAAGGTCGCGCGCCCGCGTCTTGCGGGCCGTGTCCATGCTGTTGCTGATCGGCGGACCGAGGCCGGCGGGATCAGGCCACTCGTCGAAAACCCGGGCCGCGAGCGTTGCAAAGAACCCCTGAATCTCGCGGTCAAAGCTGCCACCCCAGCCGCCATAAAGACATTGCATTGCCATGACTTCGATGAGGAACGAGGGCTTCACCGGCTTCTCGCCGTGCTTGGGGTTGTTGTTCCAGTATTTCAACATCCGCACGAGACCCTTCCATTCGTTTGAATAGGCCTGATGTGCGGTCGTTGCCTCTGCGGCATGGGTCTGAGGGTTGGTCCCGATCCACTTGCCGATTTCGTTATCAGGAATCTCGAAATTTTCATCTTTGTCGAAAGCAGGAACGACATCGACACTGATGACTCGGTAATCGGTGTTATCCTCGGCATCCGCCCTCACGCCAAAATCGACGTTGATCGAGCGGTTCTGCTTCTTGGCCTTGTCGCCGTACTTCTCGACCAAGGCGTTGTGAAAATCAGTCAGCACAACCGATGGCGCTTTGGAACGATAGTGATCTTCCGACGGTTTCAAGACGAAGAAGATGTCGACGTCTTTCAATGGCTTTGTCTTGGTCCAGCGCGCATAGGATCCGGTCAGGAAGCTCCGGTCGATCTTGAACTTGGTGTCCAGATAATCCCGGACTTCCTTCTGGCGCGCGGAGGCGTTTGCCTGCTCACGATCGTTCAATTCCAATCGACTTTTGAATTTCCGGAACGCTTCGTCGATCGTGAGCATCAAGCTCTCCTAAGATAAGAGGTGCTGGCGCCAAGGCCGCTGTGTTCGACAGTCGTCCCGAGGCTTTGACGAACCATGCCCTCCGTCGAACGGCCGCTCGCCTTGCTCCACCCAGCCACGTCGGGACGTCCCGGCTTGCTTTGAAGAAGGAGTCGATACCGCGCCTCGCTCGGAACCAGCCCCGCCTTTCTGATGGCGTATTTGAGCTGCTCGGTATCCGTCCAAAAACCGCCATCGCCTCCGGACCAGCCATAGGCGATGTCGATGTCCCACCGGACAATCAGCGCGTCCGTTCTCGGGTTGTAGATTTCCAGCTTTACGGTTTCGAGATCGCCAGTGTTCAACCAGGTCTGCACACCGCGCATGTGCAGTTCCCAGTCGCCGACAAACTCGGTTGGATCGAGGCCCACAAGGCGGATGATGTCCTTCAAGCTTTTGAGGATGTTGTCAGCCACATAGGTGACAGAGTGGGTATAGGTGTTGACAGCGACGCTGGTCATGAGCCCAGAAACCCTTTCGGATCGAATATAAGGGTCTGTGATTTCGTGGTCGCCGACTCGTCTGCGCTGGAGACAGCCGCATCAAGATCGCGCGCCGTGATGCGTGTGCTGTGCTTTTTGAGCGCAGCCTGGACCCATGCGAGATCGTCCGCCAGGCAAGGCAGCGATACCCGCCAATCCCCTTTCAGCGGGTCAAAGCCAAGGGAGTCTTCATTCGCACCGGAACCGTCGATGGCGTCATCGTCATAGAGGCAATAGATGCGCGTGCGCGGACCATCGCAGGTGACTGTGATCGCGGCGTCCTTGGGCGCCTGATCAGCGATCACACTGGCGGCGACACCGGTGACGGCAAGAAGCTCCGTCCGTGCATCTCCTGCCTTGCCCTGAGTCAAGAGATCAACGATCGCCGTCCAGGTCCGTGAGGCGTCGCGCTCGGGCGTACTCTTGAATGTGCGGCTGGCAACGGTGCTCATGACGCCTTGCCTCCCGACATACGGCCCGCCTTGGCAGCGCGCGCCGCGCCTAACAGATCCTCGAGCGTGACGCGTTCGGGATTCATGGCCGTTTGCGGGCTGCTGGCCAAGGCGTTGGCCACCATCTTGCGGATGGCGCGTCCGTCGAGCCCGACGCATTCGGCCGCGCAGCGGTCGAAACCCGAGGTCGTCGGCAGCTTCGCGATGGCTGGATAGGTCTTGCCGAGACCAGTCAGGCAATCCTTCAGGATAAGCCCGCACGCTTCACGATCGGGCAGCGGCACATGGACGACCAGGTCACAGCGCGAGGTGAAGGCCGCGTCGACCGCCTCGGGAAAGTTGCTGGTGGCAAGGAACAGCAGGTTCGGATGCCGTTCGGCCAGAGCGTCAAGTTGAACGAGCACGGCATCGGTTGCGCGGTGGATATCGATCGGATTGGCCTCCAGGCTCATTTTCGACCGGTCCGCGGCAAGCGTCTCGACTTCATCGAGGAGCACAATCGTCGGTCCTGCGGCGGCCGCTTCGGCGATCGACTGTGAGAACAGCTCCGAGACCGCACGCTGGGTCTTGCCCATCGCCGAACTGGTTAGCGCGTGGGGCTCGACTTCGAGCAGGCGGAACCCGCCGCCAGGAAATGTCTCGGCGGTACGATGTGCCAATCCGCGAGCGAGAGATGTCTTGCCGGTCCCTGGTGGTCCGACAAGCATAATGACGCCGTGGAGCGGAATAACACTACGGTCGACCTTACCGCGCATCGTGAAGTTCAGCATCGCCTGCGAGAGGAGCTGGGCCTTCAGGCGCTCGTCCAGGATGATCGAATTCCAGAGTGCTCCGAGCGCGGGATCGGGAAGCCGGCGTGCGCGCTGGATGCCCTTGGGTTGATTGAAGTCCTCGTTCTGCACCGCCGTCAGCTTCTGCATCGTGATCGTCCTCGCGTCGCCTGCCTGGCGGGTTGAATGCGAAAGTTGGAAAAACTGAGCCCAAGCGGCTGCGGCCGCTGGGCTTACCCCTTCGGAGGGAAGGGATCGTTGCCGTAGGAGTTGGCGTCCCGGATGCGACCGTCGGGACGGTGTATCACCACCTCGCCGCGCTCGCGGATCGCGGTGTTGCGCGCTGCTTCGGTTGCCTGCGCCTGGGTGCTGTGTGTCGTTCCCACGCGGGAAGCTCCCTCACGGCGCGTCGCCCAACCGGAATCGTGGGGAACGACATGGATGCGTTTTGACATTCTGACTTCCTTCCTGCTCGCCGCTGCCCGAATCGGACATTCACCGACGCCTAACCAATTTCAGGACGCTGGATTGTTGTCAATACACACATTTTAAATGACAATATTAAGCACATTGTGTTTGTGACATTGACATCGTGCGGTGTGGAACGCAAACATTGGGAATGCCAGATGAGTCGATCTATGTAGCGTTCGGGAAGCTTGTCGCTTCGAGGCGAAAGACACTTGAACTCACCCAAGCCGAGCTGGCAGCCAAAGTGGGTATGTCGCGTGCGTCAGTGGCAAATATCGAGAGCGGCCGGCAGAACGTGTTGTTGCATCACGTCTACAGTCTCGCGTCGGCGCTGGAATTTTCAAAGCCCGCCGATTTGCTACCCGCCGTGCCAAAACCACAGCCCCGTGAGGATATGCAGATGATCTTGTCAGACGAAACAGTGACCGCTCGCGGCAAGGCGCAGATCAATGATCTGATCGCGGATGCGCTTGCGCGCCATAGTTCCGGAAGAGCCGGGTCGTGACCGCCAACCCCGAAATGGCGCGGGAAGCTGCGCGCAGGATGTTGCGGGAGTTCGGAGTGAAGGGAGCCCCAGTTCCCATTGAGCGCATTATCAAGGCTAGGAACGTTGTACTTCAGTATGCGCCTCTGGAGGACGATCTCTCCGGCATGGCCTTCATAAAGGACGGCATCGGTATCATCGGCGTGAACGCCTTGCATCACCCGAACCGGCAACGGTTTACGGCCGCACATGAGCTTGGGCATCATGTGTTGCATGCCGCGAATATCCAGAAGGCCGTGCATGTCGACAAAGGGTTTCGGGTTCTGTTGCGCGATGACGTCTCGTCACAGGGAATCGACCCTCTGGAAATCGAGGCCAACGCATTTGCGTCTGAGCTACTTATGCCTCGAGAATTCCTTGCGAATGCCCTGGACGCTAGTGGACTGGACATGGAGGATGACGTCGGGATTGAGGTGCTTGCAAAAAAGTTCCGGGTGAGTGCATCCGCGATGCGGTTCCGCCTAGCGAGTCATTTCTAGGCGAGGGGGTGTGTATGGGCTTCGTATTCTTCGACACGGAGACAACGGGGCTCAGGCATGGTTTCGATCAGATCGTGCATTTCGCGGCAATACGGACTGACAACGATCTCAACGAGGTCGATCGGTTCGAGGCGCGCTCACGTCTTTTGCCGCATGTCGTTCCCCACCCGAGCGCACTTCTGACAAACGGGCTGCCAATTGAACGCCTCACCGATGAGGGGTTGCCGTCGCACTATCAGATGGTCCTCCTTATCCGAGAAAAGCTCCTGTGCTGGTCTCCGTCGATTTTTGTGGGCTACAACTCCATCCGGTTCGACGAGGAAATGCTCAGGCACGCATTTTTTCAGACGCTGCAGCCAGCTTATCTCACCAGCAGCCACGGTAATTCCCGCGCCGATGTTCTGGGCCTTGTAATGGCGGCGGCGGGTCTATCACCGGCCAGCCTGTCTGTTCCCTACGGGCCAGAAGGGCGCCCGATTTTTCGTCTGGAACAGCTTGCATCGGCAAATGACGTTGCTCACACAGACGCGCACGACGCTATGGGTGATGTGGTTGCCACGCTCGGTCTTTGCCGCCGCGTCCATGAACGATCGCCCGAACTCTGGCATCGCTTCGTGCGCTTTTCGAAGAAAGCGACTGTTGGAGATTTCGTCGACACCGAAGACGGGTTTTTCCTCACCGAGTTTTTTGGCAATGCGCCCTATCACACGCCGGTTGTGTGTATCGGCGCAGATCCGGATCAGCCCAATGGTAGGTTCTGCTTACGTTTGGACGTCGCCCGCGAAGAGCTTGCTGTGATGACGGAAGAGGCGTTCCAGAGCTACTTGTCAGCAAAACCAAGTCCTGTCCGAAGGCTCCGAATCAATGCTGCCCCTACATTGACAGCTTTCTACGATGCGCCCGACGCCATGCTCGACGGCGCCGACATTGATGATCTGGAGAGACGTGCCCGGAGCATCAAGGAAGATACGGCGCTGCGCTCTCGGATCATTGAGGCCTTCGTGGCGACGCGAGCACGTCGTTCGCCGTCTAGCCATGTGGAAGGGCGGATCTACGAGGGCTTTCCTGGTCGAGATGACGAGGATCGCATGGCAAAATTCCATACCGTGGGTTGGGGGGAGGCGGCGGCCATCGTTCAAGAATTTGACGATGAACGGCTCCGGGTTTTTGGTCGGCGATTGATCTACTACGGCGGCCGGTCGGCCTTGTCGGATGACGTGAAGCTTGGTGTGGAGTGTGACTTGACCGACCGTCTGATAGACCATGCCGCTGGGGGCTTTACGCTGCGTCAGGCACTTGACGAGACGGAGCGGCTGTTGGCTGAAAATGGTGCTGACGCCAACGGGATCTTGTCCAGCTATCGCGAATACCTCACTCATCGTATCAAACGTGTAACGGAGTTCCGCGCCCGGCGGTTTGTCGTCGAGCCGCGTTAGCGCGCCCAAGCGCCGTCGATGGGGGTGGAGCAATCAGGCTTCAGCACTCACTCGATTCAAGGTACGTATGCTGCTAAATGACGTTGATGTTCCTTTCGGGCAGTCCTCTGAGTAACGCTCGGCAGGCAAAAGAACGGGCTCTGAGCGGCGATTGACCTCGATAGATGCCGGACCCGCGAAAATATTTTTCTGGCAGTTTTCCCAATGAAATCAAAAGCGTACAATTTTGACGGCCATGCAATCGGAAAATGGCCGTCGAAATGGGGTGTTATCCTATAGTTTTCAAAGCCTTATAGGCTATCTGAACAATCGAGTGGGAGTGAGGGGCTAGGGGGGGCCACCGCGCCCGCCCCCTGGGAAGCGGGGCGGGAAGGGGACAGAATGGGCGCCCGCCCGGCGAAACCGGGGAATGGAGGAAACGCCCATGCTCAAGACAATCCTGGCCGCCGGGGTGGCGGCGCTCCTCGCCCTGCCGGCGCTCGCCCAGCCCGCGCCGGACACCGTGGCCGCCATTCGGGCGCGCGGCTCCCTAATCTGCGGCGTCACCCCGAACTCGCCGGGCTTCGGCACGCCGGACAGCCGCGGCGAGTGGCACGGGATCGACGTGGATTCCTGCCGCGCCATCGCGGTGGCCGTGCTCGGGGATGCCCGCAAGGTGCGCTTCGTGCCGGCCAGCACGGCGCAGCGCTTCACCATGCTGCAATCCGGCGAGATCGACGTCCTCGCCCGCGTGACGACCTGGAGCATGGCGCGCGAGGGCTCGCTGGGCCTGGCCTTTGCCAGCATCAACGTCTTCGACGGCCAGGGCTTCCTGGTGAAGTCCGATTCCGGGATCACCAGCGCCCGCCAGCTGGACGGCGCGACGATCTGCCTGCTGCCCGGCACCACGAACGAGCTGAACGTGGCCGACTACTTCCGCACCCACAACATGCGCTTCACCCCCGTGGTGATGGACAGCATCGAGGAGCTGCGCGCCGCCTTCCTTGCCGGCCGCTGCGATAGCTACTCCACCGACGCCTCGGCCCTCGCCTCCTACCGCGCCAGCCACGGGGCGAACGCCACCCGCTTCGTCGTGCTGCCCGACATCATCTCGAAGGAGCCGCTCGGCGTCGCGGTTCGCAAGGGCGACTGGCGGTTCTTCGACATGGCCCGCTGGGCGCACTTCGCCATGGTGACGGCGGAGGAGCTGGGCATCGACAGCCGCAACATCGGCAGCTTCGCGAACAGCACGAACCCGGACATCCAGCGCTTCCTCGGCCGCTCGGGCGAGCTCGGGCAGGGGATGGGCATGAGCAACGACTGGGCGGCGCAGATCGTTCGGCAGGTCGGCAACTTCGCCGAGGTCTGGGATCGCAACATGACGCCCCTCGGCATCCAGCGCGGCATCAACGCCCTCTGGACCAAGGGCGGTCTGCAGTACGCGCCCCCGCTGCGCTGAGGCCTGCATTCAGCCCCGCGCATGGCGCGGGGCTGTGGATTGCGGGGATCACGGGGAGGCTTCAGCCTCACAAAAATGTTCTCCTTTGATGACAGCCGGAGGAACGCTGTGCGACTCGCTGAAAAGATGCGAGTCGTTCGGCGCAACCTGTCCGGCCGTGTCGAAAACGCCACGGCAACTCACCACATATAGCGCTCGTTCTCCCCGGGCCACGCGATATCTTGTGCGGGTAGCGTCCCAGAGGCATCCTCCGCCGCGGGGGAATTCAGGGGTTTCGAGATGTTTGATGCCATCCAGCTTGAGGGCCATGGCCAGGTTCAGGTCGATCGTTCGCGCGACGCCCTGCTGACGGCGTTTGGCAAGGACACGCTGAGCGATCGCTATCTGATGCCTGGCGAATCGTACCAGGACCTCTTTGCCCGCGTCGCCAGCGCCTATGGTGACGACGCGGCGCATGCCCAGCGCATCTACGACTACATCTCGAAGCTCTGGTTCATGCCGGCCACCCCGGTGCTGTCCAACGGCGGCACCAAGCGCGGCCTGCCCATCTCCTGCTTCCTAAACGAGGCGGATGACAGCCTCGACGACATCGTGGGGCTGTGGAACGAGAACGTGGCGCTCGCCTCCAAGGGCGGCGGCATCGGTTCCTACTGGGGCAATCTGCGCTCGATCGGCGAGAAGGTCGGGCAGAACGGCAAGACCTCCGGCATCATCCCCTTCATCCGGGTGATGGACAGCCTGACGCTCGCCATCTCCCAGGGCTCGCTCCGCCGCGGCTCGGCCGCCGTGTACCTGCCGATCTCCCACCCGGAGATCGAGGAGTTCATCGACATCCGCCGTCCGACCGGCGGCGACCCGAACCGCAAGGCGCTGAACCTCCACCACGGCATCCTCATCCCCGACGCCTTCATGCGCGCGGTGGAGGCCGACGAGGAGTGGGCGCTGACCTCGCCGAAGGACGGCGCGGTGATCCGCAAGATCTCCGCCCGCGGCCTCTGGATCCGCCTGCTGACGGCGCGGATGGAGCAGGGCGAGCCCTACATCATCTACTCGGACCACGTGAACCGGGCGATGCCGGAGCATCACAAGCTTGCCGGGCTCGAGGTGAAGACCTCCAACCTCTGCTCCGAGATCACGCTGCCGACCGGGCGCGACCACCACGGTCGCAACCGCACCGCCGTGTGCTGCCTCTCTTCCCTGAACTGCGAGACCTGGTTTGAGTGGAAGGACGAGCCGCGCTTCATCCCGGAC
This sequence comes from Pararoseomonas sp. SCSIO 73927, assembly GCF_037040815.1. NCBI lineage: Bacteria > Pseudomonadati > Pseudomonadota > Alphaproteobacteria > Acetobacterales > Acetobacteraceae > Pararoseomonas > Pararoseomonas sp. SCSIO 73927. Next base: position 4,286,225 of record NZ_CP146232.1, read on the forward strand.
GTGATGCGCTTCCTCGACAACGTGCTGCAGTCCTTCATCGAGAGCGCGCCGGACAGCATGGCGAAGGCGAAGTACAGCGCCATGCGCGAGCGCTCCGTCGGCCTCGGCGTTATGGGCTTCCACTCATTCCTGCAGGCTCAGAACGTTCCGTTCGAGAGCGTGGTGGCGAAGGTCTGGAACATCCGGATGTTCAAGCACATCCGCGCCGGTGCCGACGCCGCCAGCCGCGAGCTGGCCGCCGAGCGCGGGCCCTGCCCGGACGCGGCCGAGTACGGCATCATGGAGCGGTTCTCCAACAAGATCGCCATCGCCCCGACGGCCAGCATCAGCATCATCTGCGGCGGCGCCTCCCCGGGGATCGAGCCGATCGCGGCGAACGTCTACAACCACAAGACGCTCTCCGGCTCCTTCATCGTGCGGAACCCCTACCTTCAGAAGGTTCTGGCGAAGCACGGGCGCGACGACGAGGAGACCTGGACCTCCGTGACGGTCACCAAGGGCTCCGTGCAGCACCTGGACTTCCTGACCCAGCAGGAGAAGGACGTGTTCAAGACGGCCTTCGAGCTGGACCAGCGCTGGGTGGTGGAGCACGCGGCGGACCGCACGCCCTATATCTGCCAGAGCCAGTCGCTGAACGTCTTCCTGCCCGCCGACATTCACAAGCGGGACCTGCACCAGATCCACTACACGGCCTGGAAGAAGGGCGTGAAGTCGCTCTACTACTGCCGCTCCCTCTCCATCCAGCGCGCGGACACGATCAGCGAAAAGGTGGCCGTGCAGCCGAAGCTCGGCTACGCCGTGAACGACGTGGAAGCGCTGCCGCTGGTGGCCGCCGCGCCGGCCGAGACGACGAACTACGAGGAATGCCTCGCCTGCCAGTGAGTCCTCGGCTTCGTCGGCCCGCGTGATCTGACGTAACCAGTCGTGATTGGACCGCCGGCCTCCGGCGGTCCCACGCTGCTGCCATTCCGGCGGGGGGCCAGCCCGGCCGGGAACCCCTTCAGTTCTCCATCGCCCATCAGGAAGCCCACCATGCCCGACGGCGCCATCACCCGCGACGAGCTGCCCGTGCGGTTCGACCTCCTCACGGCTAACCCCGTGTACAAGCCCTTCCGCTACCCCTGGGCCTACGAGGCGTGGCTGACCCAGCAGCGCGTCCACTGGCTGCCGGAAGAGGTGCCGATGGCCGATGACGTGAAGGACTGGCAGAAGACCCTGACGCCCGGCGAGCGCAACCTGCTCACCCAGATTTTCCGCTTCTTCACCCAGGCGGATGTCGAGGTGAACAACTGCTACATGAAGCATTACAGCCAGGTCTTTAAGCCGACCGAGGTGCTGATGATGCTCTCGGCCTTCTCAAACATCGAGACGATCCACATCGCGGCCTATAGCCACCTGCTCGACACCATCGGCATGCCGGAGCTCGAGTACTCGGCCTTCCTCAAGTACAAGGAGATGAAGGACAAGTACGACTACATGCAGAACTTCTCCGTCGAGAACAAGACGGAGATCGCCAAGACCCTCGCCGCCTTCGGGGCCTTCACGGAGGGGCTGCAGCTCTTCGCCTCCTTCGCCATCCTCATGAACTTCCCGCGCCACAACAAGATGAAGGGGATGGGCCAGATCGTCTCCTGGTCCGTGCGCGACGAGACGCTGCACTGCCTGTCCGTCATCCGCCTCTTCCGCACCTTCGTGCAGGAGAATCCGGAGATCTGGACGGAGGAGCTGCGCCGCGACCTCTATCTCATCTGCGCCACCATCGTGGACCACGAGGACGCCTTCATCGACCTCGCCTTCAGCATGGGCGCGGTGGAAGGGCTGAACGCGGAGGAGACCAAGACCTACATCCGCTTCATCGCGGACCGCCGCCTGCAGCAGCTCGGCCTCGAGCCGCTCTACCACATCGAGAAGAACCCGCTGCCCTGGCTGGACGAGATGCTGAACGCCGTGGAGCACACCAACTTCTTCGAGAACCGGGCGACGGAGTACTCCCGCGCCTCGACCCAGGGCACCTGGGAGGAGGCCTTCGCGGACCACGCCTTCAACGGCTCCCCCCAGCCCAGCGGCGAGATCGCGTTCGGCGAGCCGTCCCGGCACTGAGGGAGGGCGCGCCACCGGCGGAGGGCATCCTTCGCCGGCCGCGGGCTTTCGCGCCTCCCGCCCGTTTTCGATCCTGCACCGGGCGGCTATGCTAACTCATCTCTCATGGGATTCGGCTGCCCGGTGTGGGCGCCGGCCTGTGGACTGGGAGGCTGTAACGGGCATGGCTGCGGACGAGCCTGAAGGACCAAAGCCGGCGGGGCGGGCCCCGTCGGCCCCTCGGCATACCCGCCGCCTGACCGACAAGATCCTCATCGCCTTCCACCACGCCTGCGACCAGGGCGACTACGAAGTGGCAGAGGAGATGCTCCGCATCCTCGAGATGATGATCCGCCGCCGAACCGTCTCGCCGGACGCGAACCGTCGCAAGAACATGGAAAGCCTGGTGGCCGCGCATGAGCGCCTCTGGCTGCTCCGCCACCCGGAGAAGGACGTCTAGGGGGCCAACTTCCCGCCGGGGCTCCATCCCAGGGCGCCCCCGCGCAGCACCGCCTCCGCCTCCGGCGTCCAGCCCGCGCCCTCATGCAGGACCAGCCCAGGCAGCAGAGTGGCGGGGGCGCGGGGGGCGCGCCGCGCCCGAAGCAGCACCCGCCCGGCCGCGTCTCCGGATCGAGGCCAGAGGGGCAGGATCTCCGTCCCGCCCAGTCCGGCGCCGCGCAGCGCGCCGATCCCGTCCTCCAGCCGCCCGGCGGGCAGGACGATCGTGGCCCGCCCGCCCCGCGCGAGGGATGCGCCGAGCAGCGCCGCCCAGTCTCGAAGCCCTACCCCGCCCGCATGGGTGGCGCCGGCCCGGATCGCCACCGGTGGCACCGAGCCGCCGGGCCAGTAGGGGGGATTGCTCACCGCCGCGTCCGCGCGCGGCAGGCGGGCCCGGAGCGCGGGGTCGGACACGTCCGCCTCCACCACCTCCACCCGATCTGCCCACCCGTTCAGCGCCGCGTTCTCCCGCGCCAGGGCAGCGAGGACGGGGTCGCGCTCCACCGCCACCGCCCGGGCGCCGGGGATGCGGGCCAGCACGCAGAGGAAGACCCCGCCCGGCCCGCAGCCGGCATCCAGCACGACGCCACCCGGCCGCATCTCCACGGAGGCAGCGAGCATGACCGCGTCCATTCCCGCCCGCAGCCCCTCCGCCGGCTGCTGCAGCCGCACGCGGCCGCCGAGCAGCGCGTGGACCGGGCCCGCGGCGGAAGGCGTCAGTCCCTCCACTCGCCGGCCTCGCGCAGCAGCGCCTCCGCGGCCCGCGCCTGCTCCTCCGGCACCGCCAGGCGCTGGGGGAAGGCGCTGATCCGCCCCTCCACCGCGCTGACATGGCTGTCCAGCAACAGGGGGCGCAGCCCGCCGTCGCGCAGCAGGGCCTGTAGGAACCCCAGGCGCACCGGATCGGATTCGGCCAGCAGCACGCGGATCATGGGGACTGAACCTCTTGGAAAGGGGCGGGGAGGGGCCACCCTCTCTTGAGGGCGCGCCCGTTGCTGCCCCCGTGCCCCATCGGTATGGTGCCGCCCCCTATGGACAGGTCAATGCCCGCGTGAGCGTCCTTACCGCGCCCGTCACCTCCAGCGTGACCTCCGAGCGCGATCCCGAACTGGCCCTGGAGGCGCTGACCGACCTGGTGCGGCCGGACCTGGAGGCCTGCAACCGCCTGATCGTGGAGCGGATGCAGAGCCCGGTGGCCCTAATTCCGCAGCTCGCCGCGCATCTGGTGGCCGCCGGGGGCAAGCGTATCCGGCCGCTGCTCACGCTCGCCAGCGCGCGGCTCTGTGGCCACCGCGGCGACCGGCACGTGGCGCTCGCCGCCTGCGTGGAGTTCATCCACACCGCCACCCTGCTGCACGACGACGTGGTGGACGAGAGCGCGCTGCGCCGCGGCGCGCCCAGCGCCAACGCCGTGTTCGGCAACAAGCCGAGCGTGCTGGTGGGCGACTTTCTCTTCGCCCGCGCCTTCCAGATCATGGTGGCCGACGGCTCGTTGCGGGTGCTGGATATCCTCGCCACCGCCTCGGCCACGATCGCGGAGGGCGAGGTCCTCCAGCTCGTCACGCAGAACGACACGGCCACAACGGAGGAGCAGTACCTCCAGGTGATCGAGGGCAAGACCGCCGCCCTCTTTGCCGCCGCCACCGAGGTGGGCGCGGTCGTGGCCGACCGGCCGCAGGCGGAGGCGGAGGCGCTACGCGAGTACGGCCGCAGCCTCGGCATCGCCTTCCAGCTCGTGGACGACGCGCTGGACTATTCCGCTAGCCAGGCCGCCCTCGGCAAGACGGTCGGCGACGACTTCCGGGAGGGCAAGATCACCCTTCCCGTGCTGCTCGCCTTCAACGCGGCGGGCGACGAGGAGAAGGTCTTCTGGCGGCGCGTCCTGGAGGAGCGGGACCAGGCGGAGGGGGACCTGGAGAGGGCGATCGAGCTGATGGGGTCCCGCGGCACGCTGGAGGCCACCATCCGCCGCGCGCGGGAGTATGGCGCGCGGGCGCTGGACTCCCTGTCCGTCTTCCCGGACGGCCCGGAGCGCCGGGCGCTCGCGGGCATCGTGGAGTTCTGCATCGCCCGCGCGCGCTAGGCGCGCGGGCGGCAAACCTCAGCCCCGGCCGAGCCAGGGCATCTTCGTGGCCATGATGGTCAGGAAGGGGATGTTCGCGTCCAGCGGCATGGAGGCCATGTGGGCGACGGTGCGCCCGACATGCGCCACGTCCATGCGCGGCTCCACCATCATGGACCCGTCCGGCTGCATCACACCCTTCGTCATCCGCTCCGTCATCGGCGTGGCGGCGTTGCCGATGTCGATCTGGCTCGCGGTGATGTCGTGCTTGCGGCCGTCCAGCGCGATCTGCTTCGTCAACCCGGTCACCGCGTGCTTCGTGGCGGTGTAGGCAGCGGCGCCAGGGCGCGGGGCGTGGGCGCTGATGGAGCCGTTGTTGATGATCCGCCCGCCCTTGGGCGACTGGTTCTTCATGATGCGGTAGGCGGCCCGGGCGCAGAAGAAGGTGCCGTCCAGGTTGGCCGCCACAACGCCGCGCCAGTCCTCCAGCGGCAGCTCGTCGAAGTCCACCGCGGGGGCGCCGCGGCCGGCATTGTTGAATAGCAGGTCCAGCCGCCCGAAACGGGACTTCACCTCGGCGAAGGCGTCCTCCACTTGCACGTGGTCTCCCACGTCGCAGGTGATGGCGCTGCCCTTCGCCTGGCCGGCGATCGTCTCCTCTAGCGGCTGCGGGCGGCGGCCGAGTACGACCACCGTCCATCCCTCCGCCAGCAGCGCCTGCGCCGCGGCACGCCCGATTCCCTGGCCCGCGCCGGTGACGACCGCGTAGCGTTCCGCCATGTGCTTCCCCCCTGATCCGGTTCAGGGGCGGAGCCTGCGTCCCGCGCCGGCCCGTGGCAAGGCCGCGCGGCCACTGGCCGGCGCAGCCGCCCGGGCCGGCGGGAGCCTAGTTCGCCAGCGCCTTGACGAGCTCGGCGTGGAAACGCTGCGGCGCCTCGACCTGCGGCGAGTGGCCGAGATCCGGGAACTCGACGAGGCGCGAGCCGGGGATCGCGGCGGCGCTCCGGCGGCCCAGCTCCGCGTAGTGGCCGAGGGTGCGCGCGATCTCCGGCGCGGCCCGGTTCGCGCCGGGCGCGGTGCGGTCGGTGCCGCCGATCATCAGCACGGTCGGCACGCGGAGGCGGCCGAATTCATGCACCACGGGCTGGCCGAACAGCATCTCGGCGGTCTGCGCCTGGTTCCAGGCCACGATCTCGCGCCCCGGCCCGGCATACATCCCGGCCTGCATCTCCACCCAGCGGTCGTAGCGCGGCTCCCAGCGGCCGTTGTAGTAGAAGCGGAGCTGGTAGGCCTTGATGCTCTCGGCGGTCGTCCGCAGCTCGCCCTGGTACAGCGCGTCGATCGTCGCGTAGGGCACGCCGGCCGCCTGCCAGTCCTCCAGGCCCAGCGGGTTCACCATTACCAGCCGCTCCACCAGCTCCGGGTGGTTCAGCGCGAAGCGCGCGGCCAGCATGCCGCCCATGGAATGGCCGATGACCGTGGCGCGCCCGATGCCGCGGGCCCGCAGCAGCTGCCGGGTGTTGTCCGCGAGCTGCGAGAAGGAGAACTGGTAGCCCCGCGGCTTGGTGGAGGCGCAGAAGCCGATCTGGTCCGGCACGATCACGCGGTAGCCCTCCCGCGCGAGGACCGTGATCGTCTCCTCCCAGGTGGCGCCGCAGAAGTTCTTGCCGTGGATCAGGACGACCGTGCGCCCGTTCGCCGCGCCCGTGGGGGCCACGTCCATGTACGACATGGACATCGCCTGCCCCTGCGAGGTGAACTCGAACCGCTGCTGCGGGTGCGGGTAGGCGAAGCCTTCGAGCTGCGCGCCGTAGGTTGTTTGGGCCACGGCCCCGAAGGGCTGGACCACGGCAAGTCCGGCGGCCAGGGCCAGGGCCAGGATCGCGGAACGGTTCATCGGGTCCTCATCTCGGTCGTCGGCCGGCCGGGAGCGCCGGGCCGCGTGGGGCGAGGTAGATGATGAACTTCCGGTCATAAAGGGCTTGCCGGGTCCGGCGCCGCTCCCGCTGCACTTCGCACGCCTCGGTCACGCCGGGTTACAAGGGGCGCAGCCATTCCCGGGCCGGCCAGCCGCCGCCTCACTCCGCCAGCCGCCGCCTCACTCCGCCAGCAGCCGGCGCGCGCCGGTGAACCGCCCGGCCAGGGCGCGGCAGTGGCAGGCGACGTGCGGCGCCAGCGCCTCGCACCAGTCCCGCGTGCCCCTGTTCAGCCCGGCCAGGCGGTCCGCCGCCTCCTGCGCGTCCCGCGCCAGCTTCGCCTCGTCGACGCCGAGCACCCGCCCGTCCCGCAGCTTCCAGTCCCCGCCGACCATCACCTCGCGCAGCGCCGCGCCGTCCTCCGTGAAGACGAGCTGGTTCGCAGCATTGTTGAAGGGCGCCCAGTTGATGTGGGCAAGGTCAAGGAAGAGAAGGTCGGCCAGCTTCCCCGGCGCAATCACGCCCGCATCCAGCCCCAGCAGTCTGGCGGAGCCCTCCGTCGCCAGCCGCACGGTCTCCGCAGTGCCCAGCCAGTCCTCCTCCGTCGCGTTCTCCCAGAGGCGGGAGGCGAAGGCGGCGAGGCGCATGGCCTCGAACATATTCTGGTTGTCGGAGGAGCCGGAGCCGTCCGTTCCCAATCCCACCGTGACCCCAGCCCGGATCGCGGCCCGCGCGGGCGCGATGCCGGAGGCCAGGCGCATGTTGGAGCCGGGGTTGTGAGAGAGCCCCGCCCCCCGCCGCGCCAGCAGCTCCAGGTCCACATCGGTGAGCCAGACGCCATGGGCCACGCTGAAGCGCTCGTTCACCAGCCCCAGCCCGTCCATGTGCGCCAGCAGGGTGGAGCCGTAGCGGATCTCTCCGCCGCCCGCCTGATAGCGGGCCTCGGCCACATGGGTCTGCATCGGCATCCCGTGCTCGGCCGCCAGGTCGCGGCAGCCCGTCATGAAGTCGTCGGAGCAGTGCAGGGGGATGGTCGGCGCCACGCCCAGCCGCACCGTTGTGCTGCGCCAGGACCGGGCAGCCGCGTGGATGGCGGCCAGGATGTCGTCCGGCCGCGCCATGCTCATTCCTGCGGCGCGCGCCCGGTGCTCCTCCGGCAGGGCCCCGATCAGCCCTGGGGTCGCCTGGAAGAAGGTGAGGTCCGCCACCATCGGGGCGAGCACGGCGCGCAGGCCCACGGCCTCGTAGGCCTCGGCCATGACCTGCAGCCCCTCCACCGTGGGGCCGGGGAACTCGAAGGGCAGGTCGTAGCCGGCGGTGCAGCCCTTCCGCAGCATCTCCACCGCGGTGAGGGCGGTGGCGAGCCGCTTGTCCTCCAGCCCGCGATGCCCGCCGATCCAGGGGGCATGGGTCAGCAGCAGCGCCAGGTCCCACTTGTCGCCCATGCCCTTGGAGAGCCCGCCATGGCCGTGGGTGTGCCCGTTGACCAGGCCGGGCATGACGAGCCGCCCGGCGGCATCGTGCCGGGCAGCATCCTCCACCGCGGTGCCGGGCGGCAGGATGGCGGCGATCCGGTCCCCCTCAAGCAGGATCTCGGCGAAAGGGGCGGAGAGGGCATCGGGTGCCAGCACCCGGGCCCCCGTGATCAGCAGGCGTTCCATGCGCTGCACCCTGCAAGGGCCGCGCCGCGCTGCCTACCCCAATCCGCCTACCCGAGCCCTGGCGATCCGCTATATCCCCCCCATGACCATCTCCATCGACATGGGGCGCACCACGAACGGCGCCGCGGGCACGCTCGACCTGGAGGAGCTTCTCGCCACCCGCCTGCTGGTCCAGGGCAATTCGGGCAGCGGCAAGTCCCACCTCCTGCGCCGGCTGATGGAGCAGTCCGCCCCCTGGGTGCAGCAGGCCGTGATCGACCCGGAGGGCGACTTCACCTCGCTCGCCGAGAAATTCGGCCACCTCGTCATCGATGCCGCCGCCCATGCGGAGGAGGCCATGGCCGCCGCGGGCGACCGTGTGCGCCGCCACCGCGTCTCCGTGGTGCTGAACCTCGAAGGGCTGGAGGTGGACAAGCAGCTTCGCCACTCCGCCGCCTTCCTGAACGGGTTGTTCGACGCGGAGCGGGACCACTGGACCCCGATGCTGGTGGTGGTGGACGAGGCCCAGCTCTTCGCCCCCGCCGCCGGCGGCGACGTATCGGATGACGCGCGCCGCGCCGCCCTGTCGGCCATGACGGATCTGATGTGCCGGGGACGCAAGCGCGGCCTGGCCGGGATCATCGCCACCCAGCGCCTGGCGAAGCTGGCGAAGAACGTGGCGGCCGAGGCGTCCAACTTCCTCATGGGCCGCACCTTCCTCGACATCGACATGGCCCGCGCCGCCGATCTCCTGGGCATGGAGCGCCGCCAGGCCGAGCAGTTCCGCGACCTGCAGCGCGGCCACTTCATCGGCCTCGGCCCGGCCATCGCCCGCCGCCCGCTGGCCATCCGCGTCGGGGCGGTGGAGACGGAGAGCCGCGGCTCCGGTCCCTCGCTCACTCCCCTGCCGCAGACGGCGCCGGAGGAGGCGCGGGAGCTGATCCTGGCCGCGACCGAGCCGGCCGCCACCCCGCGCCGGGAGCGCCGCCCGCCCCCGGCGCCGCCCCAGGACATCCTGGCGCAGCTCGCCCAGGCCTCCGGCACGCGCCCGGCCGCCGCCGCCCGCGCGCTAGAGCCGGAGCCGAGCCCGGAGGAGGCCGCGGAGCGCGAGACCCGCACCCGCGCCATCCTGCACGAGATGCTGGCGGAGGAGGACGCGGCCTTCCGCCCGATCGGCGTGCTCTACCAGGACCTGCTGGTGCGGCTGCGCATCCACGCCGTGGGCGGCAAGCCGCCGGAACTGCCGGCCTTCCGCCGCATGCTCGCCGTGGCCCGCGCCGGGGTGCCGCCGGAGGCCGCGAACGATCCCGGCTGGCCCGAGGCCGCCGCCCGCGCGGACACGCTGCCGGAGGACACCCAAGGCGTCTTCCTGCTGCTGGCCCACGCCGCCCGGCAGGGGCTGCCCTGCCCGTCGGACGCCGCGATCGCCCGCGCCTACGGAAGCCGCTCGGCGGGCCGGGCGCGGCGGCTGCTGACCTGGATCGAGGAGCAGGGCCTGATCGTGCAGAAGCCCGCGGCCGGGGGGCGGCGGATCGTCGCGCTCGTCGGGCTGGCCTGGGAAACGGCACCGGGAGACCCGGGTGCGGCCTAGGGCGATCGCGAGCAGGTCCACCGGAGGGGGGTTATCGATCGCAGGAGCGCGCGGGGAGGGCAGGCTCAACCTCCCCACGACCCCGCTCGCTCCGATCCCGGCCCTCATGACCCGTGGCCGCTCCGATCCGAGCAGCGGTTACCGATCCTTGGCGGGATCACATGAGGGATCGCTGCCCTGCGTCAGATCGTCCGAAGATCGGTGATGGAATAGTTGCTGGTCTGGCCCGGCACGCTTGCCTGGAGATAGAACCGCCAGCGATTCCCGTCGCAGCGCCCCATGACGGCAGCGAAGCCCGTGTATTCAGAGTTCCGGCGGAACTCGCCCTGCATCGCATGCATGCCGGTCTGCACCGCAGTGGACAGCGCCGCCGATCCGCCCGCGGCATTGGCGTTTGGCTGGACATGACTGACCAGCACAGCGCCGTTCGCGTCCGATCCTATGCCAACCGTGCAGCCAGACAGCTTGGAGGTGATCATCAGACTCCCCGCCGCAATCGGCAGAGTGTAGTGGCTGCTTCCGGCCGCAACATCGGCCGTCTGCACCATGGGGATGTAGTAGGCATTGAAGCAGTCGGCCGGTACGGGGTTCTGTGCGGGGCCGGGCTGCTTGATGAATTTCACGAAGGGCCGGTCTTTTTTCAGGCCTAGCAGGCCACTGAGGCCGGTGGTGAAGCCCATGGCGGTCTGATGCCCGAACTCCACCTTGAAGGTGGCGAGGGCAGCTTGCCCATTCGCGGGCGCGGCACCGCTCCCGCCGTGAATATGGAGGTAGCACCGCCGCATCAGCTTTTCGGGGTCGGCCAGAAGGGCCAGGACGTCGTTCAGGGTCATGCGAGGAACAATGTCATTGGCGCAATGACAGGTCGAGGCACCTGATCTCTGACATGTCTGTGACGCGCCTTGAGTGTTTCCGTCACCGTCCAGCCCGCCGCAGGATCGCCCGCACCGTAGCGGCCTGACTGGCCCACCCCGCTTCCCGGTCGCTGCTGTCCGGCCGCCTCGGGCGAAAGCGCTTGACCGGGCGCGGCAAACAACCGCTCCTCCCCGCCCGCGTTCACGGGATGGGATTACGGCAAGTTGTCGCAACCGTGCTCCCGATCCGGAAGGAAGCTCCGTCAACGACAGCCTCCAGCCCCGGGAGGGCACCTCCCCGGGGCCGGCGCCGCTGCTACCAGCGGTACGAGACGCTCCCCAGCACGTTCAGCCGGTTGCCATAGAAGCAGGAGTCGTTCGTCGAGCAGCGGCTGACGTAGCGCGTGTCGCCGAGGTTGCTCGCGTTCACCGCAAGTGTCAGGCCGCGCAGGCGCGGGGAGGCCTTCTCGAGGTCGTAGCGCACCGTGGCGTCGAACAGGGTGGTGGAGGGCACCACGAAGTAGTTGCTGTTCGCGCTCGTCGTGTTGCCGAGGTAGCGCACGCCCGCGCCGAGCGTGAGGCCGGAGAGCGGCCCGGCGGCGTTGACGAAGGTGTACTCGCCGTAGAGCCCGGCCGTGTGGCGCGGCACGCCGTTCGGGCGGTTGCCGTCCTCGGCCGCCACCGTGGTGCGGGTAATCTCCGGGTCGAGATAGGTGTAGGATCCGGTGAGGGTGATGCCGTTGCCCAGCTCCGCCACCGCCTCGAGCTCCAGCCCGCGCACGCGGATCTTGCCAACCGAGACTTGGTTGAACTGGCTGCTCGGATCGGCCGTGAGCGTGTTCTCCTGAGTCAGCTGGAAGGCGCTGGCCTGGATGAAGCTGCGCATCCCGTTCGGCTGGAATTTGATGCCCGCCTCGTACTGCTCGCCCTCAAGCGGATCGTAGGTGGCGCCGGTGACGGTGGTGCCGATCTGCGGTTGGAAGGACCGCGCGTAGGAGACGTAGGGCGCGAGGCCGTTCTCGAAGAGGTAGATCGCGCCGACGCGCCAGGTGAACTTGCCGTCGTACTGGTAGCTGTTGCTCTCGTTCAGGCGGCTGCGCGTGTCCGCATAGGCGAAATCCTGCCGGATGCCGCCCAGCAGCACCAGCTGGCCCCAGCGGATCTGGTCCTGCAGGTAGAGGCCGTACTGGCTCGTGTTCTGCCGGATGTCGCTGAAGCGGGAGGAAAGGTTCGGGATGGGAAAGGCGCCGTAGACCGGGGCGAAGAGATCTAACCCGAAGCTCGGGTCGCTCGCGAAGGCCTGTCCGTTGCGATAGGCGACATAGTTATAATCGAAGCCGCCGAGGACGGTGTGCGTCAGCGGGCCGGTGGTGAAGTCGGCGCGCAATTGGTTGTCCACCTGGAAGGTGGAGACGCCGATATCGGCGCGATAGGCAATGCGGTTCAGCGTGCGCTGATCGGCGGCCAGCCCGCCGCCATAGACCTGGTTCCAGGCAATGTCGGTGTGGGAGTAGCGCGCGTTCTGCTGGAAGGAGAACACGTTGTTAAAGCGATGGCTGAACTCGTAGCCGATGCCGAGTTGCGTGCGCGCGTACTTGTCGAAGTCGGGCTCACCGGTGAAGCGGTCGCGGCTGATACGGCCGAAGGCAGTGGGCCGCCCCGTGCCGTTGAAAGGCAGGAATTGGTTCCCATTCGTGCTGTCCTGCTGGTAGTAGCCCAGCACCGTCAGCGAGGTGTTCGCGTCCGGCCGGAAGGTCAGGGCGGGGGCGATGAAGGCGCGGTCGTCCCGCGTGTGGTCCACGGTCGTCTCGCTCTTACGGCCGAGCGCTGTGAGGCTGTAGGACCAAACGCCGTCGGCCGTCAGCGGCCCGCTGCTCGTCGCCTGCGCCTGGGCGCGGCCGTAGCTGCCGGCCGTCAGACGTACCTCGCCCTGCGCCGTGTCCGTCGGGCGACGGGAGACCATGTTCACCAGCCCGCCCGGTGCGATCTGCCCGTAGAGGACGGAAGTGGGGCCGCGCAGGATCTCGTAGCGCTCCAGCCCGTAGGTCTCGTACACGTTGCCGGCAAAGCCGGTGTTGTAGCGGAGTCCGTTCAGGAAGATGCCGTTGTCCTGAGCGTTGAAACCGCGGATCTGGAACCAATCCGTGCGGCTGTCCGTACCGTAGTTCTCCACCCGCACGCCGGCGGTATAGCGCAACGCCTCGCCGAGGGTCTGGGCCTGGCGCGCGTCGATCTGGTCACGCGGCACCACGGAAACGGATTGCGGGTTCTCGATCAGTGGCGTGTCGGTCTTGGTGCCGCTGATCTCCTGCCGCGCCACGAAGCCGCGCACCGGGTCCAGCGCCCGCTCAGCACTTCCGGCCACGTCCACCAGCGGAACGGAAACGGTCTCCCCGGCTTCCTGGGCGCGGGCGGCCGTGACGCCGACAGCTGTGAGCGCAGTGGCGCTCATCAGCCCGGCCAACAGGCGAGCGGGACGGGAAGGGGCGGGGCGCATGGCGGTCTCCGATGCCGGTTGCAGAAGGTCAGTCGCGGCAAGTCTCTCATTTATGTGACGTGAGAACGCCTCGCAATCGCTCTTCAGCGTAATGTTCGTGTCATCCGGAGGGTGCGGCATTTCGGCAACGCTCGCCCCCGTGCCAGCCCCGTTTATGCTGACCGGACAAGTCCAGGAGAGAACGAGCCATGCCCTTGTCCAGACGGGCCGCCCTCGCGGCGCTCGGGGCCGCAGCAGGCGCCCGCGGCGCCGCCGCCCAGTCCAACGCCATCACCCTCGTCGTGCCCACGGCCCCGGCCGGCACCACGGACTTCGCCGCCCGCCTGCTGGCTGAGCCGCTGTCCCGCCAGCTCGGCCAGCCCGTGGTGGTGGAGAACAAGGGCGGCGCCAACGGCGCCCTCGGCACGCAGGACGTGGCGCGTGCCCGGCCGGACGGCACGCGCCTGCTGGTGCAGTACTCCGGCTACCATGTCGGTTCGCCAGCGCTCGTCCCGAACATCGGCTACGACGTGCGGCGGGACTTCGCGCCGGTGTCCCTGCTGCTGGACGCGCCGCAGGTGGTGTTCCTGCACCCCTCCGTTCCGGCCGCCAACATGGGGGAGCTGATCGCCTACGCGAAGGCCCGTCCGGGGGAGCTGAACTACGCCTCCTCCGGCAACGGATCCCTCCAGCACCTCGGCACGGAGCTGCTGAAGCTGCGGACAGGAACGCAGATGACCCACGTCTCCTACCGCGGCACCGGCCCGGCCACGCAGGACCTCGTGGCGGGGCGCGTGCAGATGATGATCACCACGCCGCCGCCGCTGATGCCTTTCGTGCGGGAGGGCCGGCTGAAGGCGATCGCCATCACGGCGCCGCAGCGCCACCCCGCGCTGCCGGACGTGCCCACCCTGGCGGAGCAGGGCCTGCCGGACCTCGAGGTGATCGGCTGGTTCGCCGTGTTTGCCCCGGCGGGCACGCCGGACGCCACGCTGCGGCGCCTGACCGAGGCCTGCAACGCCGTGGTGGCCACCCCCGAGTTCCGCCGCCGGGCGGAAGAGCAGGGCGCGATCATCCGGGTGATGCAGCCCGTGGAAATCCAGGCCCGCGTGGTGCGCGAGCTGGACGAGTGGACCCGCGTGGTGCGGGAGGCGCGGATCCAGCCGGATTGAGGGGAGGGGGCCCGCGCCCCCCCCCCGCCCTATCGCTGTTCCCCTTTCGCTCGATCCTCCTTCACTCAGTCCTTGAAGGGATCGAACTCGTCCGCGCCGGCCATCGCCACGGCGAAGGGGCGCAGCCGGTGCAGCACGCGCACCGTGCCCGCGTGCTCCGCCACCACCTGGTCCAGGCGGCGATAGGCCATCGGGCTCTCGTCCAGGTCTCCGCCCGAGAGCGTCACGCCCTCCCGCTTCAGCCAGGACTCCATCTCCGCGCGGACGAAGCGGCGCTTCGCCTCGCGGCGGCCGACGGTGCGGCCCGCCCCGTGGACGGTGGAGTAGAGCGCCGCGGCCGAGGCCTGGCTCTCCACCCCCTCCAGGATCACGGCGGCGTCCGCCATGGAGCCGCCGACGAAGCCCTGCTGGCCCGGGAAGGCCGGCGTCGCGCCCTTGCGCACCACCCACAGGTCGCGCCCGCCATGGCACTCCTTCCAGGCGTAGTTGTGGTGGTTGTGCACGCTGTGCGTCACGGCCCCGCCGAGAATCCCGCGCACCCTCTCCACCACCCACTCGCGCCCGGCATAGGCGTAGCGCCCGGCCAGCTCCATCGCGGCCAGGTAGTCCTGGCCGAGCGGGCTGTCCTCCTCCACCACCGCCGGCGGGACGTGCATGCCGTCCTTGCCCCCCGCCGCCTTCAGGTAGCGCGTGGCGCTGCTGTGCCCCAGCCCGCGGCTGCCGAAGTGGACGCCGATCCAGACGAGGTCCGCCTCGTCACGGAACAGGTCCACGTAGTGGTTGCCGGACCCCACCGTGCCGAGCTGCGCCGCCGCCTTCTGGCGGTAGTCGCTCATGCCGGAGGCGCGCCACGCGTCGTCGTCGTCGAGCAGCGGGTGCTCCACGCGCTCCGCGTTGGCGCGGCCGACGCCGAAGGACACGTGGCGGCGGATGTCCGCCAGCACCTCCGGGACGCGGTCCCGCACCTCCTCGAAAGGCAGGTCCAGCCGGACGGCCATGTTGCCGCAGCCGATGTCGAAGCCGACCCCGGAGATGCTCACCTGCCCCTCATAGGCGATGACGCCGCCCACGGGCTGCGCGTAGCCGAGATGTCCGTCCGCGCAGATCACGCCCGCCACGGGGCGCCCGACGGCGAGGCAGTTGCGCATCTGCCCGATCGTGCCCTCGTCATGCGCGCCGAACACGGTGAGCGGCGCGTCGCGCCAGGCGGGCTCCTGCGCGCCCACGGCAACGCTCGCGACCTGGGCGGCGGTGCGCTCGGCGCGCGCGGCGTCGCGGAAGCCGCACCAGGCCGGCATGCCGCGCCCATCGAGCTCCTCGCCGGGCTTGGGAATACGGGAGTCGGGGTCGATGCCGGCGGCGAGCGCGAGCTCGCGGCAGCGGATCTCCAGGGAGTCGGGCTGTCTCATCGGAAGGTTCTCCACGTCGGGATGCGCGGCCGGGCCCCGCGCGCCGTTCTGCCCAGACGGCCCGGCAGGCACGACGTGCCCGCGCGGAACCGGTCCCGCCCCGCGCAAGCGTGCGGGGCGGGAAGGGGATGCGCGACGGCAGGCCGAAGGGCGGCACCGACGCGCGGGAAGGATGGGTTGACTGTCACGATGCCGTCCGCGGATGGGTGATCCGGCGGGCGGAGCGGGAGAGGGGCCGGAACCGCCCCTCAGGGCGGTGCCGGGCGCGTCACCCGGCGGCGGACCCCGGTCCCGGGCGCGCCGGAGAGGGGAGAGAGGTGCAGCGCCGTTCGGGCAGCATCGGCAGGATGGCCGCGCTCCGGACCGGATAGCCTGGGAAGGGCCGGTGGGCGTTCGGTGCGTCGTATCGATCCATGCCAACCTCCTCCTTCCCTGTGGTGCGGTGAACGCGGGCGGCGGTTCACGCCGTTTCGGGGCCGGGCGTATCGCGTGCCCGGCCGAAGCATGTCAAGCGGAAGTTGGCGAAGGGTGAAGCGCCGTCACGCCGCCAGAGCGGAGCGCCCGGGCATCGCCCCGCCCCGGATCGCGCCCGGCGCCGTGCTGCCCCACTGCACGGCGTGCCCCGCGGGCAGGGCCCGGCTGTTCGGCGCCGCAAGCCAGATCCGCAGCAGCACGCGCGACGCACCGTGCGCCGCGTCGTCCGCGTAGGCCGTGCGGCCGTGGTAAGTGACGTGCTGGTTCATCAGCTGGATCTGGCCGGGCTCGAAGGGGATCTGGAGGCAGAGTTCGTCCGCGAGCGCGGCCAGCATGTCCATCGCCTCAACCTGTTCCGGCCGCAGCGGCGGCACGCCGGGCTCGGCATGCGCCATCTCCACGTAGGTGCGGGAGTACTGGCTGGTGAAGGCGCCGGTCGGCCCGCGCGAGAAGACGGGCATGGTGAAGACGCGGTCGGACACGTCGTCACCCTCCTCGTCGGCCGGGCG
Source organism: Pararoseomonas sp. SCSIO 73927 (assembly GCF_037040815.1). NCBI lineage: Bacteria > Pseudomonadati > Pseudomonadota > Alphaproteobacteria > Acetobacterales > Acetobacteraceae > Pararoseomonas > Pararoseomonas sp. SCSIO 73927. The sequence goes on from NZ_CP146232.1 coordinate 4,302,905, forward strand.
CATGCGGTGGAAGGGCTCGTAGAGCACGCGCAGCAGGTCCGGCCGCCGCTCCGCCATCGCGTCGTGCAGCGCGATGGTGGACACAATCCGGCTCTCCCCGCCCGCGATGCCGTTGGAGGCGCAGAGCAGGCAGAGCAGGTCGCACTTGTCGGTGTGGAAGCGCAGCGGGCCGGTGGAGCGCGACCGCGCGCGGGCGGAGGGCACGGCGCCGCCCGCGTCCGCCCCTGTCACCGCCGCGCCGGTTCCGGTCTCATCCTTCACCTCGGCCAGGATCTCGCCTTCCGTGTTCTGCGGCAGCTGCGTGCCGAGATGGGCACACAGGCCCCAGAACACCGCGTTCAGCTCCTCCGCCGTGTAGCGCCCGGGCGTCAGGCCGGCGATGCGGACCAGGCCGCGCCCGTTCTCCAGCTCCTCAGAAACGGCAGCCAGGGTCCTCCGCAGGCCGGGCAGGGGGAAGTCCGCGGCGCAGATGCGCGACAAGGGCAGGCCGCGCGCGCGGACGCCGGCCAGGGCCGCGTCGATCTCCGCCACCGCGGCCTCGTCCAGCCGAAAGACCCAGCTCTCGTCGCGCGTCAGCTCCGCGCCGGTCCAGGCGGCGCGGCCGCCAATGGGAAGAAGGTGTTCGGGCTGCATAGGCGGACCCTCGCGCGGCGGCCCCTGGCGGGTCAAACCGATCCTGGCATGATCGCTGCATCGACTGATCGCCCGTCCTCCAGGGATCGACCACCCATGCCCAGCCCGCGCCGCCGCGACCTCGCCGCGCTCCTCGCCCTTCCCGGCGCGCTCTCCCTGGCCCGGCCGGCGCTCGCCCAATCCTGGCCAACGAAGCCCGTGCGCTTCATCATCCCCTGGCCGCCCGGCGGGCTGAATGACCTCATCGCGCGCGGCTACAACGATCAGGTTTCCCGCCGTATCGGCCAACCGATCGTGAACGACTTCAAGGCGGGCGCGGGCGGCCGCATCGGGGTGGCGGAGATCGCGCGCGCGGTGCCGGACGGCTACACGATCAGCATGGGCAACCTCGGCCCGCTGACCATCTTTCCGCACCTCTACCGGGACATGCCCTACGACGCGCGGCGCGACCTGGTGCCGGTGACCATGTTCGCCGCCTCGCCGCTCGTCCTGGTGGTGAAGAAGGACCTGCCCGTGAACAGCGTGGCGGATCTCGTCGCGATGGTGAAGGAGCGGCCGGGGCGGATGAACGCCGCCTCCGTCGGCGTCGGCACCGCGCAGCACCTGATCTTCGAAATGCTGAAGGAGCGGGACGGCATCCAGATGGAGCACGTGCCCTACAAGGGCACGAACGAATCCCTGCCGGCCATGCTGCAAGGCGACGTGCACGCGATGTTCGACACGCTGCCCCTGATGCTGCCGCAGCTGAGGGCGGGCGCCATCAGGGCGCTGGCCGTCACCACGCCGCAGCGTATCCCGCAGCTGCCGGACGTGCCGACGATGGTGGAGGCCGGCTACCCGGACGCGGATGTCGTCACCTGGTACGCCGTGATCACCCCCGCCGGCACGCCGCGCCCGGTGATCGACCGGCTCTACCAGGCCTACACGGAGGCCGCCGGCACGCCGGAGGTGAAGAAGCTGCTGGAGGATCAGGGGCTGATCTACCTGCCCAACACGCAGGACAGCTTCGCCCGCCGCATCGCTGCCGAGTCCGACCGCTGGTCCCGCATCATCCGCGAGCAGAGAATCAGCGTGCAGTAACCTCCGCCAACGCCCCGGGCCTCGATGCTCCGGGGCGGGGCGGCAACGGATCGTCGGACGACTCACCTGCATGTCCAGCGGAATTTCGCGGCCGCTGCCCGCCGCTGACAGGTCTGGCCCGGCCGCCGCCTGGATGTCCGCTGTTGCAGGAAGACACGGGCGGCCTGGAAGCCCACGGCCGTCGCCGCCGTTTCCGGCACCGTACGTGCTCACTGGAAGGTTAGCCCATGCCCATGCGCCGCGCGCGCTTCGGACAGCTTCGCCCGGCCATCGCGGCCGGCGCCGGAACGGGCGATCCCCGTCGGCAGGCCCTTCCTGCACGACCGGCGAAGCTCCGGGGGCGCGCTCGGTGGCCAACCCGGCCGGGGAGGCGTCACCCTTGCCGCTGCTGACAAGGGACGACCTGCGGCGCCAGTCGCCCCTGGCCTGGGCGTCCATCCTCGCCCTTCTCGGCGTGGCCTTCTGGTTCTGGACCCTGGAGAAGGGCAATGCCGCCGGGGGCACGGCCCTGGCCGCCTTGGGCTGCCTTGGCCTGATCCTGCCGCCGCGGGAGCGGATGGGGGTCCTTCCCCGGCGCATCCGTGCCCTGCCACGAGGCCTGGACGCCGTGCCGGCCCTGGCCTCCCTTGTCTCAAGCCCCGGCTACGGGCTGAACTGGTTCTATGGGCAGAACCCCTATGACGAGGTCGTCCACCTCGTCAGCGGCGGGCTGTCCGGGGCGGTATTCCTGGCGCTGCTCGCGGCGGACGGGCGCCCGCGCGGCCGGCTCCGCCTCGTGCTCGCCGCAACCCTGTTCGGGCTGAACCTCGGCACGGTCTGGGAGGCCTTCGAGTACGCGACCGGGCTGATCGGGGACTGGACGGACACCTGGACCGACGTGGTCCTCACCACCCTCGGCGCCGCCCTGGCCGGGCTGCTCTGGCCCCGGCGCTGATCCCGTGCTCGTCGCCACCTACAACGCCCATCGCGGCCGCAGCACCGCCGGGATCTTCCGGCCCGCCCGCATCGCCCGGGTGATCGCGGAGACGGGGGCCGACCTCGTCGCGCTGCAGGAGGCCCAGCACTGGCTGCGCCCCGGGCGGGCCATGTTCGACGCTGCCTGGCTGGAGCGCGAGGCCGGGCTGCTGCCCCTCTCCGTCACGGATCGTGCGGGCGAGCAGGGGTGGCGCGGCAACGTGCTACTCGTCCGCCCGGGCGCGAGGGTGCTGCGGCCGCCGGTCGGCCTGCGGATCGGCGGCCTGGAGCCGCGCGGGGCGATCCTGGCGGAACTCGACCTGGGATGGGGCGCCTTCCGGGTGGTGGCGACCCATCTCAGCCTCGGCGCCGCGCGCCGGCACCACCAGGCCGAAGCGCTGCTTCAGGCAATCGGGCAGGGGCCGCCCATGCCCACGCTGCTGATGGGCGACCTTAACGAGTGGCGCCCCAGGGCATCGGCACTCGGCGTGCTGGAGGCGGTATTCGGGCACCAGCCCCCGGTCCACACCTTCCCGGCCTTCCGCCCCATGCTGGCGCTGGACCGGATCATGGGCCTGCCGCACGGGCTTGTGGTGGACCGCAGGGCGCACGACACGAAGCTGGCGCGCGGGGCGTCGGACCATCTTCCGCTCGTCGCGCGGATCGAGACGGGGATGCT